>NZ_LJHU01000113.1 GCF_001295975.1 Brevundimonas sp. AAP58 | reverse complement strand
GGATCGCGGCTCTCGGCCCGCCGCTGTCGGTGGGCGACACCGGCCTGGGCGTCCACGTCCTTCAGGCGGGGCTGCACCGGCTCGGCTACGAGCCCCTGCCGGACGGCGTCTATTCCGAGGCGACCCGGATCACGGTCGAGGCCTTCCAGCGCCACTGGCGGCCGTCGAAGGTTGACGGCATCGCCGACGGTGAGACCCGCGCCACCCTGATGGGTGTCCTGCAACTGGCGACGGTCGAGAGCATCACAGGCGTGTTGAATTGACCTGCGCTGCCAAACCGTCCACCTAGCGAGCGCCAGACGGCCGGACGGTCGCGGCGCGGGCTTGCCCGCGTCGAGGAAAGTCCGGGCTCCACGGTGAAGAGGCGGCGGATAACCTCCGCCCGGGGCGACCCGAGGGATAGCGCCACAGAAAGCAAACTGCCCTCCGAAGCCTCGGCGGAGGAGGGTGAGGGTGAAAGGGTGGGGTAAGAGCCCACCGCGTCGCTGGTGACAGGGACGGCATGGCAAGCCCCGCCTGGAGCAAGACCGAATAGGGGCGTCGCGCGGACTTCGGTCCGCAGGGTTCACCGCCCGAGACGCCCGGGTAGGTCGCGAGAACCGTCCAGTAATGGCCGGTCCAGAGGAATGATCGTCGCCTGCTTCGGCAGGAACAGAACCCGGCTTACTGGCCGTCTGGCATTTTCCTTCGCGCTACCGCTCAACGCGCGGCGTCTCGCTGCTTGAGCGCGGGTTTTGGGCGCTATCGCGTGGCTCGCGGAGCCTCGCTGTTCGAGCGCGGCTTCCTGACCCTCGACCCTCGACCCTCGACCCTATATCTCGCGCCCATGACCACCGACACTTCCGGCCTCTCCCAGCTCGGCCGCCAGATCGCCCAACCCGACAGCCCCGAGACGGCCCAGCTCGAACGCGTGCCCAATCCGCATCCGGATGTGCTCTACCTCGCCCGCTTCACCGCGCCCGAGTTCACGAGCCTTTGCCCCGTGACGGGCCAGCCGGACTTCGCCCACATCGTCATCGACTATGCCCCGGGCGACTGGCTGGTCGAGTCCAAGTCGCTGAAGCTCTACCTGACCGCCTTCAGGAACCACGGGGCCTTCCACGAGGACTGCACCGTCTCCATCGGCAAGCGCCTCGCCGAGCTCCTGTCGCCGAAATGGCTCCGCATCGGCGGTTACTGGTATCCGCGCGGCGGCATCCCCATCGATGTCTTCTGGCAGACGGGCGCGCCGCCCGAGGGTCTGTGGCTGCCCGACCAGGGCGTCCCGACCTATCGCGGACGCGGCTGATCCGACGATTTCGCTGTTTGCTCAGGCTTCGCTCATGAGCGGCGGCGGATGACGGGGCAGGATCGTTCCATGACCGCATCCCGCCTTCCTCTCGAAGCCTGGGGCCGCCGCTGGCTCACGGCCGCCCAGGCCTGGGCCGACCGCGCGCCCGCGAACCACTTCGCTTTTGAGTTCCTGTGGTTCGGCCTGAAGCAGGCCTGGGCCTGCCTGTTCGGCGGGGCCATGCTGGCGCTCATTCTGGGCACTTTCCTGCTCTGGCCCGACGCCAGTCCGGTCAGCCGTTACGACTTCCTCGTCGTCGGTGCCGTCCTCATTCAGATCGCCATGCTGGCGCTCCGGCTCGAGACCTGGGCCGAGGCGCGGGTGATCCTGCTGTTCCACATCGCCGGCACCATTATGGAGCTGTTCAAGACCGCCCACGCCTCCTGGATCTATCCGGAGGATTCAGTGCTGCGGATCGGCGCTGTGCCTCTGTTCTCGGGCTTCATGTACGCGGCGGTGGGCTCCTACATCGCGCGGGTCCAGCGCATCTTCCACATCCGGGTCAATGGTTATCCGTCACTGTGGAGCACCTGGATTCTGGCGGCTGCGATCTACGTCAACTTCTTCGCCCATCACTGGCTGCCGGACATTCGGCTCGCATTGTTCGTGGCCACGGCCCTGCTGTTCGGACGAGGATGGTTCTGGTTCACCGCCGACCGGGCACGGCTGAGGATGCCGCTGTTGCTGGGCTATGGCCTCGTGGCCCTGTTCATCTGGTTCGCGGAGAACCTGGGGACGCTCGGCCGCGCCTGGGTCTATCCGGGCCAGGAGGCGGGGTGGGAACCGGTGTCTCTGGCCAAGCTGGGCAGCTGGTACCTGCTGATGATCATTTCGGTGGTGCTGGTCTCGCTGGTCCACCGGCCGGAGGAGGAGCCACGATGAGCGACGGTTGGGAACAGTCGGCTCAGGCCTGGATCGCCTCCCAGGGCGATGAAGGCGACTTCGGACGACGCTGGGTCATGGACGCGCCGATGCTGGAGCGGGCGCGCCGCCGTCCCTTCCGCCGCGCGCTCGATGTCGGCTGCGGCGAGGGGCGGTTCTGCCGCATGCTGAGGGCTCACGGCATCGCCGCCGTTGGTATCGACCCGACCGAGGGCCTGATCACCCACGCCCGCGCGCTCGACCCCGACGGCGACTACCGTGTCGCGGTGGCCGAAGCCCTGGGCTTCGACGATGGTGCCTTCGATCTTGTGGTCAGCTACCTGTCCCTGATCGACATCCCCGATGCGGCCACCGCGATACGGGAGATGGCGCGGGTTCTGGCACCGGGCGGGACGCTGCTGATCGCCAACCTGACGGCCTACAATTCCGCCGCCGACGCCAACGACCTGGGATGGACGACTTTGCCAGACGGCCGCCGCGCCCATGCCATGGATCACTATCTGGAAGAGAAGGCCGGCTGGATCGCGTGGAAGGGCATCCGCATCCAGAACTGGCACCGTCCACTGTCGACCTACATGATGCTCCTGCTGGATCAGGGCTTGCGCCTGACCCACTTCGCCGAGCCGAGGGCGAATCCGGGCGGTGATCCGGTTCGTGCCGCGCACTACGATCGGGCACCGTGGTTCATGCTGATGGAGTGGGAGAAGCCCTTGCTCAGTCCTGCGTCAGACTGAGCACATTGCCGTCTGGGTCGGTGAAGAAGGCGACCTGCGCCTTTCCGTCCGGAGATGTCCAGACGCCGTCCCCATCCTGCCCCATGCCGGGATAGACCGTCATCTCGACACCCTTGGCTTTCAGCGCGACGATCGTCGCGCGGATGTCGGCCACACGCCAGCCGAGCACGGGGTGGCCTCCTGCGGCATGGTCGGGGACGTGGGTGACCCTGAGTGTCGCGCAATTCAGGTCGAAAACGGCCCCGAAGCCGTCGTCCACGACGAACGGCAGGCCCAGCGTGTCGCGGTAGAAGGCGTCCGAGACCGCGCGGTCGCGGGTCAGTATGAAGGCGATTGCGGTCGCGTCGGCGGGCAGGCTCATGGCGGTCTCCGCTTTGGAACCGCTTCAGCCTAGCATGGTCAGGGCAGCCGGGTCGTCAGCGCCGCGAGGTCCGGCCGCTCTCGCTCCAGCAGGGCCTCCACCGGCGTGCCGATGTGGATGAAGCCCGCGACCTTTTCCTCGTCCGTGACACCGAACAGGGCCGCGGCCTCGGCGTCATAGCTGTACCAGTCCGTGATCCAGCTGGAGGCATAGCCGAGCGCCCCGGCCGCGTGCTCGATGTTCATGCAGACGGCCCCGGCTGATAGAACCTGTTCCCACTCGGGCTTTGAGGCGGGGCGGGCGGTCGAGACGACCAGGACCGACACGGGCGCGGTCGTCAGCTTAGCCAGCACCGCCGTCGCCTTAGCGGGGAGGGCCTTCTCGACCGCCATGGCCGCCAGCCTTTCGGCGATCTCGGCGCGGGTCTGGCGGCCCAGCACGACGAAGCGCCAGGGCGTCAGCTTGCCGTGGTCCGGGCTGCGCGCGCCGAGCGTCAGGATCAGCTCCATCTGGGCTTCGGACGGACCGGGCTCGGCCAACCCCTGGGCCGGGGCTGAGCGGCGCACCGCGAGGCGCGCGAGCATCTCGGGCGAAGCCGTGGGCGAGGGCAGGGGGGCACCGAGGGGGACGAACGGAGGCAGGGTCATGGCGTTCAGCTAGGCGATCGATGCCTTTCGCACCATAGGAGCCGCATGAGCGACGATGCCTTCGACGCCGACCGCCCGCGTCCCGCGTGGGACGACGGCACCGCGCGCCCAAGCTGGAGCGACGGCGGGTCAGAGACCCTTTTCGACAACCCCTGGCTGAGGCTGACCCGTCACCGGGCGATCGCGCCGACGGGCGCGGCGGCGGATTACGTCGTCGCCCGCCCCCGGAACCTGGCGTGCGGCGTCCTGCCCATCCACGGTGACGGCACGGTAACCTTGGTCGGCCAGGCCCGCTTCGCCCTGATGAACTACTCCTGGGAGATGCCCGAGGGCGGCGTCCCCGAGGGCGAAGACCCACTCGTCGGGGTCCAGCGCGAGCTCGCCGAGGAGACCGGCCTCGTCGCGCGCGGCTGGCGCGAGGTGCTGCGCATGGAGCTGTCCAACTCCATCACTGATGAGCGCGCGATCGCCTGGCTAGCCTGGGACCTGACCGAAGCCGAGGCCCGGCCCGATCCGACGGAGGTCATCGCCACGTTCCGCGTGCCCTTCATGACCCTGATCGCCGAGATCGACCGGGGCTCGATCCGCGATGCTTTCACCGTGGCGACGGCGCTTCGGGCCTACCATATGGCGAAGGAGGCCCTGCTGCCGGGCTGGCTGGCCCACGCCATGCTGACGCGGGTATAGTGGGGCAAATGGAGGGGCGCATGCCCAAGCTGGAAGTCGTCACTGCCAAGCCCTCGCTGTGGCTGGAGCTGCGCCATGCGGCGGAAGACGCCGCGCGCGCCGAGCCGCATCTGGGCTCGCTGCTGAACGCCGCCATCCTGTCCCACGGAGACCTCGCCGGGGCGCTCAGCTTCCAGATCGCGAGAAAACTCGGCGACGCCGAACTGGCGGCCATGAGCGTGCGCGAGGTGTGCCGCTCGGCCTTCGCCGCCGATCCCGCGATCGTCGCCGCCGCCGAGGCCGATCTTCAGGCCGTGGCCGAGCGCGATCCGGCGATCAAGTCGCTACTTCAGCCCTTCCTCTACTTCAAAGGCTATCAGGCGCTGCAGGCCTGGCGCGTGGCCCACTGGCTGTGGACGCAAGGCCGTGAGACGCTGGCTTTCCACTTCCAGAGCCGTATTTCCGAGTTGTTCCAGGTCGACATCCATCCTGCCGCTCGGATGGGCTCGGGCCTGTTCCTCGACCACGGCACAGGCATCGTCATCGGCGAGACGGCCGTGGTTGGTGACGAGGTCTCTATGCTGCATGCCGTGACGCTGGGTGGCACGGGTGCCGAACGCGGCGACCGCCATCCGAAGATCGGCCGGGGCGTGCTGCTGGGCGCAGGCGCCAAGGTGCTGGGCAACATCACAATCGGCGACTACGCCAAGGTGGCCTCTGGCTCGGTCGTGCTGAAGCCGGTGCCGGCCGGCTGCACCGTCGCGGGCGTGCCGGCGCGTCTGGTCAACTGCCCCACCGACGCGACCCCGGCGCGCACGATGGATCATACCCTCGCCGATATCGTCTACGACTTCGTGATCTAGGGTTCACTTACCTGGCCGCCCCCTTTAGGGTCCGCGCCTTCCATCAGACCACCCGAGGCCCCCGTGACCGAAGACGACATGAAGCGCATCGAGACGCACCTGAAGCGCACCTTCAACACGGGCGGCATCATCGTGAAGGCCCGAGGCAAGGTCTCGGACTCGGCCGAGGTCTATGTCGGCGATGAGTTCATCGGCGTGGTCTTCGCCGACGAGGATGAGGACGGCAGCTTCATGTTCGAGATGGCCATCCTGGCCGAGGACCTGCCCGCCGCCTGATCTGGAGAGCGACGCATACGAAAACGCCGGGCGGATCGCTCCACCCGGCGTTTCGCGTTTCAGAAGCCTGAGGTCAGCGCTTGCCGAAGATGAAGTCGGCGATGCTGCTCAACAGGCCCTTCTTCGGTTCCGGCGCGCGCGCGGCGGGCGCTGCGGTCGTGGCCGCCGGCGCGGCCGTTGCGGCCGGAGCTGAGGTCGCAGGCGCAGCGGACTTCTCTGCTGGCGCGGCTGCGGCCGTCGTCGCGGCCTTGGCGGGAGCGGCGGCCTTGGCGGCGGCCGTTTTCGGCGCGGCCTTCTC
>NZ_LJHU01000112.1 GCF_001295975.1 Brevundimonas sp. AAP58 | reverse complement strand
CGGCAGGGCCTCGGCGGACAGGAGCGCCTCGGTCGCTTCCAGGGCTTGCGAGCCGATATGCTGGAGCGCGCCGATGTCGAGGTTGTCGGGCGTGGCCTCGGGCGTGTGATAGAGCGCCGGCCGGCCGATGAAGGCGAAGTTCAGCCCGGCGATGCCCCGATTCCTGGGGATGGTGAAGTCGGTGCCGTTGGGCATGTTCTCATAGACGAAGATGGACAGGGCGTTGGACGTCACCCCTCCGTCGGCGCGACCCGCGATGCGGGCGAACAGGTCGATGGTCTCCGCATTGCCCCGGCCCGTTTCGAACATCATGGCCCGGCCGCCGCCGCCGCGCGCCTCCAGGTTCACCACCGCGCCCACGCGGTCGCGCAGAGGGTGCTCGGAGAAGAAGATGCGCGCGCCGTCGAGGTTCAGTTCCTCCGCGTCGGTGATGAGCACGACCAGCGTCCGGTCGAAGGTCCCGCGTGCCTTCAGGGCGCGGACGGACTCCAGGATGGCGGCGACGCCCGCCGCGTCGTCGGCCGCGCCGGGCGAGCCCCAGGCGCTGTCATAGTGGGCCATCATGACCACGGCGGCGGCGTCAGGGTCGCGGCCGGGCAGGACGCCGACGATGTTCACCGCCTGATTGCCGACAGCGGCCGGATCGCCGCCCCAGCGCTGCAGCCGGGCGACGGCGTCGGGTGACATGGCTCCGGCCTGGAGCGCGGGGTTCAGGCCCAGCGTGGCCATGCGTTCGAACAGATATCCCTGCACCCGCGCATGGTCCGCTGACCCGACCGGATGGGGCCGTGCGGCCATGGCGCGGACGTTGGTCATGGCCCGTTCGGCGGAGAAGGCGACGGCCGGGGCGGTGGTCGGGCGGGGGCTCGGGACCTGTAGCGCCCAGACGCCGATCAGGAGCGCGAGGGCCAATGAACCCAGCAACATGCCCCAACGCATTCGCTCGTCCCCCCTTGTTCGCCGTCATCCTCGGGCTTGACCCGAGGATCGGACGCTCAGCAAGCTCCGCCGATGGAACGGCCCTTCATCGCTACATACATCGAAGCGAGCCGTCCAATGGGCGTCATCTACATCGGCTCGACCAGCGACCTCTATCGCCGAGGCCGGGAGCATCGTGAGGGTTTGTACGAAGGCTTCACGAAGCGTCATCGCTGCGGGATGCTGGTCTGGTACGAGCCGTTCGAGATGATGGTGTCAGCCGTGCACCGCGAACGGCAGCTGAAGCGATGGAACCGATCGTGGAAGATGGAGCTGATTGACCGTCGCAACTCCGATTGGTGCGACCTCTACTCCTTTCTTGTGGGCGAAGCCTTCGATCCTCGGATCACGTCCGAGGATGACGGGGGTGTGGAAAAGTTTCTCGCCCGGCTCAAGAGAGGCGAGATCGAGGACTAGAAACTAAGCCGCCCGGCTGAGCGCCGCCGGAGCTTTCACATACAGGCCCTTGCGTCCCGCGACCGGGCGGAACGCGACCGTGTCGGCCTCGATCCGCTCCTCGGTGCCCAGGATCAGCACGCCGTCGTCGGCGAGGCGGCGCTCCAGATGATCGACCACCCGGCCGCGCTGGGCCGGGTCCATCTCCGACAGGACATTCCGGCACAGGATGACGTCGAACCGGGTGCCGTCGGTCGGGGCATCCAGCAGATTGTGACGCGCGAACCGGACGGCGTCCTTGAGGCGGGGCACGGCGCTCCAGGCGTCCTCGGCCGGCTGGAACCAGTCCAGCATGACCCGGGCCGAAAGGCCGCGCTGGATCTCGAAGGCGCTGAACAGGCCCGAACGCGCCTTGTCGATCGCGCGCTGCGACAGGTCGGTGGCGACGATGTCGGCGGTCACGCGCGCGTCCTGCGCCCCGATGGCCAGGGAATAGGCCTCCTGGCCGGTCGAGCATCCGGCCGACCAAAGAGAGACCCGCCCGCCGGGCCGGACCCGGCTGATGGCCGGCAGCAGCTCGCGCGAGACGGTGTCGAACACCGCCCGGTCGCGCCGGAACCAGGTCTCGGGGTTGAGCAGGGCCTCGATCACCGCCCAGCCCAGGCTCGCCACCGGCTTGACCCACAGGGATTGCAGCAGGGCGTCCACGCTGTCGAAGCCCTCGCGCCGCGCCACGGGCCCCAGCCGGTGCTCGGCCAGATGCAGGCGGTCGCGACCCAGCCGATAGCCGGCCCGCGAGGCGAGCAGCGCCTGGAGACGATCGAAGTCGTCCTCGGTCATGACGGGTCGGCCATCGGCATGATCGGCTTCAGACGGCTCCCACTTCGGACAGCTTGGAGTGCAGGATTTCGCCGTCGAACGGCTTCATCACATAGTCATCGGCCCCGGCGCCCAGGGCCTCGGCGATGCGCTCGGGCGCGGTCTCGATGGTGCAGAACAGGACCTTGGGCTTGTCGCCGCCGGGCAGGTCACGCAGGCGGCGGATGAAGGTCATGCCGTCCATCACGGGCATGTTCCAGTCCAGCAGCACAACGTCGGGAAGCGGCCCGGTGCAGTGCGACAGGGCCTCCGCGCCATCGGCGGCCTCATCGACCTCGAAGCCCAGGCTCTCGACGATGCGGCGCGCGACCTTGCGGATGATCCGGCTGTCGTCGACGATCAGGCAGGTGCGCATGTCCACGGGGTGGATGTCTCCCAGCGGCAGGACCGGACGCGCCGCTTCGCCCTGCACTATCGTGGGGGGCGGTTAACGAGCCGTTGGTATCTCGGGTTAAGCGGGCATCGAGGCGGCCAGGACGACCCGGCCTTCCACGGCTTCGACGTCCAGGCGCCCGCCCGTCTGGTCCACCGTGAGCCACAGCCAGTAGGGCTGAATCCACTGGCCCGCGAGGCCCTCGGTCAGGCGATGGCCTGCCAGCCCCGTCGCCGCCTCGGCCTTCAGACGCGCCCGCGCGCCTTCGGCCCGACCCTCGAGTTTCAGCCGTCCGCCATCGTGGGTCGCCGTGACCACGGCCTCACCGCCCATCGGCAGGGCGCCCGCCGTCAGATAGGCCAGGTTGACCAGGGCGCGGGCCTGAGGCTTGCCGAAGTCAGCGACGTCCAGGTTCCAGGCGATCGTCGCCCGCCCGCCCGCCGTGACGCCCTCGACCAGACCCTTCAGTTCGTCCGCAGTGAACCGCTCGGCGGTGGTCGCGGCGCCAAAGGCCACGCGGCAGAACTGGACCAGCGCCACCATCTTGCGCGCCGAATCCGTGATCAGGCCGATGGCGTCGTCGCGCATGTCCTGGGCCGTCGGATCGGCCAGCAGATCCAGGCCCGACATGATGGCGCCGGACGGGCTGATGAAGTCGTGACACAGCTTGGCGGCGATCAGGGTGGCGAGCTCGGGTCCGTCCAGCTGCGCGGGCACAGCGAGGTCGTCGGTCGGGGCGGCGAGGGCGGCATCGGTCATGGGCGCGAAGCTGGGGTGATTTGCCCGTTCGCGAAACCGTGCGCGATGGTCTATCCCCGCCGAAATGAAGACCTCCCTCGACGGCGACCTGACGTCCGGCGCCCTGCATGATCACCTGGCCGAAATCGCCGAGGCCGCCGCCCAGGTCATCCTGCCCTACTGGCGCAATGGCGCGGAGGTCTTCGCCAAGGCCGACGACAGCCCGGTGACCCTCGCCGATCAGCAGGCCGAGGCCCTGATCCTGAAGCGTCTGGCGGCGCTCTATCCCGACATCCCGGCCGTGGCCGAGGAGCAGGCGGAAGCCCAGGGTCGTCCGACCGAGGCGGCCGCGCGCTTCTGGCTGATCGACCCGCTGGACGGCACGCGCGGCTTCGTCGAGGGCAAGGAGAGCTTCACCGTCAACATCGCCCTGATCCAGGACGGCCGCCCTGTCGCGGGCGTGGTCACGGCACCGGCCACCGGCATCACCTGGCGCACCGCGCCGTCAGGGGCCCAGATGCGCCGCTTCGGCGAGCCCTGGCGGACGATCAAGGTGCGAAACCGGCCCGCCGAGGGGATCGCGCTGTTGAGCCACAGCGTCACCGACGAGGACGCCGCCCGCCTCGCCGCCCGCCACGGCTGCACCCGGTGGCAGGGCACGGATTCATCGCTGAAATTCTGCCTGATCGCCGAGGGCCGCTTCGATTGCTACCCCCGCACCGGCCCGACCTCGGAATGGGACACGGCGGCCGGCCAGGCGGTGCTGGAGGCGGCGGGCGGGCGTGTGCTGGCCCCGGACGGGGAGCCGCTGCGCTACGGCAAGCCGGGGTTCCTCAACGGGGCGTTCGTGGCGATGGGGGGGTAGGGGCTGACAAGGCCTCAGAGCGGACGTCGGGGTCAGACCGCTTTTGATCCATAGGCGACCTTCCGTCGGTGGTGTTAGGCTTGTGCAATGGTTAGTGTAACCCCGACTGTTTTGGCATTCCTCCTGCTTTCGCAAACAAGCGTCGAGGACCCTCGGCCCGATGTCCATGGCCCGAAGACCATTTGCTTTCGTTACAGCAGCTTCGCCCTCGAGGTCGGAGAACGGGTCGAAAGCGAGGAGATCGGCCTCCACGGCGTCGTGCTTCGCATCGAAGGACCCTCCGGACCCTACCAAGTCTCTGAGAACGAGATCTACCGAACTCCTGCTCGTCTAGGGACGAGGGTGCATCGGGAGGGTGACACTTTCATTTTTCGGTCAACTGCCAGGCCATATCGTTACGCCTTTGTGGCGCCGACGGAGTTCTCGCCAGACCATCCAAGGATGATCGCCGTCATCTCTGGCGATGCCCTGTCGGGACGCAGAAGTGATGCTTCATTTTACCGACGTCTGACGATAGCTGACCCGTCGCACATCCGGTGTGACCACAGCTATCTGTATGGTTTCGACGCAGTGCTGGGCAACGTCCGCTAACCACCCATCTCGGACACCCCCGTGTCGGCGGCTAGACGCCTTCGACGTTACCTTCCCGATGTGATGTCCTGCGTCAGCGATACCAGAAGGCCTCCGAGTCGGCCTCTTCCGATCGGACTGCGATCAGGGTTCCGTCGCGAAACTCAGCAGAGCCCGAGCGGAAGGCGACTTGTCCTTGTTGGTCGGCCAGGCCTCGCACCCATCTGAGCTCCAGGGTCTCGTTGTTCGGGGTGCACAGGACCGAAAATCGGTAGGCGGCTGCCGGCTCGCTGAGCTCCCGCTCAAGGAGCCCCAGGTCGCCCTCAGGGGTGCGTCTGTTCAGCCGGACCACGGCGGACGAAGGGAGGGGCCAGCGGGGTCGCCGGAGCTCCAGGCGATCATCGCCGCAGCGGCCGCTGACGACTTCCACCCAGGGGCTGGCGGGACGGGGCTCGGAGGTGCGGATCACAACGTCCTGAGCCTGGGCCGCGAGCAAGAGGAGCGACAGGAACACGGACCCTCCACGATCAGTCCTGAGCACAGTGAGGCATGAGCCCGGTTCCGGGCAAGCGTCGCCGCAACGGGCGGTCAGATCACGATCACGCCCGAACCGACAACCCCACCAGCAACCCCCGCGCCCGATCCGCCAGCACCGGCGCGCCATGATCCACCGCGGCCTCCACCGCTTCCGACAGCACGAACGCCGCCTGATCCGGCTCGGTGCCCATCAGTTCGGCGCGGGCGATCATCAGGCGGGCCATGGCGATCTGGTCGGCGGCCCACTCCACGGCCCCCGGCGTCCCGACGCGCTCGGCCAGACGGCGCCGCACGCGGGTCTCGATGCGGGTCAGGGCCATGACGTCGCCGTTCGCCGCGGCGGTCGCGATCTCTCGCTGGATCAGAAGGTCCAGCGCCAGGGCGCCCAGAACCGTGCCATGACCGCTGGTCAGGGCCTCGGCCTGCATCAGGGCCTCGATGGGGGTCTCGGGATCGACCGCGCGGGCGATCTGGACGGCGGCCCAGTCCATGGGGCTGTGGTCGGGGAAGAACTGATCCGCCGCCGCGTCGAACAGGGCGTGGCCGGTCGCGGTGGCCTCGGCGTCGCCCGCCATGGCCGCCAGCGCGGACAGCCCCGCGCCACACAGGGCGAGCGCCCGCGCCCGGGTCAGGGGGCGGGCGTCCGGGTCGCTGGCGGCGACCAGGGCCTGAAGATCGCGTCCTGCCTGATCCAGCATCCGCGCGTCGCGTTGCAGGATGCCCGCTTCCAGCGCCAGCGCCGCCCCGTCCAGCCGCAGTTCGTCGGCCTCGGCCGGGTTGTGCTTGACGAGCGCATGCAGCGCCGCGTCCATCAGGGCCGCTGCATCCAGTCGGTCGGCGGTCGCCCCGCTGAGGCGCGCCTGCCGCGTGCGGATTCGGGCGTGGACGGCGGCGCTGAGCGCGAGCGTCGCCAGACGCTTGGGCTGGGTCTCGCGCGCGGCGTGGCTCGCCTCTTCCAGAGCCGAGCGGTCGCCATACAGATCAAAGGCCGTCAACCAGGTGAGCGAGGCCGCCAGACCGGCACGCGCCTTGTCGTCGACCTGCGTCGCCGCCTTCAGGGCATCGGCCGCGGTCGCCATTGCCTTGTCCAGGCTGGCGCGGACACCGGTGCGCCGGGCATGCTCGCGCCACAGGGCCGAGGCCCGGATCCAGGTCGCCGCCGGGGCCTTGCACGACACCCGCCCGCCGTCGGTGGTCAGGGCCTTGGCTTCGACCGCCAGCAGATCGGCGCCGATCAGCTCCAGCCAGCCCAGGTCGTCGCTGTCGCGCGCCTCGCCGAACAGCTTTCTCAGGTCTCGACCGAACTCGAACATGGCCACGTCAAACGCTCCGCGTCCCGCTTCGGGACCGTCTCACTGATGTTCCTCCGCGTCTAGCAAGGCCGTTGCCGCGGCGAAGGTTCCGGGGTTGCGAGGCTGTGGACGGGCGCTTACCTGTGCGGCTCCGCAACAGAAGGTGTTTCCTATGACCTCTCCGCTCTTCGACCCCATCGAGCTCGGCGCGCTGAAACTGAAGAACCGGATCGTCATGGCCCCCCTGACCCGCAGCCGCGCGGTCGAGGGTGAGGTGCCCAATCCTCTGGCGCCCGAATACTATGGCCAGCGCGCCTCGGTCGGCCTGATCATCTCCGAGGCGACCCAGATCAGCCGCCAGGGCCAGGGCTATCCCAACACGCCCGGCATCTTCACCGAGGCGCAAGTTCAGGGCTGGAAGCGCGTGACCGACGCGGTCCACGCCAGGGGCGGCCTGATCGTCGCCCAGCTGTGGCACGTCGGCCGGGTGTCGATCGCCGCCTATCAGCCCGACGGCCGCCCCGCCGTCGCGCCGTCCGCCATCGCCGCCGAGGGCAATGCGATGAAGGAGGACTTCACCATGGTCCCGTTCGAGACACCGCGCGCCCTGACGCTCGAGGAAATCCAGGGCGTCATCGCCGACTATGTCCACGCCGCCGAAATGGCGAAGAAGGCCGGCTTCGACGGGGTCGAGGTGCACGGCGCCAACGGCTATCTGATCGACCAATTCCTCAAGGACGGCTCCAACCAGCGCGACGACCGCTATGGCGGTTCGGTCGAGAACCGGCTGCGCTTCATGCTGGAGGTGGTGTCGGCGGTTGTGGCCGTCTGGGGCGCGGATCGGGTGGGCATCCGCCTGTCGCCGTCGAACGGCTCGAACGGCACGAGGGACAGCGATCCGGCGGCGGTGTTCGTGCCAGCGGCGGCGGCGCTCAAGCCCTTCGGCCTGGCTTATCTGCACCTGATCGAAGGCGAGCCGGGCACAGCCATGGCCCCGTGGGAGGGCGCGCCGCTGCTGGCCGCCCGCATGCGCGAGGCCTTCGGCGGCCCGCTGATGCTGAACGGTGGCCTGACCCGCGAGACGGCCGAGAAGGCGATGTCCGAGGGCCGCGCCGATCTGGTCAGCGTCGGCGTGCCGGTCCTGGCCAACCCCGATCTGGTCGAGCGGTGGAAGACCAACGCCCCGCTGAACGCGCCCGATCGCGCGACCTTCTACGGCGGCGGGGCCAAGGGCTACACCGACTATCCGTTCCTGGAGACGGTCGGGGCCTGACGCGACAGGGTATGCCGGGCGGCGGGGGTCATTCGCCAGCGCCGCCCGGCCGTCGTGCGGACGGGACGGGGACCTCAGATGCCTGACGTGAACCGGCGTCGCCATGACGCCCGGACCTGTCAGGAGATCCCCCTTGTCGAACCCGCTTCGCCTGCTTCGCACGACCATCCTGTCCATGATCGCCACGGCCGCCGTGGCCGCTCCGGCCGTGGCCCAGTCGACCGACTGGACCCCGCCGCGCGCTGGCGACCTGCTGGTCAACGGCCGCGTCACGGTCGTGTCGCCGACCACCGAGGACCGCGTGCTGACGGCCGCCGGGGCCGATACGGGTCTGCGGGTCGATGTGTCCGACGACACCATGCCGACGCTGGGCTTCACCTACTTCATCCGCGACAACCTTGCGGTCGAGGCCATCCTGGGGGCCACCCAGCATGAAATCCGCGCCGTCGGCCCGACGGGCGCGACCGCCGTGCACGAGACCTGGGTGCTGCCGCCCGTGATCACCCTGCAGTACCGTCCGGTCACCGAGGGGCGCGTCAGCCCCTATGTCGGGGCGGGCATCAACGGCATGATCTTCTTTGACGGCGAGGATCGAAACGGTTTCGACGTCGAGCTGGACAACGGCTTCGGCTATGCGCTTCAGGCCGGGGCGGACATCGGTATTCGCGGGCCGTGGAGCCTGAACGTCGACGTGAAGAAGGTGTTCTTCAACACCGACGCCGACATCAACAACGGGGCGCTGCGTTCCGATGTCGATCTGAACCCGTGGGTCGTCTCGATCGGCCTGGGCCGGACGTTCTGATCAGAGGTCCGAGATGAAGCGGGCGTTCTCCGGAACGTCCGCGACCTCGCAGAAGTGCCAGCGGTCCTGCTCGACGCTGCCGTCGATCTGCAGGCGGGCGGTGCGGCGCATGACACCCGTGTCGATCATCTCATAGTCGACGACATAGGCCCCGGCGTCACCGCCCAGCTCGGTCTGGCACGACTGGCGTTCGCGCCAGCTGTTGGGCCCGGTCTGCAGGAACTGGCCCGGCGTGCAGCCACCGAAGTCGATGGTGAAGGCCGTCGGCGTCATGAAGGCGATATTGCCCTCGCCCGGCCAGACCTGCTCGCAGTCCATGTCGCCCCGAACGTAATAGCCCAGCGCGACCGGAATGGGCGCGGGCTCGGTCTCGCCTTCCGCCAGGGTAACGGCCGGCACGTCGTCGGCTTCGTCGGGATCCTCCAGCGTGCCCAGCAGGGCCTCCAGGGCGCGGTCGCCGTCGCTTGTGGCGGGTCGTGTCGTCTGCGGCGGGCGCGGTGGCAGGTCGCGCGCCATGCGGCCCGGACGGACCGTGATGGAGGTCTCGCCAGGAGCGCCATTCAACGCCTGGGTCGCGGCGCGGGCGCGGGCCTGGGCGTCAGTCTCCTGTGTCGATGCGCCGGTCGCCGTCAGCAGGGCCACAGCGCAGGCCGTCAGGACCAGAGAAGTGCGGATCGATGCGGTCGTCATGACGCTCCCTATGGCAAGGCTCGGCGTCAGAACGATGGCAGGGCCGTCCGGGTTCAGCGCTGCGGCCTATCCGCGCTCGCGTGTCTTGGTGAAGGCGACCCTGGGATAGCGCTCCATGACATAGCCCGTCTCCCAGCTGGACTTGGCCAGGAACACCGGGGCCTGGTCGATGTCGCGGGCCATCTGGCCGCGATACTTGCCCATGAAGTCCTCCAGATCGGCGGGCGTCCCGTCGATCCAGCGCGCCTCGGCGTAAGGGCTCGGCTCGAAGATCACCTCCAGCCCGTATTCCTCGCCCAGCCGGTCGGCCATGACCTCGAACTGCAGCTGGCCCACCGCGCCGACGATGAAGTCGGCGCCGATCTCAGGGCGGAACAGCTGGGTCACGCCTTCTTCGGCCAGGCCGTCGAGCGCCTTCTTCAGGTGCTTGGCTTTCAGCGGATCCTTGACCCGCACGCGCTGCAGGATCTCGGGCGCGAAGTTCGGCAGGCCCGCGAAGCGGATCAGCCCGCTCTCCGACAGGCTGTCGCCGACCCGCAGCACGCCGTGGTTTGGAATGCCGATGACGTCGCCCGCGTAGGCGTCTTCGGCCAGTTCGCGGTCCGAGGCGAAGAACATGATCGGCGCGTTCACGGACAGCGACTTGCCGGTGTTCTGCACCTTCAGCTTCATGCCGCGCTTGAACGAGCCGCTGGCCATGCGGAACATGGCGATGCGGTCGCGGTGGTTGGGGTCCATGTTGGCCTGGACCTTGAACACGAAGCCGGTGACTTCGTTCGTTCCCGGATCGACCGTTAGATCGACGGGCTCGGGCGCGTTTCGGGTCTCGGGCGGAGCGGCCTTCTGGGCCTTCAGCACCTTGGGCGGCGGCGCCCATTCGCCGATGGCGGCCAGCAGCTGGTCGATGCCGAAGTGGCGCAGCGCCGAGCCCCACAGCACCGGCGTCAGATGGCCCTCGAGAAAGCTCTGGCGGTTAAAGCTCGGATAGCCGCCCTCGACCAGCTCCAGCGCCTCGGTCAGGGCCGCCTGCTCGCCGGCCTCGAAGAAGCGGGCGGCGTCTTCCAGCGGCAGGGGGTCGCCGTGGTCTGGGTCCTCGTCCGATCCGGCGGGCTTCTTCACATAGGGCTGGAACCGGCCCGTGCCGATCTCGACCATGCCTCTGAGGCGATTGCCGCTCTCGGCCGGCCACCAGATGGGGGCGGGGTCCAGTTGCAGCCGGCTGGCGATGTCGTCCAGCAGCGCCATCGGGTCCTGGGCCTCGCGGTCCAGCTTGTTGATGAAGGTGATGATCGGGATGTCGCGCAGCCGGCAAACCTCGAACAGCTTCAGCGTCTGCGGCTCGATGCCCTTGGCGGCGTCCAGTACCATGATGGCGCAGTCGGCGGCCGTGAGCGTGCGATAGGTGTCTTCCGAGAAGTCCTCGTGGCCCGGCGTGTCGAGCAGATTGAACATCTTGCCGTCGTGCTCGAACGTCATGACCGAGGCCGAGACGGAGATGCCGCGCTCCTTTTCGATCTTCATCCAGTCCGATCGCGTGCGCCGGTTCTCGCCGCGCGCCCTGACGGCCCCGGCCGCGCGGATGGCCCCGCCCGACAGCAGGATGTGTTCGGTCAGGGTGGTCTTGCCCGCGTCGGGGTGGGCGATGATGGCGAAGGTCCGCCGACGGGCGGCCTCCTCGGCGAGGGTCAGTTTCGACATGGTCTTTCCGGTGGGCGGCGCGAGGTAGCGCGCGCGGCGTGGAAAGTCACGCCGAGGGCGTCGCTTCCTGTCCGGTATCGGATCCGTCGAACTCCCCCTCCTCGGGCGGCGGGCTGTCCTCCGCGACGGATACCGCTAGACCCGCCTGCTGCTGGGCCTCAGCCAGAAGCGCGCGGCCCCGCTGACGACTCGCGCCGCCATGGGGGCTGTTGGCGACCGGCTGCAGAATGTGGATTGCCTGCAGGGCCTGGCCTTGAACCATCAGCACCCGGGCGAGACGCAATCGCGCGTCGAACGACTGAGGCGCCAGGGTGACGGCGACGTCCAGAACCGAAGCGTCGTTTTCATTCGGGTAGCCAGGCTGGCCCTGCCGCAGCCGGTCGATCTCGAGATAGGTCTGGAAATCGAGGGGATTGAGATCGAGGGCTTGAGCGAGCGCGCCGCGGGCGTCCGATCGCATGCGCGACAGGTCGGCGTCTTCCGGCGCGGCGGTCATGACATCCATGAGGGCTGCAGCATAGGCGCGCAGGGCCTTCGGATCGTCAGCCTCAGGGCCGGCGATGGGCCGCAGAATCTCGATCGCCTCGCCTGGTCGGCCGGCTAGTCGCTCGGCTCTCGCGCTGATCAGACGACCCCAAGGGCTGTCGCCGTGGCGCGCGGCCGCCCGTTCGGCGTCGGCGATCAGCTGGGCCCGCCTCTCGCGCCAGGCGTCGAGAGCCTCGGCCCTGCGACGGGTGAAGGCGGCGTCCGTCTCTCCCTCGCGTTGTTCGAGCGTGGGCTCTGGGGTGCGCGGGTCGACCCGATCGAGCCGCAGGTCGATCCAGACCAGGTCGGCCTGATCCACGGGTAACCGGGTTACCGAGACCCTCGGCTGAGGCAAGTCGATCTGAGGCGTCAGATAGTTGATGGGTCCCGCGACATAGCGGCGGACGTCGTTGGCCAGTTGAGCGGGCGTGCGGTCAATGGTTCCGCTGAGGGCCGCGACCGGGTCCTGGCCGCCGGCGACCGCCAATAGATACTGCCCCAGCTGGCGAGTTCGTTCGGGCGTCGACAGCATATAGTGGGTCAGCGCCCAGGCGATCGCATAGTAGTCCGATCCCCGATAACGACCGCTGGGCAGGACGCGCCAGCGCAGGACGTCCTCCATGGGCGGCCAGCTGTTGGCGGGCTGAGTCAGGGAGTTTACCCGGCCGGGATTGTGCCGCCCGATCTGGATCACGTCGCCCCGGATGCGAACCGTGCCCCAGTACTCGGCGAACCCCTCGATGAACCAGGCGGGATAGGCACCCGAGGGCATCTGGAACATGAAGTGGTGCGCGTACTCGTGAAAGATCACATCGTCAGACATCTCGCTTGAGACATCCGCGACCGCGTGAATCCGGATCGAGTTCGGGGAGTAAAAGCCCAGCACGCCTCCGCCGATGTCAGGCTCGGCTCGCAGCATGTCCCGAGTGCCGTTGGCCATATAGATGTCCAGCTTGGGCACGTCGTGATCGATGGGGAAGGGATAGTAGGCGCGCAGAAGCGCGTCGAACGTCTCCAGCTTTCGAGCATAGGCCGTGATGGAACGCTCCGAAGTGTCGCCATAGATCACGAAGTGATCCGTTTCCGCTCTCAACCATTCCGCTCGGGCGGGGTTGGTCAACCCGAGCATGCCCAGCACAACCAAGGTGAGGGCGATCAAGCGGCTCGGGCTCATCGGATACTCCAGTCACCTACCGCATCAGCGCGGCGGTTGGGACCAGAATAGGCCTTTGTCAGGTCCAGCTGGTCAACCCTGCGTTTTGGAGTCATGCTCCCTATGCGAGACGCTCCGGACACGCATTCGGGCGCCGCAGGGAAGAAGGAAACGACCATGGCTTCGCTGCATCCGGCGGACCGCGTTTCGAGCGCCCCAAAGCATGGCCGGGCGCGGTCGGACGACGGCCCCCACCCCTCGATCTGTCTCGCCACCGGGTTCGCGGTCATCGCCGCGGCCGGCGTGGCGGTGCACCTGCTGTTCCGCCTGATCTTCTAGGCGGTGCGGGAAAGCCTTAGGCCGCCATGCGGCCCCAGACGGCGCGGTCGGCGCTGACGGCGTCGAGCAGGCCCTTCTTCGCGCGTGTCATGAGCTGGCGCAGCACGGTGGTCGGCAGGGCGCAAAACTGGGGCTCGACGAGCGCCGGGTCGCAGTCGGTCTCCGGCGCGGCGAACAGGGCGGCGTTCACGTCCGGGCTGCGGTCGTGGATCAGCCAGGCCAGGCGACGCGCGCGCTCCGGGTCGTTCCGGTGCAGCATCGGGTCTTCGGCGAACAGCTCGCAGCCCAGTTCCATGAGATAGTCGAAGCCCAGCTTCTCGAACCGGCGCGCGTCGGCGGCCGTGACCGGGCAGGCCTCGTCCAGATCGAACACGACGTCGTTCATGAGAAACAGCATGAAGGGCACTCGCCTGACGTCGACGCTTCTCGCCGACACCGCTGACCCTACGCCGGGGTGGTTTTCGGTTCCGTTCCCGAACGTCCTTAAGGATTTGCGACCGGATCGGGCACGACGAGCCTCAGCCGCGACAGGGTCGGCACGTCCCGACCGGCCAGCGCGTCGAGGATTTCCGTGACCCGTTTGGCGATGGTGTCCGGCCCCTTCGCCGAACCCACGCGGTGGGCCAGCGCCCGCTGCTTACCGATGGTCTGCAGCTCGAACGCCGCGCGCGCCAAGGGGTCCGCGTCCAGCGCGCGATCCAGCGCCTCGGGCAGGATCAGGTCGTCGCGTGGCGCCAGGCGGAAGCGAACCTCGACCTCGTCGCCGACGCCCTTGCCCGCCGCCTTCAGCAACGGCTTGCCGAGCATCAGGTACCAGCGGCCCCGGCTCGGCTGCCAGGCCCCCTCGATGGGAACCTCAGCCACTTCGCCCGCGATGCGCAGGCGTGGCTGGCCGTCGAAGGGCAGCTCGGTGGCGATGTCGTCGTCCAGCCAGACGACGGTGTAGCGGTAGGCGCCCAGGTCGTGATGGGCGATCCGGGTCTCGAAGCCATAGGGATAGAACATCATGGAGCGGGCGTGCGGGAAGGTGTTCCAACGATAGGCTTGGCCATTCAGCATGCGCAATCGCCCGGAGAGCCGGGATGACAAGAGCGGCTTACTCGCCCTCGACCTTTTCCGTAATGAAGTGCCGTCCCTGTCGGTCCTCGACTTCGACCACCCAGATATCCGGATCATAGCCGCGCTGGCGCTCGATATAGGCGTCGAGTTCGCTCTCGCTGCCCGTCACCGGCTGGATCCATAGCCGGTCGCCGTCCTGACCGAACGCCTCGGTGAACAGGCGGGCCTGGCGGGTGGAGGTGTCATAGGCCTTCACGATCACGGTCCCCGCGCGCGCATCGCCCCGGCGCACGACGGTGGCGTTGGCGCCTTCGATCTCGGCGCGGCGGATCAGGGCGGAGACCCACAGGTCCGAGTTCAGAAGCAAATCGCTAACCCTGATCGCAAACGGGACCGCAAGGCCGGCAGGCCTAGGGTCGGGCCATGAGGATAGGCCAAATCCGCAAGATCGCCATCACGGCCGTGGTCGCCGCGTCGAGCGCGCTGGCGCCCGCCGTCGGCTGGGCCGTGACCGGAACCTACTACGACCGCGCGTTCGTTCTGGCCGCCCATGAGAAGTGCCGCCTGTTCGCCGCGCCGGTCGCCGGTGCCCTGTCGGCGGCGACGCTCCAGGCCCACGGCGCCGCGCTTCGGGCAGGCGCGACCGAGGCCGATCTGACGACCACCGCACGACGGGCTCGGGCGCGCGCGGCCGAGGTGTCCTGCCGCAATCCCGAGTTGGTCGTCGTGCGCGACCGGGTGACCAACGCCTTCCAGGGCTGGGCCCGCACGCCCCGCATGAGCTTTCCCGGCACGCGCGCCGAATGGACCGCCAACCGTCTGCGCGCCGCCGAGCCGCGGTGGCGGCTGATGCAGGCGTCGATGACCGGGGCGTCGCCCGTGACCTTCGGGCTCGTCGCCGACGCCGAAGGACGCGAAGCCCTGTCGGCCGTGGTGTCCTTCGTCGGCCAGCCCCGGCCCTACGCCGTCCGCATCGTCATGCGCGATCCGAGCCTCGCCGCCCGTCCGTGGCTGACCGCCGCCGGTGTCGGGACCCTGCCGCCCGAGGCCCAGCGACGCACCGTCTGGTCGGCGGGCACCAAGGCCGCGGACGCCTCCATCCTCGTCGAAGGCCGCACCCAGGGCGAAACCTGGCGATTCCCGGATGCGGGCGCCGAAGCCCTGGCCGCGCTCGACCCGCGCGAGCCTTTCCTGATCCAGTTCCTGTTCCGCGACGGCAGCATCGCCACCGCCCGCTTCGAGGCCGGAGATTTCGCCGCCGCCCGGGCCTTCGTGGCGTTGGGGACGATCTAGCGCATCGTCGGGATGACGAAGCTGCTGTCCGCGTGCTCCAGCTCTGAATCGGGCCAGCGGGCGGTGACGGTCTTCACCTTGGTGAAGAACTTCACGCCCTCCATGCCGTGCTGGTTGGTGTCGCCGAAGGCCGAGCGCTTCCAGCCGCCGAAGGTGTGATAG
>NZ_LJHU01000111.1 GCF_001295975.1 Brevundimonas sp. AAP58 | reverse complement strand
CCCGCCAGCAGGTGACCATCGGCCTCGGCTCCGGCTCGTCCTACTTCATCGAGGTCGGTGCCTTCGCCCTGATGACCCTCTATGCCGCCCAACTAGGAACGGCCGAGACCGCGGCCTGGGCCATCGTGCTCAACATCTCGGCCATCGTCTTCATGATCCCCATGGGGCTGTCCTCGGCGACAGCGGTGCTGGTCGGCCGCGCCTACGGAGCCCGCGATCCGCGTGGCGTGCTCCGGAATGGCCTCGTCGGCGTCGGCGTCGTCACGGCCCTGACGCTGATCGTCGCCCTGGTTGTATGGCCCAGCGCTCCCCTGCTGATTGGGGCCTACAATCGCGACCCCGCTCTGGCCGTCATCGCCATTCCGGCGCTGGTTCTGGCCACCCTGTTCTTCGTCGCCGACGGCATTCAAGTCGTCGCCGCCCAGGCCAACCGCGCGGCCGGCGACGTCTGGTGGCCAACGATCATGCACTTCACCGCCTATGGGGCGATCATGATGCCGCTGGGCTGGTGGTTGTCGCAGGCGTTCGGCGTCGACGGCCTGGTCTGGGCGGTGATCATCGCCAGCCTGGTGTCATCGACCCTGCTGACCGGACGGTTCGTGCGGGTAGCGCGACGCCTGGATCACGTCTTTTCGAAGACGTAGCGACAAGGCGTCGGGGCCAGAGAGCGGCCCAGGTCACCGAAATAAAAGCCGTCCAGCGTCAGCCGGCTGTCGTCGCGCACGGCCGATCCAGTCAGCAAAGGGTTGTCCGGCACGTCATTGCCGTCCTCTATCGTCATACTCAATCGACGAGCGGCCGCATCGAAGATCGACGTACCCCAATAGTCGCGGCGCGCCTCGAACGGCCGGAAGGTGACCGCAAAGTTCCCCGATGGGTAGAACTCCAGCTCTCCCACCGGTTCCTGGGGGACGGCCCCGTGCGAGCAGGTTACCTCTACCTGCCTCCAGCGCCCCGTGAGCACGATCTCGTCTCGGCCGACAATCGGGGTCGACAGGCGCGCAGGCCCGCCAGGAGCCGTCGCCATGACCACCAACGGCTCCCCGGCGGGCGCATCATCGGCAATGGCCACCCCGCCTTCCGCCGTCAGTCGTGCAGCCCCTTCAGGCATGATCTGCCAGTGGGTGAGACAGGTGAGCGGAAGTATCTTGGGGCCAGCGGGTCCTTGAGGTGAGTATACCGACAATTGGATGATCGTGCCCTGACGGGCCTCATTCGGGACCGCCGCGATCACGACGCGGTCGTTGGCGAATTCCGTGCAATCGGGTGCGGCCTGCTGGACAGGCGCAGCGAACACGGAGGCGGCGGACATCAAGGCGACGAGCATGGTTCGGACTCCCTACAAGCTGCAACAGGCTAAACCCCGTCCGGTGCGATCGTCCAATGTCACGGGATGACGGAACCTGTCGGCCCGCCTATATCCTCGCGCTCCCCTGAACCCCCCGGAGCCCCATGTCCCGCATCCTGATCACCTCGGCGCTGCCCTACATCAACGGCATCAAGCACCTGGGCAATCTGGCGGGCTCCATGTTGCCGGCCGACGTCTATGCCCGCTTCAAACGAGGGCAGGGCCATGAGGTGCTCTACATCTGCGCCACCGACGAGCATGGCACTCCGGCCGAACTCGCCGCCGCCGCTGCCGGCCAGGACGTGCGGACCTATTGCGACGAGCAGCACGAGATCCAGAAGCGGGCGGGCGAGGCGTTCGGTCTGAGCTATGACTGGTTCGGTCGCTCCTCGAATGCGCCCAACCGCCGCCTGACCCAGCACTTCGCCCATGTGCTGGAGGCGAACGGCTTCATCGAGGAGCGGGTGGATCGGATGATCTACTCCATCGACGACGCCCGCTTCCTGCCCGACCGCTACGTTGAGGGGACCTGCCCGCACTGCGGCTATCGCCCGGCGCGCGGCGACCAGTGCGACAACTGCGGGCGGCTGCTCGACCCCACGGACCTGATCGAGCCCTATTCGGCCGTGTCGGGTTCGACGAAGCTGGAGGTGCGCGACACGCGCCACCTCTACCTGCTCCAGACCAGGCTGGAGGACCGCATCCGGGCCTGGATCGAGTCCAGGTCCGACTGGCAGACCCTGGCCCGCTCCATCGCGCTCAAGCATCTGGACGAGGGCCTCATCGATCGGGGCATCACGCGCGACCTGTCCTGGGGCGTGCCGGTGGTGGGTCCCGACGGCGGCCCGCGTCCGGGCATGGAGGGCAAGGTCTTCTACGTCTGGTTCGACGCCCCCATCGAATACATCGGCGCAACCGAGGAATGGGCCGAGGCCAGCGGCCGGACCTGGCGCGACTGGTGGCGTCTGGACGAGGGCGCCGACGACGTCCGCTACGTCCAGTTCATGGGCAAGGACAACGTCGCCTTCCACACTGTCAGCTTCCCAGCGACCATCCTGGGCTCGGGCGAGCCGTGGAAGACGGTCGATACGCTCAAGGCCTTCAACTGGCTGAACTGGTACGGGGGCAAGTTCTCGACGTCACAGAAGCGAGGCGTCTTCATGGACCAGGCGCTAGAACTGCTGCCCGCGGATTACTGGCGCTGGCACCTGACGGCCTACGGCCCTGAAGGCTCGGATGCGGCCTTCACCTGGGAGCAGTTCCAGGCGACGACGAACAAGGACCTCGCTGACGTGCTGGGCAACTTCGTCAACCGCATCGTCAAGTTCGCCGAGAGCAAGTTCGACGGTGTGGTGCCCGACGGCGGCGAGCCCGGACCGCTGGAAGGCAAGCTGAAGGCCGACGTCCGCGCCGGCATCGCCGAAGCGACGGAGGCCTTCGAGGCGATGGAATTCCGAAAAGCCTGTCAGGCGATCCGCGCCATCTGGGTGCTCGGAAACGAGTATCTTCAGGAGGCCGCGCCTTGGACAGCCTTCAAGACGGACATCGAACGATCGGCGGTCGGAGTACGCACGGGCCTTAACTTGGTCGCCCTGTTTGCCCGTATTGCCGCCCCCGTCATGCCGTTCACGGCCGAGCGGATCGCCACCACAGTGGGTGAAACCGACCTGAGCTGGCCCTCTGCTAACGCGCCACTGCTGGATCGCATGCCGGTTGGCCGGACCGTCTCCGCGCCCGAGGTCCTGTTCCGCAAGATCGAGGATGCTCAGGTCGCAGAATGGAGCGAACGCTTCGGCGGGGCTGACGCCTAGGCCGTCTGGACGCCTGCTGTCGCCCTTTTGAGGGACAGGGGTTTCAAGCGGGTCGCTGCTTTCGGCTGGCCTCGTAAAGGGCGATGGCCGCGGCGTTCGATACGTTCAAGCTCTCAAAACCACCTGGCATCGGGATCCTGACCAGAACGTCGCAATGCTCGGCCACCAGCCGCCGGATGCCGTCGCCCTCCGACCCCATGACCAGGACTGTCGGGCGAGCGTCCAACGCAGCTTCAAGCCTCTCGTCGGAGGCTCCGTCCAGGCCCACGGCCCGCCAGCCCAGATCGGCCAATCGCTCCAGGGCCCGCGACAGGTTGGTGACCCGCGCGCACGGCAGACGCTCGGTCGCCCCGGCCGCCGCCTTGGCCAGTGCGCCCGCCAGCACCGGCGAATGTCGATCCTGCACCACGATACCACGCGCTCCGAAGGCCAAGGCCGAGCGAAAAATGGCACCGACGTTCTGGGGATCGGTCAGCTGGTCCAGCATGACGATGACGCCCTCGGCCGGGTCCGCGATGTCCTCCAACGACACGCCTTCCAGCGGCTGAACCTTGAATACCACCCCTTGGTGAACGGCACCCTGTGGAAGCATGCGTTCCAGCGCTTGGGGATCGACCACCTCGACCACCCGGCCCGGCGCCAGCGCGTCGCGTTCCAGCTCGGCGGCTCGATCGGCAGTGGCCAACAGGCGGCCCATGCCCTTCCTCGCTGGATTGCCGAGCGCCGCGAGAACCGGGTGGCGGCCCCAGATCAGCTGGTCGGCGTCGATCTTTCCCCGGCTCTGGCGAGGCGGTGCCGTTGGGTTCGGCTCGGTCGCCCTTGGAGCCCATCCGCCCTTGTCAGAGAGACCTTTCGGGCCCTTGCCGCCGGGCCCGGAACGCCCCCGAAAGCCCCCGGTCCCGGTCATTTTCCCGCCCGATTTGCGGTCGTTGCGTTCTGGAATTCTCGACACTATAAGACGCCCTCCGATTTGAAGCCCCCTGAGGCTTTCGGGTCCGGCTCCCTGTATCGCAGGCGCGTCTCGACCCCGAAGTCTTTTGTTTCGAGGCGGGTCGAAAGGCCGGTCTCGGGCGTTCATTCGGGTCGACCAGTGCGTGCGGGGGAATGTCCCGAGCGGCAAAGGGGGGGGACTGTAAATCCCCTGCGTAAGCTTCGCAGGTTCGAGTCCTGCTTCCCCCACCACGCGCTTCGATCCGAGGTTCAGGGCGAAGATGAGGATCGCGGTCAACGACCCAGGCGGGTCCGAGACCGTTTCTGCGCGGGTATAGCACAATGGTAGTGCAGCAGCCTTCCAAGCTGAGTATGTCGGTTCGATTCCGTCTACCCGCTCCAGGTTTTTGAGACAGCAAAGCGCCCCAAAACCCTTTCCTGGGCTCGGGCCATCAGGAGTTTGGCCATGGCCAAGGAAAAGTTCGAACGCACCAAGCCGCACTGCAACATCGGCACGATCGGTCACGTGGATCATGGCAAGACGACGCTGACGGCGGCGATCACGATGACGCTGGCCAAGGCCGGTGGCGCCAAGGCGATGAACTACGCCGACATCGACGCGGCGCCGGAAGAGAAGGCGCGCGGCATCACCATCAACACGGCGCACGTGGAATATGAGACGGCCAACCGTCACTACGCCCACGTCGACTGCCCGGGCCACGCCGACTATGTGAAGAACATGATCACGGGCGCCGCGCAGATGGACGGCGCGATCCTGGTGGTGTCGGCCGCCGACGGCCCGATGCCGCAGACCCGCGAGCACATCCTTCTGGCCCGTCAGGTCGGCGTGCCGGCCCTGGTGGTGTTCATGAACAAGGTCGACCTGGTCGACGACGAGGAGCTGCTCGAGCTCGTCGAGATGGAAGTGCGCGAGCTGCTGAGCTCCTACCAGTTCCCGGGC
>NZ_LJHU01000110.1 GCF_001295975.1 Brevundimonas sp. AAP58 | reverse complement strand
GGCTTTCCTATGGACAGCCCGTTGTCAGGGCACGGCGGGGGTATAGACGGGGGGCGGGAGCGGGCCACGATATGCTCGCCTAGCTCGCGTCATCGCCGTCACTAAGTGACGAATTTAACGCAGGGATGACAGCCCCTTCATCGACCGCTATCTCGCGCGCATGGACGAGACCGAACGGCAATCCGAGGAGCGCGGCTGGGCGACGGCGAAGACGCTCGCTGAGGCCCTGCCCTATATCCAGGTCTATGACCGCGAGACCGTCGTCATCAAATACGGTGGCCACGCCATGGGTGAAGTGGCCGTGGCCAAGCAGTTCGCGGCCGACGTGGTGCTGCTGAAACTCATGGGCGTGAACCCGGTCGTGGTCCACGGCGGCGGGCCCCAGATCAGCGCCATGCTGACCAAGGCGGGGGTGAAGTCGAACTTCGTGGACGGCCTGCGCGTCACCGATTCCGACACCATGGCGGTCGCCGAGATGGTCCTGTCGGGTGCCGTGAACAAGGAGATCGCCCACTGGATCTCAGTGGCGGGCAAGGAAGCCGACGTGCGCGGGGTCGGCCTGTCCGGCAAAGACGCAGGCTTGCTGACCGTCGAGAAGACGACCCGCACCAAGAAGGACCCCGACAGCCTGATCGAGCATGAGGTCGACCTGGGCTTCGTGGGCGAACCGACGAATGTGGACCCAAAGCTGATCGCCGGGCTGATCGCGTCGGAGACCGACGACTGGGTGCCGGTCATCGCCCCGATCGGCGTCGCCAAGGACGGCCAGACCTACAACGTCAACGCCGACACCGTGGCCGGGGCGGTCGCGGGCGCGCTGAACGCCAAGCGCATGCTGCTCCTGACCGACGTCAAGGGCGTGCTGAACAAGGACGGCGACATCATCCGCCAGATGACGGTGGCAGAGGCGCAGGCCCTCATTGACGATGGCACGGCGTCCGGCGGCATGATCCCCAAGCTGCAGACCGCGATGGCGGCCGTGCGCGCGGGCGTCGAGGCCGTGGTGATCCTGGACGGGCGACGCCCCCACGCCATGCTGGTCGAGCTGTTCACGGAGTACGGCGCCGGCACTCTGGTGAAGGCGTGAACCTGAATCTGTCCCACATCGACGCCTGGGTCTTCGATCTGGACGACACCTTGTACCCCCGCGAGCAGGGCGTGATGGCGCTGGTGCAGGCGCGCATCAACGCCTTCATGATCGACGCGGTCGGCCTGCCCGAGCCCGAGGCCAAGGTTCTGCAGAAGCAGTTCCTGAACGAGCACGGCACAACGCTCGCCGGCCTGATGGCCAACTATGCCATCGATGCGGAGACGTTCCTGCGCGAGGTCCACGACGTCCCGCTGGACAGTCTGGAGCCCAGTCCGCGCATGGCCGAGGCCCTGGCCCGCCTGTCGGGTCGCCGCTTCGTCCTGACCAACGGGGCGCGCTGTCATGCGGCCCGCGTGACCGAGCGCATCGGGATCGCCGGACTGTTCGACGGTGTCTTCGCCATCGAGGACATGGACCTGACGCCCAAGCCCGCGCCCTCGACCTTCCGCCGGTTCCTGGAGCATTTCGCCATCGATCCGCATCGGGCGATCTTCTTCGAGGACACGCCGAGGAACCTGGCTCCGGCCAAGGCGCTCGGGATGACAACGGTTCTGGTCGGCGACGGCCATGGCCACGAGATCGGCGACTGGATCGACGCCCGCACCCCCGATCTGCTTAGCTTTCTCGAACCTCTTCCCCTGAGAGACGCCGCATGAGCCATCACGCCTCGCTTGAAGCCGCCATCGAAGCCGCCTGGGACATCCGCGCGGAGCTGACGCCCTCGACCCGAGGAGAGACGCGCGAGGCGGTCGAGACCGCGCTCGACCTTCTGGATTCCGGCAAGGCGCGTGTGGCCAGCCGCGGCGACGACGGAACCTGGACCACCCACCAGTGGCTGAAGAAGGCGGTGCTCCTGTCCTTCCGGCTCAACGACAACGAGATCATGCGCGGCGGTGATCGCGGCCTGTCCTCCCCGGCGCCCGGCGTCGGTCCCTGGTACGACAAGGTGCCCAACAAGTTCGGCGACTGGACCGCCAACGACTTCCGCGAGGCGGGTTTTCGCGCCGTTCCAGGTTCGATCGTCCGCAAGGGCGCCTTCATCGGCAGGAACGTCGTCCTGATGCCCAGCTTCGTGAACATCGGCGGCTATGTGGACGAAGGCTCCATGGTCGACGGCTGGGCCACGGTCGGGTCCTGCGCCCAGATCGGCAAGAACGTGCACCTGTCCGGCGGCGTCGGCATCGGCGGGGTTCTGGAACCGCTCCAGGCCAATCCGACCATCATCGAGGACGATTGCTTCATCGGGGCCCGTTCCGAGGTCGTGGAGGGCGTTATCGTCCGGCAAGGCGCGGTGCTGGCCATGGGCGTCTATATCTCGGCCACGACCAAGATCGTCGACCGGGCGACCGGCGAGATCACGCGCGGCGAGGTACCGCCCTATGCCGTCGTGGCCCCGGGCGCCCTACCCGACCCGAACGGCGGGCCGTCGCTCTACTGCGCCGTCATCGTCAAGCGCGTGGACGCCCAGACACGATCAAAGACCGCGATCAACGAACTGCTGCGCGACTGATACGAAGCAGCATGCACTAGCCAACAGGCTGCAGCGAGAGCACTGCTCTTTAGAAGATCCAGTGGTTATCGCGTTGTGGTGGCATCCATGTGTCGAGGTCGAGATTATCGTTCCAGTCTGGTGCGTCGGGCAAGGTGAACATGGTGCGCTGGTCCTGGCGGGCCGACGCCCATAGCCCGGCAAGGTC
>NZ_LJHU01000011.1 GCF_001295975.1 Brevundimonas sp. AAP58 | reverse complement strand
CCCGCCAGGACTGGCCGAACCTGTCCGAGCGGATGCTGCGGCTCGAGGCCGTGCGGCGCATGATCGGCGTCATGGTCGACGATGTCCTGGCCGAGACTGAACGGCGCATTACCGAAGACGGCGTGGCCTCGACCGAGGACGTCAGGGCGGCACGGCGCACGCTGGTGCAGTTCTCCGACACCATGCTTGCCGATCTGGGCCACCTCCGGCGTTTCCTGTTCGAGCGGATGTATCGCCACTACCGGGTCAACCGGACCCGCAGCCAAGCCCGGCGTATCCTGGCCGAAATGTTCCAGCTGTTCATGGCCGAGCCAGAGGTCCTGCCGACGGAGTGGGGTGCCCGCGCCGTGACCGACGATCTTCACAGGAGGGCCCGGGCCGTCTGCGACTACATCGCCGGCATGACGGACCGCTATGCCATCGAGGAACACAGGAAGCTGTTCACCCTCGACCTCGCGCTCGATCTGTGATTCCTCACGGGGGCCGGGGCGGCATAGACTGACGGGCCGGATCGCCGATTCGTGCGGAGCCCGAACCGAGGCGCACAGACCATGTCCTACGACGACGACAACCGTCCCCGCGACCGAGGCGCCTATACGCCGCCGACGGATGACGACCTGCCGTTCAACAGGGGCGGCTACGACCCGCGCCGCGCGCCGCCCCGGAAAGCGCCGCCGGTGACCTTGCTGGTCAGCGCCGGGGTGCTGCTGGTCCTCATCATCGCGGTCGTCCTGTTCTATCGCTCCGGCCTGCGGTCCTCGACGGACGCGCCGCCGGCTGTCGGCACGCCCGTGGCCCAGATGAAAGTTGAGGCCCCGATCGAGGCCCAGCCGATAGACCCGGAAGCGGATGTCGGCCTCTATGACGAGGTCCCTGAAACCACCGCCGCTCCCGAGTTCGCTCCTCCGCCCGAGACGCCACTGCCTCGCCCCGTCCCGCGTCCTATCGAGACCGCCGAGAAGGCCGAACCCGTGCGTCCGACGGCTCCGGCCACCCGGCCGGCGGCTGTCCAAACCCCCGCGCCTGTCGCTGACGGCGCCGGAGGCAGCGCAGCCGTCCAGATTGGTGCCTTCTCCTCGACGGCCATCGCCGATCGCGAGTACGCCGCCGTCGCTGCCCGCTTTCCGCAATTCGCCCGCAACGCCACCAAGCGGGTGCAGGAGGTGACGGCTTCGAACGGCTCGACGGTTTATCGCACGACGTTCACGGGGCTGTCGGCGGCAGACGCCCGCGCCTTCTGCGCCGCCATCCAGGCGGGCGGTGGCGACTGCCTGGTACGCTAGGCGGCGTGTCCAGCGCCGCCATCCTCGCCTGCAAGGGCCCGATCCTGACCGGGGACGAGCGCGCCTTCTTCGCCGAGGCGCGGCCCTGGGGCTTCATCCTGTTTCGACGCAATGTCGAAAGCCCGGAGCAGGTCCTGCGGCTGACGGATACGATGCGCGAGTCGGTGGGCTGGGACTGCCCCGTTCTGGTCGATCAGGAGGGCGGCCGGGTCCAGCGACTTGGGCCGCCGCACTGGTCCAGGTATCCACCGGGCGAGGCCTTCCTGAAGGCGACCAACGATCCCCTCACAGCGCGCGAGCTCGCGCGGCTGGGCGGGCGGCTGATGGCGCACGACCTGAAGGCCGTGGGGATCAACGTCGACTGCGCCCCGGTGCTGGATGTGCCCACGCCCGGTGCACACGACATCATCGGCGACCGCGCCTACGCCCAGGATCCGGCGACCGTGGCGCAGCTCGGTCGGGCCGTGGCCGAGGGACTTCTGGCGGGCGGCGTCCTGCCGGTCATCAAGCACATGCCCGGCCACGGCCGCGCCTTCGCCGACAGCCACAAGGAACTGCCAACCGTCCACGCCGATCTGGATCATCTGGACGCCTGGGACTTCGCCCCGTTCAAGGCCCTGTCGGACATGCCGATCGGCATGACGGCCCACATCGTCTTCACCGCCATCGACAAAAAGCGTCCGGCGACCCAGTCGAAGAAGGCGATCCGACTGATCCGTGAGCGGCTCGGGTTCGGCGGCCTGCTCCTGTCCGACGACCTGTGCATGAATGCCCTTTCCGGCGATCTGACCGAGCGGGCCGAAAAGTCGCTCAAGGCCGGGTGCGACCTCGTCATTCACTGGACCGGCGACATGGCGGAGATGGAGCAGGTCATGGCCGGGGTGGGCAAGCTGAAGGGAGGAGCCGCGCGCCGGGCCTCGGCGGCGCTCGCCCGCATCGTCCATACGCCCGAGCCGCTGGATGTATTCGAGGCGCGCGGCCGGTTCGACGCCATGTTGGCTGGTCGCCTGACTGCCGCCAAGGGTCCCGACGTTGGCGAGGCTCAGGCCTGAGGATGGCGGAGGCGTTCCAACCGAACCTGGACTTCACCGCCGTCGATGAAGTCGACGCGCGCGACGCCTTCGTGGTCGATCTGGACGGCTACGAAGGCCCTCTGCATGTGCTGCTGGCGCTCGCCCGGACGCAGAAGGTCGACCTGCTGAAGCTGTCGATCACGCGACTGGCCGAGCAGTATCTGGCCTTCGTGCACGAGGCTCGGCGCCGGAACTTCTCCCTGGCGGCCGACTACCTCGTGATGGCGTCGTGGCTGGCCTATCTGAAGTCGCGGCTGCTGCTTCCCCGCACCGAAAAGGGCAAGGCCGACGAACCGCCGGCCGAGGAAATGGCCGCCGCCTTGGCCTTTCGCCTGCAGAAGCTGGAGGCCATGCGAAAGGCGTCCGAAGCCCTCATGGCCAGGCCCCAGCTGAAGCGCGATGTCTTCACGCGCGGCGACCCGGAGGCGACGGTGATCGTGCCGTCCGACCGCATCGACGCCAGCCTGTATGAGCTCATGGCCGCCTATGTCGGCCAACGGCGTCGTGAGCAGGGCCGCCAGTACAATCCGACCCAGCGCATCGAGGCCTTCGCGCTTGAGGAAGCCCGCGACTGGTTGAGGAACATCCTGCCCCGCCTCGCCGACTGGACGCCGCTGACCCGCGTGGCCCCGGTCCGGGACGAAGGCGAGGGGCCAAGCCAGGCCAGCTTCACCGCCTCGACCCTCTCCGCCAGTCTGGAACTGGTCAAGGAAGGCGCGATGGACGTGCGACAGGAGAAGGCGTTCGAGGACGTCTGGCTGAAACGCCGGGGCCGGGGCCAGCCGCTGGAGCTGACGCCGTGAGCGACCTGCGTTTCGCCCCCGACGAGGCCGAGATCGAACGCCGGGTCGAGGCCCTGCTGTTCGCCGCCGCCGGGCCTCTGTCGGCCGCCGACATCGCGCGCCGCCTGCCCGAAGGGGCCGACGTTGGCCGCGCCATTGCCTCGCTCCGCGCCCGCTACGAAGGCCGGGGCGTGGAGCTGGAGTGCGTCGCCGATCGCTGGCGGTTCCGCACCGCCGCCGACCTCGGTTTTCTTATGACAGAAGAGCGCGAGGAGCCCCGCCGCCTGTCCAAGGCCGCGCTGGAGACCTTGGCCATCATCGCCTACCACCAGCCTGTGACCCGCGCCGAGATCGAGAGCGTGCGGGGCGTCTCCATATCCAAGGGCACGCTCGACCTTCTGCTCGAGATGGGGTTCGTCCGTCTGCGGGGACGTCGCCGCACGCCGGGCCGCCCCGTGACCTATGCGACCGCCGACCGCTTTCTGGAGCACTTCGGCCTCGCCAGCCTCTATGACCTGCCGGGCGCGGCCGAGATGAAGGCGGCGGGCCTGCTCGACCTGTCGCTGCCTGTCGGCTTCGAGGTGCCGGACCCCTCGCGCACCGGCTCCGAGGACGAGGAAGACCCCATAGAGGACGGCGACGCCCCCGAGTTCGCCCAGGACTTCGTCGGCGACTGAACCATTGGCGACCTTGGCCGTTCCTCGTCGAACGCCGTCCAAGGAGAACCCGATGCGCACCTTGCTGTTCGTGACTGGAGCCGCCGCCCTGGCGCTCGCCGCCTGCACCCCCGCCGCCGAGGAGCCGGCCGACGCCGCTCCCGCCCCCGAGATCGAGTCCACCACCGCCCCGGCCGTCGGCGGTCCGACGGCGCTTCCGACCGACGGCGGCGTCACGCCGGCCCCAGACTCGATGGCAACCGCCACCGAGGAAGAGGTCGCGGCCCCGGCGTCACCGGCTGAAGCGGCCGCCCTGTCCGGTGGATCGCAACAGGCCGACCGGAACTGACGCCTTAGACCGTCAAAGCCCGAGGCAGCTTGAACGTCACCGTCTCGGGCTCGCCCGGATCATCCGCAACAGTGACGTCGAACCGCCCGCGCAGGGCGTCGATCACGCCCTGAACCAGAGGCTCGGGGGCGGACGCCCCGGCCGTGATGCCGACGGTCGAAACCCCTTCGAGCCAGGTCCAGTCCAGCTGGCTTGCGTCGTCCAGAAGCCGCGCGTCCCGGGCCCCGGCCCGCAGCGCGACCTCAACCAGCCGCACCGAGTTGGACGAATTCTTCGATCCGACGACCAGCACCAGGTCCGAGCCGTTGGCCAACTGCTTGACCGCCTCCTGCCGATTGGTGGTGGCGTAGCAGATGTCTTCCTTGTGCGGGTCCGGTAGCTCCGGAAAGCGCCGCTTCAGTGCCGCGACGATCTCGGCGGTATCGTCCAGCGACAGCGTGGTTTGCGTGGCGTAGGCTAGAGGCTGATCGCCCGGCCGCTGGAACGCCTCGGCGTCTTCGACCGTCTCCACCAGACTGATCGCGCCCTCGGGCAGTTGGCCAAGCGTGCCGACCACCTCTGGATGGCCGGCATGGCCGATCAGGATGATGTGCCTGCCGTTGGCATGGTGTCGTTCGGCCTCGACGTGGACCTTGGAGACCAAAGGACAGGTGGCGTCCAGAAACAGCAGCTCACGCGCCCGGGCCGTGGCGGGCACTGACTTGGGCACGCCGTGCGCCGAGAAGACAACCGGCCGATCATCCGGACACTCGTCCAGCTCCTTGACGAAGACGGCACCGAGACCCTTCAGCCGATCCACCACATGCTTGTTGTGCACGATCTCGTGGCGGACATAGACCGGCGCGCCGAACTTTTCGATCGCGCGCTCGACGATCTGGATCGCCCGATCGACCCCGGCACAGAAGCCGCGCGGCGTGGCCATCCTCACGGTCAGGGGGCGCGGGGCAATGTCGGGGGAGGGGGCGAGAGCGTTCATGTCGGAAACCTAGTCGCTTCCCTGCCACATCGCCACCGTGGCGAGGCCTCGCGAGGTTTGCGACGCCTCGCTTTAGCCGCTATCAGGCGAGATGCCTGACGGCGCTTTCGTCAGCGCCTTGATTTCCGGAACCGTTCAGAATGCGTCTTGCGACCGTCGCCCTCGCCGCCTTTGCGGTCCTCGCCTCGGCCGGTGCCGCCTCCGCCCAAAGCCAGCAGCAGCGCGAGCGCGACCGCCAGGAGGCCGGTCGAGGCGAAGAGGGGGGGCCGCGCGCCCGGCAGCCTCGCTTCGCTCCGCTTCGCAACAGGCCGAACGCCGGCCCCTGTCCGTTCGTCAAGATTCTCTATGACGCCGCCCGTTACGTGGAGCTCGAGGGTGGCCGGGCCGCCGTGTCGGCCGTTGGCTACACCGGGGAAATCGAAGGCGTGACGGCAGGCTGCTCGTATCAGTCCGACGAGCCGATCACGGTCCAGACCAATGTTCTGTTCAACCTGGGCCGTGGCCCCCAGGCCAGCGATGATCGCCGCACCTATCGCTACTGGATCGCGGTCACCGAGCGGAATTCGGCGATTCTGGCCAAGGAATATTTCGATCTGCCGGTGGATTTCGACGGCCAGCGCACGGCCTCGGTTGAACAAGGCCAGACCATCGTGATCCCGCGAGCCGACGCGACGACGTCGGGCGGCAACTTTGAGATCCTGATCGGCTTCGACGTGACGCCGGAGATGGCCGAGTTCAATCGCACGGGCAGCCGCTTCCGCATCAACGCAGGTGCCCAGGCCGCGACGGCGCCGACGGAACAATGACCGACCTGAAGACGGCCCTGGGCGAAGCGGTCGCGGCCGCCTTCGCCGCCGAAGGCGTGGACGCGGCGCTGGCGCGGGTGACGGTCTCGGACCGGCCGGATCTGGCCGATTTCCAGTCCAACGGCGCGCTCGCCGCCGCCAAAGCGATGAAGACCAACCCGCGCGAGCTGGCGACGAAGGTTGCTGCGCGGCTTGACGGCGATGCGCGCCTGTCGGGCGTCGAGGTCGCTGGGCCCGGCTTCATCAATCTGAAGGTCTCCGACGCCGCGCTGGCGACGCGAGCCCAGGCTGTGGCCGACGACGCGGCGTTCGCGGGCGCATCGCCGGTGGCGGAACCGCGCAGGGTCATCGTCGACTTCGCTGGGCCGAACGTGGCCAAGCCTATGCACGTGGGCCACCTGCGCTCGTCCATCATCGGCGAGAGCTTGAAGCGGCTGTTCCGCTTCCGGGGTGACACCGTCTGGGGCGACGCCCACTTCGGCGACTGGGGCTTTCAGATGGGTCTGCTGATCGTCGCGGTCGGCGACGAAGGCAAGGCGGCTGCGTTTCTGGTCGAGGGCGAGGGCCCGTTTCCCGAACAGAGTCCGGTCACGCTTGAGGACCTGGAAAGGCTGTATCCGCAGGCGGCCGCGAGGGCCAAGGAAGACACCGCCTTTCGCGACCGCGCCCGCAAGGCGACGGCGGAGCTTCAGGCCGGCCGCCCCGGCTACCGCGCCCTGTGGCGGCATTTCGTGGCGGTCAGCCGCACTGCGCTGGAACGCGAGTTCGGCGCTCTGGGCGTCACCTTCGACCTGTGGAACGGCGAGAGCGACGCCGATCCCCTGATCCCGGCCATGGTCGAGGAGATAAAGGCGAAGGGGCTGGCCGAGTTCGATCAGGGTGCCTGGATCATCCGGGTGGTCGAGGAGGACGACAAGCGCGAGCTGCCGCCCTTGCTCTTGGTCTCGTCCGAAGGCTCGGCCATGTACGGCACGACCGACCTGGCCACCATCCTGCAACGCCGCCGCGAGCAGGATTTCGACCTCGTCCTGTATTGCGTAGACGCGCGTCAGGCCGACCATTTCGAGCAGGTGTTCCGCGCCGCCTACAAGTGCGGCTACGCTACGCCGGGCCAGCTGGAGCATGCCGCCAACGGCACCATGAACGGTTCGGACGGCAAGCCTTTCAAGACCCGCGCGGGCGGGGTGCTGAAGCTGCACGACCTGATCACCCAGGCCCGCGACAAGGCCCGCGAGCGCCTGCGCGAGGCCGAGCTCGGGGCCGACCTGCCCGACGCCGAGTTCGAGGACATCGCCGCCAAGGTGGCCGTGGCGGCGCTGAAGTTCGCCGACCTGTCGAACAACCGGACCACCAGCTACGTTTTCGACCTCGACCGCTTCATGAGCTTCGAGGGCAAGACCGGGCCGTATCTGCTGTATCAGGCCGTCCGCATCAAATCCCTGCTGAGGAAGGCCGAGGCGCAGGGCGTGCTGGCCGGACCGATCGTCGTCGCCGAGCCCGCCGAGCGCGAGCTGGCCCTGACGCTGGACGCCTTCGACGCGGCGGTGTCGGACGCCTATGACCGCCGTGCGCCCCACGCGATCGCCGAGCACGCCTATCGCCTGGCCCAGAGCTTCTCGAAGTTCTACGCCGCCTGCCCGGTTCTGGCGGCCGAAGACCCGGCCGTGGTTGGATCCCGCCTAGCGCTGGCGAAGGCGGCGCTGGATCAGCTGGAAACGGCGCTGCGCCTTCTGGGCATAGAGACGCCGGAGCGGATGTAAGCGTCTCGGCCGCTCTGTAGCCTCGGCGCCACGGACTCGTCATCGATCCTCGGGTTAACTGTCTTTGGGGGAAGACAGGATGGGGCCATCCATGGGGCGGTCGGGATCGAGGGGAGGCCAGACGCCGGTCGTGCGCCGCGACGGCTTTCGCCTGCCCGTCTTCCGAAAGCGCGCCCGGCTCTATGTCGACGGCTTCAACCTGCATCACGCGATCCTCGATCTGAATCGGCGCGAGCTGCTGTGGCTGGACCTGATGGCGCTGGGCCGCGCGCTTGTTCCACCCGGCGAACGCATGGCCGGCGTGACCTGGGTCTCTGCCCACCGGCCCCAGCGCCGTGACCGCATGGAGGCCTTGCTGGCCTATGAGGAGGCGCTGCGGGCCAGGCAGGTGCGATGCCTGATGGGCCACTTCGTCGTCCACTCGGACCACTGCCACGCCTGCGGCCACCAGTGGATGGACGCGACCGAGAAGCAGAGTGACGTCAACCTGGCGCTCGCCATCGCCGCCGACGCCGCCGCGAACAAGGTCGACGTCGCCTACATCCTGACCACCGACGGCGACCATGCCGCGACGACGCGGTTCCTCCACGAAGGCTATCCGCATATCCGCGTCGTCAGCGTCGCCCCACCGGCCCGGGGTCACAACCGCCAGCTCCTGGAATGGGCCGACGCGCGGACCGAGGTCGAGGTCGCCATGCTGGAACGCTGCGGCCTGCCCGAGCGCATCCTGACGCGGTCGGGCTATGTCGAGCGGCCGCGCGCCTGGTCCGCGAAGGAGGATGCGCCGCCTCCGCCGGGGCCGGAGACACCAACGCCGGAGATCCGGCGCGGGAACCTGAGGCTCGTCGTCTCCAACGGGTAGTGCTATATCTGCTAGCAGAGGAGTGTGGCCATGCCCGTGAACCTGCATGTGCGGAATGTCGATGACGAGGTGGCGCGTCGGCTGAAGGCGCGGGCGGCCGCCAATGGCCGGTCGGCCGAAGCGGAGCATCGCGCCCTGCTGGATCAGGCTCTGGGTTCGGCGGACAAGGTCGAGTGGATGGCCCGGGCCGACGCCTTGAGGAAGGCGATCGCGGACCGAAACGGCGGGCCCTTGTCGCCCGGTTCGGAAGTTCTCATACGCGAGGATCGCGACACGCGATGATCGTCGTGGACGCCAGCGTCCTCATCAAGTGTCTGCTCCCCGAGAAGGGCAGCGAGGAAGCTCGGACCCTGGTCGCCGAACAGTCATGCGCGGCACCGGAACTGATCGTCAGCGAATGCGCCAATGCGCTCTGGAAGAACGTGCGCCTGTCGCGCGTCACCGCCTTCGAGGCGAGACAGGCCGAGACCATCCTTGGGGAGCTCGGCCTGGAGCTGGTTCGCATGACGCCCTTGACGGTTCGAGCCCTCGATCTCTCGCTCAAGCTGGATCACCCGGCCTATGACTGCTTCTATCTGGCGCTGGCCGAGACGCGCGGCTCGGATTTGGTAACCGCCGACGGGGCCTTCCTGCGCAAGGTCGCGGACGCACGCGTTACGCCTATTCGCATCAGGCACCTTTGGGAGACGGCCCCATGACCGACCTCGACGCCTTCATTGACGACCTGCCCAAGGCGGAACTGCATCTGCACATCGAGGGCAGTCTGGAGCCCGAGCTGATGTTCGAACTGGCGGGGAGGAACAGGGTCGCCATCCCCTTTGACAGCGTCGAGGCCGTGCGCGCGGCCTACAGCTTCTCGAACCTGCAGGACTTCCTGGACATCTACTACGCCGGGGCCGACGTGCTCCGCACCGAGCGGGATTTCCACGATCTGGCGGTCGCCTATTTCGAGCGGGCGGCGGCCGACAATGTGCGCCACGCCGAAATCTTCTTCGATCCGCAGACCCACACCGACCGGGGCATCCCGTTCCAGGTCGTGGCCGACGGCCTGCTTTCCGGCATGGCGGAGGCCGAGGCGCGGCTGGGCGTGTCATCGAAGCTCATCCTCTGCTTCCTGCGCCATCTCGATGAGGACGCCGCCTTCGCCACGCTGAAGGCCGCCGAGCCCTGGCTGGACCGGATCGAGGGCGTGGGGCTGGACTCGTCCGAGGTCGGGCATCCGCCGTCGAAGTTCCGGCGTGTCTTCGACCGGGCAGGCGAGATGGGTCTGAAGCGTGTGGCCCATGCCGGAGAGGAGGGGCCGCCCGCCTATGTCTGGGAGGCGCTCGACCTGCTCCACATCGACCGCATGGATCACGGCAACCGGTCGATGGAGGACGAGGCCCTGATCGCGCGATTGGCGGCCGAGCAGATGACGCTGACGGTCTGCCCCCTGTCGAACCTCAAGCTCTGCGTCGTCGACGACCTCAAGCGCCATCCCGTGCCGGAGATGCTGCGGCGGGGGATCAAGGTGACGTTGAACTCCGACGATCCGGCCTACTTCGGCGGCTATGTGAACGAGAACTATCGTCAGCTGGCTCATGCGACCGGCCTGAGCCGCGAACAGCTGGCCGGGATCGCCCGGAACAGCTTCACCGGCTCCTTCCTGTCCGAGACCGAGAAAGCGCGTCATATCGCCGATCTGGACGCCTACGTCGCCCGCCACGCTTGACTTCGGCGCGGAGTCGGGGCCTTGGTGGCGTCGCTCTCGCGGGAGAGATCGGCCCATCGCTACGGGCCGGAGCCGAAGGCGCAACCGCCCCGGAAACGCTCAGGCAAAAGGACCGCGAGGACGTTCGGACGCTGGAAAGTCACTCCTGACGGAGTGCGCCGACGGAGCAAGCCGGGTCACCGGCGGAATCTCTCAGGTTTCCCAGACAGCGGGGGCGCGATGACGGCGGAGCTTTCCGCCGAGTGACGCGGCCCTCGAAAGTCTGAACGCATGACCGACGCATCCCTGAAGACCACGCCGCTGAACGCCGCGCACCGGGCGCTGGGCGCGCGCATGGTCGGTTTCGGCGGCTATGACATGCCGGTCCAGTACGAGGGCGTGCTGGCCGAGCACCGCTGGACGCGCGAGCACGCCGGTCTGTTCGACGTGTCGCACATGGGCCAGGCCAAGATCACGGGCGCGGACGCGCTTCGCCAGTTCGAACGTTTCGTGCCCGGCGACTATCAGGCGCTGAAGGCCGGCAAGCAGAAGTATTCCTTGCTGCTGAACGAAGCGGGCGGGATCATCGACGATCTGATGGCTGGCAAGCCCGATCACGACGGCCTGTTCGTCGTCGTCAACGCCGGCAACAAGGACGAGGACTTCGCCTTCTGGGCGGCGCACCTGTCCGGGGACGCGAAACTGACGGTGCTGGACGACCGGGCCCTCATCGCCATTCAGGGGCCGGAAGCCGCCGAGGTCATGGTCGCCCACGAGCCGGTGCTGGCCGAGTTCGGCTTCATGGACACGGCCCGACTGATGCTGTTCGGCGTGGACTGCTACGTCTCCCGCTCGGGCTACACCGGCGAGGACGGCTATGAGATCTCGGTCCCGGCCAAGGACGCCGAGCGCATCTGGAACCTGCTTCTCCAGGACGCGCGGGTGAAGCCGATCGGCCTCGGAGCGCGGGACTCCCTGCGGCTGGAAGCCGGCCTGCCGCTGCACGGGCACGACATCGATCCGACGACCTCGCCGGTCGAGGGCGCGCTGACCTTCGCCTTGTCGAAGTCGAGGAAGGAAGCCGCGAACTTCAATGGCGCCGAGCGGGTGCTGAAGGAGTTGGCGGAGGGCCCCGCCCGCGTTCGCATCGGCTTGCACGTCAAGGAAGGCGCCCCGGCCCGGGAGGGCGCGGAGATCGCCGATGCGGAGGGCCAGGTGATCGGCAAGGTCACCTCGGGCGGACCGTCGCCCAGCCTCGGAAAGAACATCGCCATGGGCTATGTGCCGCCGTCGCACGCGGCGCTGGGCACCGCGCTCCAGGTCATCGTGCGGGGCAAGCCTGCGGCCGCCGAGGTCGTCGCCATGCCCTTCGTCGCCCAACGCTATCACCGCAAACCCAAGAGCTGAGAGGCCGTCATGAAGTTCACCAAGGATCACGAATGGGTCCGGCTCGAGGGCGACGTCGCCACGGTCGGCATCACCAAGCACGCCGCCGACCAGCTGGGTGATGTCGTGTTCGTCGAAACGCCGGAAGCCGGCCGCGCCGTATCGCAAAAGGACGGGTTCGCCGTGGTCGAGAGCGTCAAGGCGGCGTCGGACGTCTATGCCCCCGTCTCGGGCGAAGTCATCGAGGGCAACGACGCCCTGGCCTCGGCGCCCGAGACCGTCAATGCCGACCCGGAGGGCGCCGGCTGGTTCGCCAAGATCAAGGTCACCAACCCCGCCGAGCTGGACGGCCTGATGGACCGCGCGGCCTACGACCAGTTCCTGACCACCCTTTAGTTTCTTCCGCTCATCCCCGCGAAAGCGGGGACCCAGTCCTGTTGCGAGGCAGGGTGACTGGGATGAGTGGTTCGTCCTCCCCGGCGACAGTCTTCGCCCAAAGCACTAGGTCCCCGCTTTCGCGGGGATGAGCGGAATAGAGATATGCGCTACCTGCCCCTGACCCCCGACGACCGGTCCGCCATGCTGGCGGCGATCGGCGTTTCGTCGATCGACGACTTGTTCGTGGACGTGCCGCAGTCCGCGCGGCGCGACGGCGTCGTGGACCTGCCCCGCGTCATGGGGGAGCTGGAGGTCGAGCGGGCGCTGAAAGGCCTGGCGGCCAAGAACACGGTCGCGGGCGACGTGCCCTTCTTCTGCGGGGCCGGGGCCTATCGCCACCATGTGCCGGCGACGGTGGATCACATCATCCAGCGCTCGGAGTTCCTGACCAGCTACACGCCCTACCAGCCCGAGATCGCGCAAGGGACGCTACAGTACCTCTATGAGTTCCAGACCCAGGTCGCGAACCTGACCGGGATGGAGGTGGCCAACGCCTCGCTCTATGACGGCTCGACCGCCATGGCCGAGGGCGTGCTGATGGCCACACGGGTGACGCGCCGGAACAAGGCGGTGATCTCGGGCGGGGTGCATCCCCACTATGTCGCGGCGACCGAGACGGTGGTCCACGCCGTGGGTGTCGAGACCGAGGTGCTGCCGGCCGCGATCGACGCCGAAGCCGACGTGATCGGCAAGATCGGACCGGACACGGCCTGCGTGGTCGTGCAGACGCCCAACGTCTTCGGCACTGCCACCGATGTGACCAAGATCGCCGAGGCCGCTCGGGCCGCCGGTGCCCTGCTGATCGTGGTGGTCACCGAGGCCGTGTCGATGGGTCTGCTGAAATCGCCCGGCGAGATGGGGGCCGACATCGTCGCGGCCGAGGGCCAGTCGATCGGCAACGCTCTGAACTATGGGGGTCCTTACGTCGGCCTGTTCGCCTGCCGCGAAAAGCTGATCCGCCAGATGCCGGGCCGCCTGTGCGGCGAGACGGTCGACGCGGACGGCGAGCGGGGCTTCGTGCTCACCCTGTCGACGCGCGAGCAGCACATCCGGCGCGACAAGGCGACGTCGAACATCTGCACCAACTCGGGCCTGTGCTGCCTGGCCTTCTCGATCCACATGAGCCTGCTGGGGGAGACGGGGTTGAGGAAGCTGGCCCTGCTGAACCATGAGAAGGCCCTGGCGACGCGGGACGCGCTGGCCGCCATTCCGGGCGTGGAAGTTCTGACACCGCGCTTCTTCAACGAATTCGCCGTGCGCCTGCCGCGCCCCGCCGCTGAAGTGGTGGAGCGTCTGGCCGAGCACCGCGTGCTGGCTGGCGTGCCCTTCAGCCGTCTGAACCCCGGGGCCGGCATGGACGACGTCCTGCTGGTCGCCGCCACCGAGACGACGCTGGACGCTGACATCCAGATCCTGGCGAGCGCGCTCGCCAAGGTCCTGGCGAACTAAAGGAAGCCTGAGTGATGAGCACCATGAACACCGTCGGCCGTCCGACCGCTCCGGCTCCGTCCACGCCGGATCATGACTACAAGCACCCGACCCTGACCGGCGGGCGCGGCCTGCTGCAGGACGAGCCCCTGATCTTCGAGGGCGACGGCTGGTTCAAGACCGGCGTCGATCTGGCCGAACCGAAGTCCGACGGCGGCGATCTGGGCGACCTCGTCCGCCGCGATCCGATCGGCCTGCCGGGGCTCGCCGAGCCCGAGGCGATGCGCCACTACGTGCGGCTCAGCCAGAAGAACCACGCCATCGACCTGGCGCTCTATCCGCTCGGTTCGTGCACGATGAAGCACAATCCGCGCCTTAACGAGAAGATGGCGCGCCTGCCGGGCTTTTCCGACATCCACCCCCTGCAGCCGGTCTCGACTGTGCAGGGCGCTCTGGAGCTGATGGACACCCTGGCCCACTGGCTGAAGACCCTGACCGGCATGCCGGCGGTGGCCATGTCGCCCAAGGCGGGTGCCCACGGCGAGCTCTGCGGCCTGATGGCCATCCGCGCCGCGCACGAGGCGTCGGGCGAACACCTGAAGCGCCGCAAGGTCCTGGTGCCGACCTCGGCCCACGGAACAAACCCGGCCACGGCGGCCTTCGTCGGCTACACCGTCGTTGAAGTGGCCCAGACCGATGACGGCCGCGTGGACGTGGCCGACCTGGCGTCCAAGCTGGGTGACGACGTCGCCGCCATCATGGTGACCAACCCCAACACCTGCGGCCTGTTCGAGCGTGACATCATCGAGATCGCGCGGCTGACGCACGAAGCGGGAGCCTATTTCTACTGCGACGGTGCCAACTTCAACGCCATCGTCGGCCGGGTGCGACCGGGCGACCTGGGCGTCGACGCCATGCACATCAACCTGCACAAGACCTTCTCGACGCCGCACGGCGGGGGCGGGCCGGGGGCCGGTCCGGTGGTGCTGTCCGAAGCCCTCGCGCCTTTCGCGCCGGCCCCGTGGGTCGTGGCCGACGGCGACGGCTTCAAGCTGATCGAGCGCGGCGAGGACGAGGCGGCCCAGGCGTTCGGCCGCATGTGCGCCTTCAACGGCCAGATGGGCATGTTCGTCCGCGCCCTCAGCTACATGATGAGCCATGGCTCCGACGGCCTGTGCCAGGTCGCCGAGGACGCGGTTCTGAACGCCAACTACATCAAGGCCCGGCTGTCGGACGTGATGAGCGCCGCCTTCCCCGACGGCCCCTGCATGCACGAGGCCCTGTTCGACGACGAATGGCTGAAGGGCACGGAGATCACCACGCTGGACTTCGCCAAGGCGATGATCGACGAGGGCTTCCACCCCATGACCATGTACTTCCCCCTGGTCGTGCACGGGGCCATGCTGATCGAGCCGACCGAGACGGAGTCCAAGGCCGAGCTGGACCGGTTCATCAACGCCCTGCGCCTGCTGGCCCAGGCCGCCAAGGCCGGCGAGGTCGACCGGTTCAAAAACGCGCCCTTCCATGCGCCTCTGCGCCGTCTGGACGAGACCCGCGCTGCCCGCTCGCCCCGACTGCGCTGGACCGCGCCGGAAGGGCACAACATGGCGGCGGAGTAGGGCGGTCGACATCTCGCCCTCGTTCGACGATCATGGGGGCATGAAGGTCGAGTTCGAGCGCGAAGACGACGGGCGGTGGATCGCGGAGGTGGACGCGATTCCAGGGGCCCTCGCTTATGGGGCCACGCGGTCGGAGGCGCTCGCTCGGGTCGAGGCTCTGGTTCTGCGCATCCTCGCCGATCGCCTGGAGAACGGTGAACCGGCTCCGGAAGTCGATGGACTGTTCGCCGCCGCATGAGCGACTGGCCGAGCGTGAAGGCGTCTCGCCTCCTCGCCGCGTTGCTCCGTCAAGGCTGGGCCGAGAAGAGGCGGTCCGGGTCTCATCGCGTTCTAGCTCGGCAGGGACGTGACGATTTTGTTTTCGCGTTTCATGACCGGGAAGAGATCGGGCCGAAGATGCTCGCCCGCATCGCGAAGAGAACGGGTCTGACGCCGGATCAGCTCTAGTTGGCGAAAGGGGCTATCGCTTCGCCGTTGTGGCCGCCCGTAACGCCATGAACGCAGCCTTGCCATGGACTTCCGGACCGCGCGAATCGTCGGCGGCGAGCCAGGTCTCGGTCGCCATGCGAAGCACGCCGACGGCGGTGGTGGCGACCACGCGGGCCTGAAGGTCGTCGGCGGGCAGACCCTTTCTCGCGGCGAGCGCCGAGGCCATGCGGTGTTCCAGGGCTTCGTACCTGGCGTGGTCGCCGGCGCGCAGAGCGGGCGTGTCGTGGATCAGGCGGGCCAGTGCCCGCGCCTCGGGACCCTGAAAATCCTGGGCCATGTCGGTCAGAGCGTGCTCGGCCATCTCCAGCAGGGGCTCGTCGGCGGGACGGCGCGCGATGGCGGCCTCGATCAGTTCGGCGAGACCGGCCTTGGTCGAGAGGACGATGTCCTCCTTGGAGCCGAAATAGTGGAACAGGCTTCGGCGCGACACCCCGGCGGCGGCGGCGATGTCGTCCAGCGTCGTGGCCTCGAAGCCCTGGCGCGCGAACAGGGCCAGCGCCGCCTGATGGATGCGAGCGTGGGTGTCGGCGCGTTTTCGTTCGCGCAGGCCGGGTTGTTCGGTCTCGGTTTGCACCTCTTGCATATTTGCACGCAGTGCAGATATGTCTAGCGACCGTTTCGATTTCGGCCTGGACACCTAGAGGACCACTCCCATGACCTGGACCACCCGCGACATTCCCGACCAGACCGGCCGTCTGGCCATCGTCACCGGGGCCAACAGCGGCACCGGCTATGAGACCGCGCTGGAGCTGGCCCGCAAGGGTGCCGAGGTGATCCTGGCGGTGCGCGATGTCAACCGAGGCGAGGCGGCGGCCAAGCGCATCCGGCGTGAGGTTCCCAAGGCCCGGCTGAGGGTCGAGGCGCTGGATCTGTCGAAGCAGCGGTCGGTTACGGCGTTCGCGGAGCGGATGCTGGCGGACGGATCGCCGATCCATGTGCTGGTGAACAATGCAGGCATCATGGCGGTGGAGCCTCGGCAGGAGACCGAGGATCGTCACGAGCTGCAGTGGGCGACGAACTATCTGGGGCACTTCGCCCTGACGGCGCGGCTCATGCCGCTGCTGAAGGCGGGGTCGGCGCGGGTGGTGCAGCTGTCGAGCATCATGCATCGGCAGGGGCGGTTGCGGTTCGATGATCTGAACTATCGGACGGGCTACAAGCCCTGGCCGGTCTACGGGCAGACGAAGCTGGCGATGCTGATGTTCGGGCTGGAGTTGGATCGGAGGAGCCGGGCGAACGGGTGGGGCCTGACCAGCGTGGTGGCGCATCCGGGGTATGCGCGGACCGGGTTGATCGGGTCCGGGCCTCTGGGGCGCCGACCCGTTAGCCGGGCAGTGATGCAGCTGGTCTATCGGCCGTTCATCGAGCCCTTCATCAGCCATTCGGCGGCGGACGGAGCCCTGCCGATCCTGATGGCGGCGACCGATCCCGCGATCGGACCGGGGGCCTTCGTCGGGCCGCAGAAGGCCAGGGAGATGAGGGGGCCGCCGGGGCTAGCGAAGGCAGAGCCGCATGCTCTGGTCGAGCCCGATGCGGCCCGGCTGTTCGACATGACCGAGGCAGAGCTCGACGTGCGTTTCGCATAAGCGAAGCACAGACTTGTGAAGCCTGCGACATTCTGCCCGGCAACGGACAGGCGTATGCTGCAAGGCGCGTTATCGGAACGAAAGAAGCGTTGGGAGGCGCTGTCGTTATGATGTCACGCGTACAAAAGGGCATGGTCGCGGGTTTTGTCGCCACCGTTGCCGTATCGATCCTCGAGGCCGTGAATGTGGTTGCGGGGCCCTGGATCCAGCCATTTCCATCGGTCGTCGCCACGCTGATCGGCATGGAAGGCAACCTGCTGGTCGGATGGATCGCCCACTTCCTCGTCGGGACGCTTGTGCTAGGGGCGCTGTTCGGCGTGCTCTGCCCAAGAGTTCCGACCCAGACGCCGGAGACCAAGGGCATCGTCTTCGCGGTCAGCGCCTGGGTCGTGATGATGGGCGGCGCCGTGATGTTCGGCGATCCCCGCATGTTCAACGCTGGCGGCGGCTTCGCCGTGGTGGCCTGGATGCTGGCCACGCACATCGTCTTCGGCATAGTGCTGGGCAACGTCTACGCCCGGCTGATGGAGCGGGAGAAGAGAGCCAAACACGGGGATATGAGCGGGGCGGCGCCCGCCCATTGAGTCCTGGAAGGCAGCCCGTCCCGGATAGGCGCTTCGCGCCTTCCGAGATGCCAAGGCGGAGTTAGTTCAGGCGAGTCCCGATCTGGGCGATCGCGGCGTCGAGCTGCGGGTCGGTCTTGGCCGTCGCTGCGCGGGCGGCGAGGATGGTCTCGGCGGCCTGGGCGGCGACGTCGGCGGCGGCCGCTTTCACCTCGGCCGCGGCCTGGGCCTCGGCGGAGGCGATGCGGCGTTCGGCCATGGCCTGACGACGCGCGAGCGCCTCTTCCAGCTTGACCTTGGCTTCGGCTTCCATCAGGCGGGCGTCGGCCTCGGCGGCGGCAAGCATGGCCCTGGACTGCGCTTCAGCCTCAGCCTTTTCGGCACGGATCTGGGCCAGCAGGGCTTCGGCTTCGGCCCGCAGGCGCGCGGCCTCGTCGAGGTCGGACTGGATCTTGTGGGCCTTGGCGTCCAGCTGGCCGGCGACCAGTTTCGGCACGCCCGCGACCACCAGGATCACGAAGAACAGGACCAGGCCGATGCCGACCCACAGTTCTGGATTTTCGAGGCGGTAGAAGTAGTCGAAGTTCAGAAAGTAGGGCATCTCACACGGCTCCCTTGACGGCGTCGGCGACTTCCGTGGCCGAGGCGGGCTTTCCGGTCAGTCGCTCGACGATGGCCGAGGCCGTGTCGGCGGCGATGGTCGAGACGTGGGCCATGGCGGCGTCGCGGGTGGCCGCGATGCGGGCTTCCGCGGCTTCGATCTTCGCGTTGACCTCGGCCTCCTCGGCCTGACGGCGGGCCTCGGCGTCGGCGGCGACGCGGGCCTTGGCTTCTGCGGCCAGGCGGCGGGAGTCGTTGCGGGCCTGCTCGACCTCGGCCTTGGCGGCGGCGGCCTGCTCGGCGGCCTCGGCCTGGACGGAGCGGGCGGTCGCGATGGCGTTCGAGATGGTCGAGGCCCGCTCGTCCATCACCCGGCGCAGACGCGGGGCGAAGACCTTGGAGATCAGCAGGTAGAGGACGAAGAAGAGGAACAGCAGATAGACGATCTGCCCGGCCCAGACCGAGGTGTCGAACTGGGGCAGGCCACCGGCCTCGCCGCCGCCGTGCGCGGCTTCGGTCGTGGCGTAGGTTCCGCCGTGTTCGTCGGTTTTCTCAGGAGCGGCCATGACGTCCGTCTGCGGGAAGGGGAAACAGGACGGCGGCGCTTCCTCGGCTGGAGGAAACGCCGCCGGTCTTCACTGAAGCGGCGTGGGCCTTAGCCCAGCCAGGCCAGGATGCCGAGCACGAAGGCCAGGATGCCCAGGGCCTCGACCAGGGCGGCGCCCACGAACAGGTTGCCGACCTGCGAGGCGGCGGCCGAGGGGTTGCGCAGGGCGCCGGCCAGGAACTGGCCGAAGATGTTGCCCACGCCGATGCCGGCGCCGAGCATGCCCAGGGTGGCCAGGCCGATACCGAAGTACTTGAACGAGTCGGCTTCCATGTTGGTGATCCTATTCAGTCGGGGTTGGAAGGAGGGGTTGAGCGGCTGGGTCGGGGCTTAGTGCCCGTGACCCAGGTTGACCACATCGTTGAGATAGATGCTGGCCAGAACGGCGAAGACGAAGGCCTGGAGGAAGGCCACGAGGAACTCGAGAGCGGTGATGGCGACGACCATGACCATCGACAGGCCTGCCAGCGGAAGGCCGAACACGCCGATGCCCTCGCCGCTGAAGGCAACGATGCCGAGGCTCACGACGAAGCCGGCGAAGATCTTCAGCGCGATGTGGCCGCCCAGCATGTTGCCGAACAGACGAAGCGCGAGCGTGATCGGGCGCAGCAGGAAGGACAGGAACTCGATCAGGCCCACGACCGGGCGGATCGCCAGAGGCGCCGAGGTTGGCCAGAACAGGAGGAAGAAGCCCAGGCCGTGCTTGGCAACGCCGATGCCGACGACCAGCAGGATGGTGATCAGCGCCAGCGTTCCGGTGACGGCCAGCTGCGACGTCGCCGTGAAGGTCAGGAACATGCCCAGCAGGTTCATGCCCAGCACGAGGGTGAACAGGGTGAAGACGAAGGGGAAGTATTTGCGGCCTTCGTGTCCGATGATCGAGTCGGTCACCCCGTCGATCATGCTGAACAGGGTCTCGCCCGCCGACTGAAGCCGGCCGGGAACGACCTTGGCGCCCGAAGTCACGGCGGTCAGGAACAGAACGACGAGGGCGAAGGCGATGGTCATGGCGACGTGCGAGTTCGTCACGGCGATCTGCTGAGCGCCGAGCACAGGCAGCGTCACCTCGCCGAACTCAAGGCCGGGGATCGGTTTCACTTCGAACTGTTCGATCGGATCGGCCAAAGCCTATCGCTCCTCGTTGTCTTCATCGTCGAACGGGATGGACTTCGGGACCACCCCGGCCGCATCGGCCTCGGCCTGGAGACGTTTGGTCGTCCGCCACGCCATCCAGATCGAGACGGCGAACCCGAAGAGCACGCCGCCAATCAGTCCCCACGGCGTCGTGCCCGCGAAGCGGTCGACGACGAAGCCCAGCGCCAGACCGACCAGGACCCCGCCGATCAGCTCGGCGACGATCCGGTAGGCCTTGCCCGCCACCGCCTGTGCGACCGCCTCGGCGGTCTTGTCGGACGTGGCCGCCGCCTCCAGCGCGGATGCGGAGCGATTGAGGCGAGCGATCGCCTCTTCGCGCGATTCCGGTGGGGTGGACATGGGTTCTGGCGCTTCTGGCCCCGCCCGGCCGCGCAAGATTTTGCGGGCCCCGACAGGGGTCTGAATTCGGCGCGGAACCTATAGGCGAGGGGGCGGAAGGTCAAGAAGCCGTGATTTGGAACCAACGCATTGAAGTATATGGGAATTTATCAGGGTGCGGCGATGTCGCTTCACCCCGGGCTGGGCGAGGCAATATCCATGGCCTGGGCCCGCCCGCGTTGGGCGGTGAAGAAGCCGCAGGTGTCGAGCACCTCTATCTGAAACGTCCAGGATACGGCGCGCTCCTTGGACAAAGGCGGACCCGCAGGGCGGGACGAGGGGGCATATGAACGATTCAGGGCATGGGGAGCTTGCGATTGTCTCGATCCGGCGCGGGCAGGAGCGGCGAGGCGATGGGTGCGGATGGCCAGCAGACAACCCGGGCAGCCTTGGATGATCGGATAGACAAAATGAGATCCGGCTTCTTCAGCAAAGGGGGACCGAGCGCCGGCGATCACCCAACCGTGACGGGATCGCGCTGGCCTCCGCGCCCGCGCGCGCCTAGCTTCCGGTAACCCCCCGATGCGCTCAGCGTATCCTGACCAAAGAGAGACTGCCGCCGTCGACCGCCTTCCGGAGCTTGCCATGTCCAGCATTCCCGTCGCCCCGCGTTCCAGTGCACCTGCCATTCACCGTATCACCGGACGTGACCTCGACTGGGCCTTGGCGGAGGGGTGGAAGGACTTCAACGCCAAGCGCGGCGACATCCTGGTGCTGGCGGTCCTCTATCCGGTTCTCGGCCTGCTGACCGCCGCTATCGCTCTTAACGACCGGCTGCTCCCTGTCTTCTTCCCGCTCGTCGCTGGGCTGTCCGTGATGGGACCGGCCGTCGCCGCTGGCTTCTACGAGATCGCGCGCCGGCGCGATCTCGGCATTTCCTCCAGCTACCGCCACTTCTTTGATCCGCTGAACGGCCGCAGTCGGACCCCGCTGGTCATGTTGACCCTGATGTCGCTGGTCTTCTTCGCCGCCTGGATCGGGGCAGCCTGGGTCATTTACGAACTCACGCTCGCCCGTGTCGGTCCCATGACGATCGCCGGCGGGTTCGAGCAGCTGTTTTCCACGCGCGAGGGCTGGACCATGGTCCTGGTCGGCAACGCCGTCGGCGCCGTCTTCGCCGTCCTGACCGTCTTCCTGACGCTCGTGTCCTTTCCGATGGTGGTGGACAAGCCCGTCGACGCGGGCACCGCCGTCGGCACCTCGATCCGCGCGGTGGGCGCCAACCTGCCAACGGTCGCCTCCTGGGGCGTCCGCGTCGCCGTCCTGCTGGTGCTCGGCGCCTTGCCGCTGTTCGTCGGCCTCGCGGTGGTCCTGCCGGTGCTTGGTTACGCTACCTGGCACCTCTACACCCGAATGGTCGAGCGGTGATCAGGCGGACAGGTCGACGTCCTTCCGCTCTCGAACCAGCAGGACGCCCAGAACGACGGTCATGATGGCGACGACCACAGGGTACCAGAGCCCAGCGTAGATATTGCCCGTCGCCGCCACGATGGCGAAGGCTGTCGTCGGCAGGAAGCCACCGAACCAGCCGTTGCCGATGTGGTAGGGCAGCGACATGGACGTATAGCGGATGTTGGTCGGGAACATTTCCACGAGAGCCGCCGCGATCGGCCCGTAGACCATGGTCACATAGAAGACGAGCACGAACAGGATCGCCACCACCAGCGGCCGGTTGACCAGCGCGCTGTCTGCCTTGGCCGGATAGCCCGCCGCCGTCAGGGCGGCCCCCAGCTCCGCCTCGAACGCGGCCTTGGTCTCCCCGAACGCCGCCGGGTCCAGCGCGGCGCCGTCGAAGCTGGCGACTGTCACCTCGCCGATCCGAACCTGCGCGACCGTCCCTGCCGCCGCGGCTTCATTGGCGTAGCTGACACCGGCCTTGGCCAGCCAGCTCTTGGCCAGGTCGCACGAACTGTCGAACACGGTCTTGCCGACCGGATCGAACTGTACCGAACAGTCCTCCGGATCGGCGATCACTGTCACCGGTGCCGTGGCGACGGCCGCCGCGAGCCGGGGGTTCGCCGCCTCCGTCAGCATGCCGAACAGCGGAAAGTAAGTCGCGGCCGCCAGCAGGCACCCGGCCAGGATGATCGGCTTTCGCCCCACCTTGTCCGACAGCCAGCCCCAGAAGACGAAGAAGGGCGTGGCCAGCAGAAGCGCTGTCGCGATCAGCACATTGGCCAGCGCCGCCTCGACCCTCAGCACTTTCTCGAGGAAAAACAGGGCGTAGAACTGCCCTGTGTACCAGACCACCGCCTGTCCGGCCGTCAGGCCCAGGAGCGCGATCAGCACCAGCTTCAGATTGGGCCAGCGTCCGAAACTGTCCTTCAGCGGGGTCGTCGACCCCTTGCCCTCCGCCTTCATGCGCTGGAACGCCGGGCTCTCGGCCAGCTTCAGCCGAATCCAAAGCGACACGCCCAGCAGCAGGATCGACAGCAGGAACGGAATCCGCCAGCCCCAATCGATGAACGCCTCTTCGCCCACGGCGACCCGGACACCCAGAATGACCAGCAAACTCAGCATCAGGCCCGCCGTGGCCGTGATCTGGATGAAGCTGGTGTAGAGGCCCCGCTTCCCCGGCGGCGCGTGCTCGGCGACATAGGTCGCCGCTCCGCCGTATTCTCCGCCCAAAGCCAGCCCCTGGACCAGCCGCATCGCGATCAGGATCACCGGCGCTGCCACGCCGATCGCGGCATAGGACGGCAATAGCCCGACCACGAAGGTCGACAGCCCCATCAGCAGCATGGTCACCAGAAAGGTGTTCTTGCGCCCCCACAGGTCGCCCAGCCGTCCGAAGAATACCGCCCCGAACGGCCGCACGGCGAACCCGGCCGCGAACGCCATCAGGGCGAAGATGAAGCCGGTCGTCTCGTTCACGCCCGAGAAGAACTGGGCCGTGATGATCGCCGCCAGCGAGCCGTACAGATAGAAGTCGTACCACTCGATCACCGTCCCGACCGAGGAGGCCAGGATGACCATGCGGTCGTCACGCTTCAGGTTGTTGTCCCGCATGCTGGTTGTGATTGTCATCATGTGCCCCTTTCCGACATCCTGTCAGGGAATGGCGGCACTGCAAACAGCGCGTTAGCAGCGAGACGCAACGGGCCGGGCCACAGTGACACTCGCCTGCGCCCGGGCAACGAGCGGCCACGTCGCGAGCGGCAGCGCCACAACCCCGCGCTCAAGCAGCGAGGCCCCGCGGGCCCAGCGGTCGTGCCACCTAGATCGGCATCCGCATGATTTCCTGATACGCCGAGATCACCTGATCGCGCACCGCGATCACCGTCTCCAGCGAGGCCTCGGCCGAGGCCACCGCCGTCACCACGTCGATCATCGAGCCCTGGCCCTGGACGGTCTGGACCATCTGGGTCTCGGCCGCGCGGGTCGCCTGGGTCATGTCGCCTATGACGTTCTGCACCAGCTGGGAGAAGTCAGGCCCCCCCGCCTCCGCCACCGCCGCGCCCGCGGTGGCACCGCCGGTTCCTTGCGCCGCGGCATAGGCGCGGGCCGCCATCAACGGATTCATCTATGGCTCTCCGTCAGCGCTTCAGGATGTCGAGGGTGCGGCTCGCCATGGTCCGCGCCGTCTCGATGACGTTCAGATTGGCCTCATAGGCGCGCTGCGCCTCGCGCATGTCCATCGCTTCGATCAGGGTGTCGACATTGGGCCGCAGCACATAGCCGTCGGCGTCCGCCGCCGGATGGCTGGGGTCGTATTCGCGGCGGAACTCGCGCTGGTCGGGCCGCACCTCGGCCAAAGATACTCCCATGGCCCCGTCTATGCGCCGCGCCTCGAACACGGGCACCTGGCGGCGATAGGGCTCGCCACCGGCCGTGCGCGCGGTCGACTCGGCGTTGGCGATGTTCTCAGCGATGATGCGCATGCGCGACTGCTGGGCGGTGAGCGCCGAGGCTGCCACCTGCATGGCGCTGTTGCGTTGATTGCCACCCCGGCCGTTGATCGGATCGGTCATCTATTCAGCTCCCTCAGCGGCCCGGCGGCTTGGCGGCCAGCCGCAGCATGGCCAGCGACTTCTGATACAGGCCGATGGCCGCGTCGTAGGCCATGCGGCTCTCGGCCATCTTCAGCATCTGCTCCTCGACCACCACGGCGTTGCCGTCGAGCGTCGTTTCCGAGTCGGGCGCGGCCTCGGACGTGAAACGGGCCACCGGTGCACCATTTGGCCCGCCCACCGGCATGTGGCCCGGCCGCGTCTGGGCCATATGCAGCCCCCCGCCATCGCGCAGGGCGGCGGCGAAATCCGTCGGCTGTCTCAGGTCGCGCCCGACGTAGCCGGGCGTGTCGGAGTTGGCGACGTTCTGGGCGATCAGCCGCTGACGCTCGTCGAGCCACGTCAGGCGGCCCCGGATCTGTCCTAGCAGCGGCAGGTCGGCGACGCCCATCGGTCGTCTCCTCATCATCAGGTGGGACGAAAATGCCGGGTGTGTGGTTAACGAGGCCTTATCTAAACGCGGCGTTAACCGAGTTCCTTAAGGCTCCGGTCAGTTTCCCGGGGCCGCCGTCGCATGAACTTCCTCGATCTCCTCAGGGCACTGTTCGGCCTGGCCTTCACGCTCGGCCTGATCGGCCTCGCCGCCTGGGCCGCCCGCCGCTACGCCCCCCAGCTCATGGCGCGCCTCAACGCCGAGCGCGGCGAACGGCGCATGACCGTGGTCGAGACGCTTGTGCTCGACCCCGCCCGTCGCCTGGTTCTGGTGAAGATCGACGACGAGGAGCGCGTCCTCCTGCTCGGCGAGGGCAAGGAGCTCATCGAGCCGAAGGGGAAGGGAAAGTGAGGGCGAAGGATATCTTCGTCATCCCCACCCGCGCCGAGATCCTGCGCGCGCTCAAGCTCTCGGCGCTGGCTACCCTGATCTGCCTCGCCTGGCCGATCGCAGCCTTCGCCCAGGACGCGGCGGCCGCCGCCGCTTCCGGTTCCGCCATCAACATCGACCTGGGCACCGGTGCGGGCCTAACCGAGCGCGTGGTCCAGCTGGTCGGTTTGATGACCGTCCTGTCGCTGGCGCCCTCCATCGTCATCATGACCACCAGCTTCGTAAGGATCGTGGTCGTCCTCAGCCTCCTTCGCACCGCGCTGGGCATGCAGCAGTCGCCGCCGAACGCGGTTCTGGTGTCCCTGGCGCTCTTCCTCAGCGCCATCGTCATGGCCCCGACGTGGCAAGACGCCTATGATTCGGGCATCCGTCCCCTGATGGATCAGGAGATGGAACTGCCCCAGGCGTTCGATCTGGCGTCGGAACCTGTGAAAGATTTCATGCTGGCCCAGGTGGAGCCCGAGGACCTCGCCCTCTTCACCCGACTGAGCCAGCTGGAGACCCCCACGACCGCCGACGAACTGCCCCTTCGCGTCATCATCCCGGCCTTCATGATCAGCGAGCTCAAGCGGGCCTTCGTGATCGGATTTCTCCTTTTCGTTCCGTTCCTTGTGATCGATCTGGTGGTCGCGAGCGTGCTCATGTCGATGGGCATGATGATGCTCCCGCCCGTGGTCATATCGCTGCCGTTCAAGCTGATCTTCTTCGTCCTCGTGGACGGCTGGAGACTGGTCGCGGGCAGCCTGGTCGAGAGCTTCCGACAGGCCTCAGGCAGCGGCTAGAACCCCACCACGCGGGGGTTTCAGCGCCATTCCCGCTTGCATTGTCCGGGGAAAGGCGCGTTGATCCCCCCGTCATCGCCTTGGGAATCAAGGCGAGCTAATTCGGGAAACGACCCACAATGACCACTCAAGCTGAACTCATCGCCGCCGTCGCCAAGGATGCCGGTGTCTCGCAGGCCGACGCCGGCCGCGTTCTGGACGCCATCGTCAAGAACATCCACAAGTCGCTGATCGGCGGCGGCGACGTCCGCATCTCGAACCTGGGCGTGTTCGACACCGCCGCCCGCGCCGCCCGCGAAGGCCGCAACCCGGCCACTGGCGCCACCATCAAGATCGCCGCGTCGAAGGCCGTGCGCTTCCGCGTGTCCAAGCCGCTGAAGGACGCGGTCAACAAGTAAGCCGTTTCAGCCGGCCGCGGGTCTCGCGGCCGCTGGCGCTTGAGCCTGAGCACGGGCGGGGGTCGCAGGGCGGCTCCCGCCCGTCGCCTGTCCGGCAGCCGCTTGCGCCCCGCCGGTGCGTTCCCGCATCTGCTGCTTCATCTGGGCGATCCAGCCCGTGAAGGTGTCCGCCGACGCCGTCAGCCCGGCGAAGTCCTGGGCCCGTACCACGCCATCCATCCCGTCCAGACCATCCAGCGCGATCCGCATCGCCGCCGGCGACCGCGCATTGGCCGTGAACGGCGCATAGTTCCGCGACAGCCGCGCCAGCGCCCCGCCGTCCCGCGCGAGCGAATACCCCACGCCCGCCCGGATCACCCGGCTCTCTTCGTCCGGGGTCAGGGGCCGCGCCGTGTCCGCGTGCCGATCCCCCAGCCGCGCCTCGTACAGCGACGCCGCGCCGGCCCAGTTCTCCTGCTTCCAGAAGATGTCTGCCCGCACCCCGTTGGCCTCCGCCGACCGGTCATCGCCCAGCACCTCTAGCGCATGGTCATAGCGCCCCAGCTCCATCAGCGCCCGCGCCTCCAGCGCCCGCCGCTCGGCGTTCAGCGCGCTGGGCAGCAACGTCGTCCGCGAGTTCCAGATCGCTTGCAACGCCGGCTCGGGCTGACGGTCCATCAGCAGCACCGTCGCGAGCGTCGTCGCCACCTGCGCCTTCGCCACCCCCTCCAGCCGGTTCTCGACCTGATAGCGCAGCAGCTCCGCCGCCTGGTCCAGCAGGTCCACGTCCACCAGCCGCCGCGCCAGGCGCCGCACCATCTCGTCCCCGTCCGCCCCCACCGGCGTCAGGTCGCGGAAATCATAGAACAGCGCCAGGGCCTGCACCGGCTGCAACCCGTCCGCCGCCCCGTCCAGGAACAGCGCCTTGAACGCATTGGACAGATCCAGCTGCAGCTCCGCCGCGCCCGGCAGGTTGGCCAGCCGGTTCCCCGCCCGCTTCAGCGTGTCCATCGCCTCGCGGTACCGCCCCTGCGACAGATAGAGCTCCCCCAGCGTCCGGATCACGGCCAGCTCGGTCGCGTCGCCCCGCCAGCGCCACTTCAGCTGCTCCAGCTGGCCGGCGGCGGCGTCCGCCGTCATCGTCCCCTTGGCCATCTCGATCTTGATGACGCCAAGCTTCGCCGGCGTGGCGATCCCGTCCAGCGGGGCCCGCGCGATGGCCTTGTAGACCGCCAGCGCCCGATCGGTCTGCCCGTCGATCTCGAACAGCCGCGCCTGCACCAGCCGCGCCGTCAGCTCGTCCGCCGCCGGCGCCTCCTGCGAGAAGCTGTAGGCCAGAAGCGCCCGCGCCGCGTTCAGGTCTCCGGTCTCCAGCGCCGCCATCGCATGCGCCGCCCCGAACCGCGCCCGCCACTCCGCCGGAAACTGGTCGATGGCCGCGGCCCCGGCCGCGAACGCCTGACGCGCGCCCGCCCAGTCGCCCTGCTCGGCTGCGATCCAGCCCTGCCAGACCTTGGCCGACGGATCGCCTGCCAAGGGCCCCGCGCCGAAGTCCAGGGCGGCCTCCTCGACCCGCCCGATAGAGGCCCGCGCGGCCCCGCGCAGTCCCCTCAGCTCCGGCTCGCCCTGCAAGGAGGGGGTTTGTGCGAACATGGCGTTGACCACGCCGACCGCCTCGTACCCCAGCCCCGATCCCACCAGGAATCGCACATAGGCCACCCGCGCTTCGATGGGCGCGCGCGGATTGTCTGACGCCGCGATGGATTCCTCCGCCGCCGCGTCCTGCAGCCGGCGATGCCGGGCGGAGAAGCCCTCCTCGCCGGTCGCGGCCCAATCCGCTAGCACCAGGGCCGGAAAGTCCGCCTTCCGGGGCGTCTCCGCCTCGACCGGCGTGGCCGCCTCCAGCGCCATCGACGGCGGCGACAAGGTCAGGCCGCCGGGCCGACCCAGCGTCACCAGATCGCCCTCGGCCCGGATCATCAGGTCGTCGGTCGGCGTCTCCACCGCCAGGCCATGCGCCGTCGGCAGAAGGGTCAGATCCACCGTCCGGCGCCGGTCCCCAAATCCCTTGCCGGGTGCCCGCGCCGTGACCGCCGCGAAGCGGTCGCCGACCATCGGGTCGGTCAACCAGACCGTCTTGGTCGCCCCGGCCATGGTGGCGACCAGCGACGTCGCACCCGCGTCCTCGCGATCGACCGTGATGCCCGATCCGCCCCCGCTCGGCCCGCCGATGGTGACGCTCCACTGGGGGCCCTGTCCGTTTGCCGTGACCGCCAGCCCCTCCGGCGCGGCAATGCGGATGGCGGTATAATCCGGGCCCACGGCCCAGCGGGCGTCCGACGCCGGACCCAGCGCGCGCGCCCGGCTCATGTCCATGCGGGCGGCGGTGTCGAACACCACCCACACCGCCTCGCCGCGCCGGAAGACCGCCGCGCCCACGGGCGAAGCCCAGCCAAACGTCAGGGTCACGCGGTCCTGCGCCGTCGTCGCCGTGACCGGTACCGCCCCGCCCGCGGGAACCGCGCTGGCGGTCTCGACTGGCACCGCCGCCCCTGCGGGATAGAGGTTTAGGAACACCGCGCCGTCGGCCACCCCCGAGCGCGCGTCGGCACCCTCGGCCAGGGTGACGACGATCTCGGTGGCGTCCATGACCGACCGGGTCTGGACCTCGGCTACGCCCGGCGGCGGATCCACCTTCAGGCGGCTGACGTCCGGTGCCGCCGTCGTGCCAACGCGGACGATGACGGTCTGGCCCTCGCGGCGGACGCGGGCGCGGCTGCCGACGACGCCGGCGAACTCCACCCGGGTGAAGCCCTCATTGGCTCCGATGCGGATCGTCAAGGGATCCAGCGCGGCGGCGGCTTCCTGCGCCACCACCGGCGCGACGCCGGTCAGCACGGGGACGAGCGCGATCGTCCCCGCGACGCCGAGCGCCGTCGAGGTCCGTCCTATCGCGGTCCTGGATCGCGCGCGGGCCATGTCGCCCCTGAATCGCCCGATCGCCCTTTCGACGCGGTTAACAGGGTGTGACCGCAGGCCCCTTGATGCGTTCGTTCCAAAGGCCGACAGGAGCAACCATGTCCGAAACACCGCCCGCCGAATGGCCCCGCCTGTCGACGCTTTCGACAGGCCTGCGCTGCCGCTGTCCCCGCTGCGGCCAGGGACCGCTGCTGAAGGGCTTTCTCACCATCCGCGACGCCTGCCCGGTCTGCAGTCTGGACTACGGTTTCGCCGAGCCCGCCGATGGCCCCGCCTTCTTCGCCATGAGCGCCATCGGCGTGGTCGGCATGATCGCCTTCATGGCTTTCGAGTTCACGGTCCAGCCCCCGATCTGGGTCCACTTCGCCGTGACCTTCCCGCTGATCGCCCTGGCCTGCGTGCTGGTTTTACGCCCCTTCAAGGGGTGGCTGGTCTCCGAGCAATGGATTCACAAGGCCGCCCCGCCCGAATGGGCAAGTTTAGGCAAGCACGGAGAATAGCTTCACGCGTGTAGCGAGTGGGGACTAGGCCGCGACCGAGGTCCGGGCCAGGGCGCAGTGGCTCCAGATCTCGGACAGGGCGTCGATCAGGCGGTCGATGTCCTCGTCGGTGTGGACGGGAGAGGGGGTGATGCGCAGCCGCTCGGTCCCCTGGGGCACGGTGGGATAGTTGATGGGCTGCACATAGATGCCGTGATGCTCCATCAGCCAGTCGGAGATCATCTTGCACTTGTGCGGGTCGCCGACCATGACCGGGATGATGTGGCTGTCGTTGGCCAGGTGCGGAATGCCCGCCAGGTCCAGGCGCCAGCGGACGCGGGCCACGCGGTCCTGGTGGCGGGAGCGTTCCATCTCCGATGACTTCAGGTGGCGCACGCTGGCGCAGGCGCCGGCCGCCACCGCGGGCGGGAGCGCCGTGGTGAAGATGAAGCCCGACGCATAGCTGCGCACCCAGTCGCACAGCGCGCTGGAGGCGGCGATGTAGCCGCCCATGACGCCGAACGCCTTGCCCAGCGTGCCCTCGATGACGGTGATGCGGTCCATCAGGCCTTCGCGCTCGGCCACGCCCGCGCCGCGCGGTCCATACAGGCCGACGCCGTGGACCTCGTCCAGATAGGTCATGGCGCCGTGGGCCTCGGACACCTCCACGATCTCGCGGATCGGGCCGATGTCGCCGTCCATGGAATAGACGCTCTCGAAGGCGACCAGCTTGGGCCGCGACGGGTCGATCTCGGACAGGAGCTGGTTCAGGTGCTCGGGGTCATTGTGGCGGAAGATCTGGCGCTCGGCGCGGCTGTGGCGGATGCCCTCGATCATGGAGGCGTGGTTCTGGGCGTCGGACAGGACCACGCAGTTCGGCAGACGCGCCGCCAGGGTCCCGAGCGCGGCCCAGTTGGAGACGTAGCCCGAGGTGAACAGCAGCGCCGCTTCCTTGCCGTGCAGGTCGGCGAGCTCGCGTTCCAGCAGGACGTGGTGGTGGTTGGTGCCCGAGATATTGCGGGTGCCGCCGGCGCCGGCACCGCAGCTGTCCAGCGCCTCGTGCATGGCCTTCAGCACATGGGCGGACTGGCCCATGCCGAGGTAGTCGTTGGAGCACCAGACGGTGACCTCGTCGGGGCCGTCGCCGTGCTTGACGGCACGGGGGAACGAGCCGCGCTTCCTCTCCAGCTCGGCGAAGACGCGGTAGTTGCCGGCGTCACGAAGGCTGTCGAGCTCCGCCTGGAAGAAGGTTTCATAGTTCATGGCGGACAGTCCCCCGGTGGTCTTTGTCATTGGTCGGCCTCCGCGAGGGCGACCTGGGTTGGTTTGGTTTCGGCCGTCAGCGCCCAGGCCCACAGCGCGCTCTCGGGCGCAGGTCGGCGGCGGGTGGCCGGCAGCATGAGGAAGCCGTGCTCGAGCAGGCCGAGCGCGGCCAGCGACAGCATCAGGACATAGCCGGTGCGGGCCCCGCCGCTGCTGAGCAGGGCGGCCTCGGCCAGCAGGATCGTCACGATGATCGAAGCGGCCAGCGATACCGGAAACAGGGCGTTGAAGCGGGCCTTCCTGAAGTAGGTGCCCAGATAGGCCAGGCCCTTGGGTAGCAGGCCGGACGGCGGATTGGGCACGCCCAGGAAGATGTTGAGTTTGGTCGACAGGCGCATGCCGAACAGCAGGAGGAAGGTCAGGGTCCCGACCTGGTTCGGCTGGCCCCAGGTCAGGGCGATGAAGGCCAGCGCGGTCAGGGCGAGCGCGATCTCGTGATGGATCACCGTTTCCGTGGATACGGCGAAGCGACGCCAGCCGGCGGCGTCGGGCGGGCAGGGGGTGCGGCGCGGGCCGGTCAGCTTGCCCATGAGGAAGCCCATCTCGTGCCAGCCCCAGACGGCCAGCGCGGCGCCGAAGGCGACGTAGGCGCCGTTCGCGCTGGTGTCGTCGGCCGACATCCACAGGCCCAGCATGGCAGCAACGGCCACGATCGCGCCGAGCATCAGCGACACGCCGAAGCTGGCCGCGTCACGACGCACCAGCCACAGAATCAGCCCCGTGGAGGCCCACCACAGACCGGCGGCGACGATGAGGGGCTGAACCGCGTCCATGACTACCAGCGCGGCTCCATGCGGACGTCGGCGGGCAGGGGATGGCGGTCTACAGGAAGGAGCAGAAGGCCGAGGAAGGTGGCGCCCGCCTTCAGCGTCAGGCCGAAGCGCTGGATGCCCGCGATCAGGCCGCCCCTGGCCTTGGCGTCGCCCATGGCGTCCGAGGTCTGGCGCAGGCGCTCCATGCCGTCGCGGAACCGGGGCTCATCGGTGCGCAGCGAGACCGGATAGACCTGCTTGGAGATCTCCGTGCAGATGCGGAAGACGTCGTAGTCATACTCGGTGATGTCGACGCCCAGCGCCTTGTGGAAGGCCGGCCGCATGTGATCCCGGACGTACATCGTGGCGTAGACCGACAGCAGGAAGAAGCGGATCCACCAGACGTTGCCGCCGGAAAGCAGCTTCGGATCGTTGCGCATCAGGAGCGCGAAGGCCTCGCCGTGCTTGAACTCGTCGTTGCACCACTGCTCGAACCATTTGAAGATCGGGTGGAAGCGCTTCTCGGGGTTCCGCTGCAGATGGCGGTGGATGGCGATGTAGCGGGCGTAGCCGATCTTCTCCGACAAATAGACGGCGTAGAAGATGAACTTGGGCTTGAAGTGAGTGTACTTCTTGACCTTGGTCAGGAAGCTCAGATCCACGCCGATCTTCGCGTCTTTCAGCGTGTCGTTGATGAAGCCGGCGTGGCGGCTCTCGTCACGGCTCATGTATTTGAACAGGGCCCGGATGTCGGGGTTCTGCACCCGCTTGGCGATCTCGGCGTAGAGGACGCAGCCCGAGAATTCTGACGTCAGGGACGACACCAGGAAGTCGGTGAATTCCTTCCGCAGATCCTCGGGCAGGTTTTCGATGATGCCGTCGAAGGCGGCGTCGCGCTTGAAGTGGTCCTTGTTCCGGTCCTCGGCGAACTCGGCCATCAGGGCGTCCCACTGGGCCCGGACCGGCGTCACGTCGATGCGGTCCAGCGCGGCGAAGTCGGTCGTATAGAACCGGGGCGACAGGACCGTGTCCTCGGTCGCCAGCTTCATCGAGCTGTCCGCGTTGACCTTCTGGCGGGCGGCCTCGCGGCGGAGCGCCGTCAGGCCGGGAGTTTCTTCATATTGGTCGAAGGGGACGGCGGTCACAGGGTCCTCCGGGGTGTGAAGCTGACATCGTAGAGTTCGCCGAACTCCAGGCCCGACGTCAGGCGGGTGAAGGTGCGTTCCAGCCAGGTGGCGCGTGTCACCGTGGCGGTGCGGCGGAAGGTGCGGCGTTCGCCAAAGGCGACGTGGATGGGTTCACCGTGCACCTGCACCGCATCGCCGGGGCCGATGACGGGATCGCCGTCCAGCGCGACGTGGGCGCAGAGATTCTCGTCGGAGTGCTCGACCTCGATCGTGCAGCCGGTGTCGAAACGACGGCTCATGCGGCGGTCTCCGAAGGTGGGGTCATCAGGTCGAGGAAGGCCTGACGGTTGGTGGGGCCGAAGGCATCCAGCTTGACCACGCGGCCGGTGGCCAGGTCCTGGATGGTCACCTTGCCGTCCGACCATTCGGTGACGCGGAAAGGCTGTTCGGAGCCCATCCCTTGCGCGCGGCGGTCGCGGACCAGGCCACGCAGCACACCCCGGACGAAGCCGCCGGTCGCGGGCGGGATGATGCGCTCCCCGTCATCGATCACGGTGACCACCACCCCGCCGTCGGCGCGGTCGGCGAAGCGCATGTCGGCGGAGGCCACTGCCGTGGCGTTCGACGCTTCGGCGACGCCGGGCGAGATCAGGCCCAGCCGCGTCGCCCCGACGCCGGCCACCGTCAGCCCGACCACCAGGATGGCGGCGATCAGGGGCGCTCGGGGAAAGGGCTGTTCGTCGAGGTTGGACATGGCCGGGTTCCTTGATCTCGGGTTCAGGCGGCTGCGGGCTGGCCGTCGGAGGGGGCCTGACGCTCGGGACGCGCCGTCGTGCGCACCGGCTCGGCCACGAAGGGCTTGTCGGCGGCGTTGGCGGCGAGCTGGAGCTGCAGGCTCAGGCGTTCGGCGACCGAGGCGACGTCGGGCAGGGCCCGCATCATCGGCTGGGGGTTCAGGATGGTGAACGGCCGGACGTGGGGCCACAGGTGCGGATAGGCGATGCGGGCACCGTCGGCGAGGCTCAGCGGAATGTCGCCGAAGCCCTTGGAATCAACCTTCACCGCCGCCGCGCCGATGGTACGGTAGGGGATGTTGAAGCACTTCGACAGGGCCACGCCGTGGCGCAGCACGAAGCGCTTGTTGGTCATCGTATAGACTGTCGTCCGGGCGACCAAGACGGCGTAACCCACCAGCAGGCCGACCGCGGCTGCGCCGACCGCGACCGTCCAGCCGACCGAGGTCAGGGTGGAGGCCAGGCCTGACCCCTGCATGACGCCGTTGACCAGATTCCAGACCGCCAGGACACCGAAATAGACGGCGACCCAGTGGGCCCGCATGGCGGTCCGAGCCAGAACGCGCCAGTCCGGCGCGCCCTGCCACAGGATGTGCTCGCCCTCGGGAAGCCGGCCGGGAAGCCCGCGGACGGGCTCTCCTTCGTGCTCCTGGCCGATGGCGGCGCTGATACCGGCCGGGCGGCTCACAGCCAGGGCTCCTGGCGGTCGCGCGTGGCGTAGAGGTGGCCGCCGCCGTAGTAGCCGACGATCTTCTCTTCCTCGAGCAGGGTGACCTGATCGGGGCTGGCCGTGGTCGGGACATCGGCGAACTGGGCCGAGGTGATGGCGCGAACCTTCACGGCGCGCGCGCCGCCATCGACGATGCACATCTGCATGGGCAGCAGCACCTTCTTGGTGCCGACGGCGACCTCGAGGTAGCGGATGATCTGCTCTGATCGGTCGGCCCAGATGTCGGAGACCTCGCCGCCCTTCTTGCCGTCGCAGCCCAGGACCGCCAGGCCGCGCGGATCGATGTCCTCACGGGCGACGTGGAAGTCAGGAGCGACCCGGAGCGGCACGATGCGCGGCAGGCCTTCCAGCGTCAGGTCGGCATAGTTCGGACGCTCGGCGTAGCCGCCCGGTCCGACGCCATCCAGCAGGGGATTGCCCGTGGGCTCCAGCGGCGATCCGTCGGTCGGGGCGCTGCGACGCGCGGCGATCGGGCGGGTGTCGCGGTTCTCCGGACGCGGCAGGACGCGGGTGCCGTGGCCGTGCGGGAGCAGGAAGGTCTTGGGCTTGGCGGTGAACAAGAGGCCGCCCAGCGGCTCGTGCTGACCGGTGACGTCGTTCTCCAGAGGATAGCCTTCGCGGCGATCCTCGCGACGGAGGTAGACGATCAGTCCGGCGAAGAAGAGCCAGAAGACCATCAGGGCGAGTTCTGCGGCGTCGAAATCACCGAAGAGGAAGGGACTGTTTTCCATGTCAGGCTCCTTTGCGAACCAGGATCAGGCGGGCAGATCGGCGAGGCCGAACCGTTGAGGGGTAAGCGACTGAGGCGAAGCGGCGGGCGCGTATCGGGCAAGGGGCCCGATGGCGACCAGGGCGGCGAACAGGAGGCCGATCTCCAGGTGGTAGACGACACCGTAGGCGGTGAAGGGCTGGCTCATCGCCGGGCCGAGGAGGCCTGACGAGGACAGGGCGGAGACGAGGTCGCGAAGCGCGCCCCCGGTGAGAACGGCGAGGCCGACGGCGGTCGCCTGGACCGCGCCCCAGGCGCCAAGCGCAATGCCGGACCGGCCGTCGCGGGCGAGCGACATCGCTGACGTCAGGGTGCCGACGGAGAACAGTCCGCCGCCGAGACCGATCATCGCGACGCCGAGGCAGAACAGGGGCGCGGACGCGAACGGTCCGGCGCAGATGACAGCGGCGAAGGCCAGAACGCCGATCACCAGGCCGTGGCCGGCCATTCGGTGCGGCTCGCCGCCCTGATTCAGACGACGGGCGGACCAGCCGAGACCGATCAGGGTGCCAAGCGCCCAGAGCGCCGTCAGGCCCGTGGTCTGGCCGACCGACAGGCCGAGGATCTGGCCGCCGTAGGGTTCGAGCAGCACATCCTGCATGGAAAAGGCGGCGGCGCCGAGGCCGGTGGCGACCAAGAGGCGGCCCGAGCGGCCGCCGGCGATGAACTGGGCCCAGCTGTCGCGGAACGGCGGGCGGGGCTGGGACGGCGCGGTGAGCGCCAGGTTCTGCGCCTCCTGCTTCCACAGGGCGGTCATGTTGAGGACGACTGCGACGAGGGCCGCGCCCTGGACGACGCCGACCAGCTTCACGGCCTGGAAGTCCATCAGGATCAGACCCATGGCGACGCCCGCGATCAGCATGCCGACCAGCAGCATGACGTAGAGCAACGCCACGACGCGGGGCCGGGCGTGCTCGGGTGCCAGGTCATTGGCGAGCGCCAGCCCTGCCGTCTGGGTGGTGTGGATGCCCGCGCCGGTCAGGAGGAAGGCGACCATCGCCGCGACATGGCCGATCCAGACCGCGCCGACTCCCTGGCCACCCGAGATCAGGAGGGCGAAGGGCATGATGGCCAGGCCGCCGAATTGCAGCAGTGTCCCGAACCAGATGTAGGGCCCGCGCCGCCATCCGAGATGGGAGCGATGGGTGTCCGATCGATGCCCGATAAGGGCGCGGAACGGGGCAAACAGGAAAGGCAGGGCGACCATGGTGGCGACCAGCACCGCCGGGACGTTCAGCTCCACGATCAGGACGCGGTTGAGCGTGCCCGTCAGGAGCACGGTGACCATGCCGACCGAGACCTGGAACAGCGACAGGCGCAGGAGGCGCGACAGCGGCAGCTCGGTCGTGGCGGCGTCGGCGAACGGCAGGCAGGCGCGCATCAGGCGCGCGAAGGCGGCCCGGTTGGCGTTTGCTCTCTGCCGCAGGTCGGTCATCGGCGCACGAGCTCCAATGCCTGGGACGTATAGAAGCCGCCCTGCACCCGGCGGGTGCGGCCCACCGAAACGCCGGGCAGGGCCGAGAGGCGGGCGGCGAGCGCGTCCAGCTTGGCCGGGACGATGGCCGGGGCGCGGTCGGCGCGCGGAAACAGCTTGCCCATGGTCAGCATCAGCATCAGGGCCGGCGTGCGCGGGGTGACGGTGAAGACGATCGAGCCGCGTGTCCGCTGCGACAGGGCCGCCAGCACGGCCACGATGTCGTCGGTCGGATAGTGGATCAGGCTGTCCATCGCCACGATGTGATCGAAGTCGCCGAGGTCCGGGCTCATCATGTCGCCGGCGCGCCAGTCGATGGCGCCGGCCAGGTCGGTGGGCGCGCGCTCGCGGGCGATGTCGACCAGGCTGGCGGAGACGTCGATGGCGACCACTTCGGCGCCGCGGCGGGCGGCCTCGACGGCCAGGGCCCCGGTGCCGCAGCCGGCGTCCAGAATGCGCAGGCCGGTCAGATCGGCGGGCATCCAGTTCAGCAGGACGCCGCGCATCTCGTCGCGCCCGGCCCGCACCGTGGCGCGGATCTTCGACACCGGCGCGTCACTGGTCAGCTGCGCCCAGGCGTCCAGCGCCGTGCGGTCGAAATAGGTCTCCAGCCGGCCGCGATACTGGTCCCAAGTCGCTGTCGTGCGGGTGTCGAGGGTGGCGCTCACTGATCGAACCCCAGGAACTCGAAGATGTCGCGGTCGCGCATCGGCTCGGCCTCGATGGCCTCCATGCCGTCCCACAGCGACTGGGCCAGGCGCATGTATTCGGCCTTGGCGGCTTCCAGCTCGTCGGAGCCGTCCATCTCGAACACGACCGACTTCTTCAGGCGGCTGCGGCGGATTTCGTCCAGGTCGCGGAAGTGGGCGATGCGCTTGAGGCCGATCGCGGCATTGAAGCGGTCGATCTCGTCGGTGCCCGAGCTGCGGTTGGCGATGATGCCGCCCAGACGGACCTGGTAGTTTTTGGACTTGGCCTTGATGGCCGCGACGATGCGGTTCATCGCGAAGATGCTGTCGAAGTCGTTGGCGGTGACGACCAGCGCCCGCTCGGCGTGCTGGAGCGGGGCTGCGAAGCCGCCGCAGACCACGTCGCCCAGCACGTCGAAGATCACCACGTCGGTGTCTTCCAGCAGGTGGTGTTCCTTCAGCAGCTTGACCGTCTGACCGACCACATAGCCGCCGCAGCCGGTGCCGGCGGGCGGTCCGCCCGCCTCGACGCAGCGCACGCCGTTGAAGCCTTCATAGACGTAGTCCTCGGGGCGTAGCTCCTCGGAGTGGAAGTTCACCGTCTCCAAGACGTCGATGACGGTGGGGACCAGGCGCTTGGTCAGGGTGAAGGTGCTGTCGTGCTTGGGATCGCAGCCGATCTGCAGCACGCGCTTGCCCAGGAGCGAGAAGGCAGCGGACAGGTTGGAGCTGGTGGTCGACTTGCCGATGCCGCCCTTGCCGTAGACGGCGAAGACCTTGGCCGAGCCGATGTTCAGCGTGGCGTCCATTTCCACCTGCACCGATCCCGCGCCGTCCGGGGGACGGCGCTTGAGGGTCTGGGGCATGTCGAGGGTCATGGTCATCAGTGTGGTCCTTAAGCCGCCGCGGCGGGCGTGAGCCCTTCGAGGCGGTCTTCGAGTTCGTCGGCGGCGTCGCGGAGCGCCTGGAGCGTAGCGGCGTCCGGGGCCCAGTAGGCGCGGTCGGAGGCTTCAAGCAGCCGGTTGGCCATGCGGGCGGAGGCCTTGGGGTTCAGGGTCGCCATACGGTCGCGCATGACGGCGTCCAGCACGAAGGTCTCCGAGATTTCCTGATAGACCCAGGGCTGGACGTCGCCTGTCGTGGCGGACCATCCCAGGGTGTTGGTCACCTGGGCCTCGATGGCGCGGACGCCCTCGGAGCCGTGCTTCAGCTGACCCTCGAACCAGCGGGGGTTCAGGACGCGGGTGCGGCTTTCCAGGGTGACCTGTTCGGCCAGGGTCCGGACCTTGCCTTCGCCTTGCGTCTGGTCGCCGATGTAGACGGGCGAGGCCTTGCCGCGGGCGCGTTCAGCCGACTTGGCGACGCCGCCCAGGGTGTCGACATAGTGGTCGATGGTGGTCACGCCGAGGTCGACCGAGTCGAGGTTCTGATAGGCCAGGTCGATGCCGGCGAGCGCGCTGTTCAGCAGGGCGGCCTGCTTCATCGGCTTGCCGTTGCGGCCATAGGCGAAGCCCTTGCGGCTCTCGAAGGCGTCGGCGAGCTCGCCCTCTTCGGTCCAGGCGCCCGAGTCGATCAGGGAATTGACCGAGGCCCCGTAGGCCCCCTCGGCGTTGGAGAAGACGCGGAGCGCGGCGGTTTCGAGGTCGCAGCCCAGCTTGGTCTGATGCTCCAGCGCGCGTTTGCGCACGAAGTTCTGCTCGACGGGTTCGTCGGCGGTGGCGGCCAGCCAGGCGGCGTCGGCCAGCATCTTCATCTGCAGCGGCAGCAGGTCGCGGAAGATGCCCGAGACGGTGGCGATCACGTCGACGCGGGGACGACCCAGCTCTTCCAGCGAGACCAGTTCCGCACCGCACAGGCGGCCGTAGCCGTCGAAGCGGGGGCGGGCACCCATCAGGGCCATGGCCTGGGCGATCGGGCCGCCTTCGGACTTCAGATTGTCGGTGCCCCACAGCACGATGGCCATGGATTCCGGCAGGGCACCCGTTTCCAGCTTGTGCTTGGCCAGAAGGCGGTCGGCCTGGCGGCGGCCGTCGGCGACGGCATAGGCCGAGGGGATGCGGAAGGGGTCGAAGCCGTGGATGTTGCGGCCCGTCGGCAGCATCTCGGGCGTGCGCAGCAGGTCGCCGCCGGGCGACGGCATGACATATCCGCCGTCTAGGGCCGCGATCAGGGCCTCCATCTCGGGGTTGGTCGAGAGCGAGACGTTGGTGGCGTGCAGGTGGCGGAACAGGTCGATGCCGGCGGTGTCGGAGGCCAGACCGCTGATGCCGAGCGCCGTGCGGGCGTCGGCGCCGTCCACGATGGCCTGGACCGCGTCGCGGCCGGGCTTGGGTCCCTCGCGGGCTTCGCTGACCGCGAGCAGCAGATCGACCCGTTCGTCGGCGGTGAAGGCCTCGCCCAGGACGTGCAGGCCGTTGGGGATCAGGGTCTGCTCCAGCTCCTGGAGCGTCGCGATCAGGGCGTTGACGCGGGCGCCCTCGGTGCCGTCGATCAGCTCGAGGTTCAGGACTTCGGCGGCCTCGAAGATCATCGGAGCCAGCTGGGCGCGCTCGGCGGAGGCCTCGACCTCGGTCGCCCGCCAGCGATCGACCAGGGCCTTGAGGTCCAGCAGACCCTTGTAGAGGCCTGCGTCGCTGACCGGCGGCGTGACGTAGCTGATCAGCGTCGCGTTCGAGCGCCGCTTGGCGATCATGCCCTCGGACGGGTTGTTGGCGGCGTAGAGATACAGGTTCGGCAGGTCGCCGATCAGGCGGTCGGGCCAGCAGGCTTCCGATAGGCCGGTCTGCTTGCCGGGCATGAACTCCAGCGCGCCGTGGGTGCCGAAGTGGAGCACGGCGTGGGCACCGAAGTCCTCGCGGATCCAGCGGTAGAAGGCGCTGAAGGCGTGCGTCGGGGCGAAGCCGCCCTCGAACATCAACCGCATCGGGTCGCCCTCGATGCCGAACGGCGGCTGCAGGCCGACGAAGACGTTGCCAAAGCGCGCGCCCAGCACGAACAGGTCCGAGCCGTTGGTCAGGGACTTGCCGGGGGCGGGGCCCCAGACCGCTTCGATGTCCTTCAGCCAGGTCTCACGGCGGACGTGGTCCTCGGCCGGGATGCGGACGTGGACGTTGCCGTCGGTGCCGAGACGGGCGGCGTTGCCCTCCAGCATGATTTCGCGCAGCGCATCGACGCTTTCGGGAACCTCGACCGTATAGCCCTCAGCGGCGAGGCGGGTCAGGGTCTTGTGCAGGCTGGCCCAGACCGACATCTGGGCGGCCGTTCCGGCGGCCCCGGCGTTGGGCGGGAAGTTGAACAGGACGGCGGCGATCCTCCGATCCGCGCGGGCCGAGCGGCGAAGCGCGATCATACGATCGACGCGCTGGGCCAGGGTGGCGGCCCGTTCCGGACAGGCGACCATCGACTTGGCGTCGGCACCGGGGAAGGTGCAGCGGCGACGGCAGCCGGTGCAGGCCTCGCCCGATCCGTCGGTGCGACCGCCGAACATCATGGGGGCGATGCCGCCGTCCAGCTCGGGGATGGAGACCATCATTGTGGCTTCCAGCGGCAACAGACCCTGGTCGCCCGCGCTCCACTGCTGGAACGACTGGAATTCCAGCGGGTGGGCCGAGATGTAGGGGACGTCGAACTTGCCCAGCACTTCGGCCGCGGCCTCGGAGTTGTTGTAAGCGGGCCCGCCGACCAGCGAGAAGCCGGTCAGGTTGATCATGGCGTCCACCGCCGGACGGCCGTCCTTCATGAACAGCTTGTCCATCGCCGGGCGGGCGTCCAGGCCGTTGGCGAAGGCGGGGATGACCCGCACGCCGCGCGCCTCGAAGGCCTCGATCACGCCGTCGTAGTGGGCGGCGTCGCCTGCCAGGACGTAGGAGCGCAGGATCACCAGACCGACCGTGCCGTTCGACCCATCGTGGGTCGGCAGGGCATCCGCGCTCTCGGCCATGCGGGCCGACGCCGTGTCGCCCATGCGGGGGTGATAGACGCCGATCTCGGGATACTCGACCGGGGCGGCGGCCTTCATCGTGCCGCGCAGGGCCCGCCGCTCGCCGTCGGCGTAGCGGTCGACCAGGTACCGGACCATGGAGACCATGTTCTCGGTCGAGCCGGCGAACCAGTACTGCAGGGTCAGGAAATAGGCGCGCACGTCCTGGGCCGTGCCGGGCACGAAGGCCAGGATCTTGGGCAGGCGGCGCAGCATGGCCATCTGCTTTTCGCCGGGGACGCCGCCGGTCGCCTTGGTGTTTCCGCGCAGCTTCTTCAGCATGGCCAGCGGACCCTTGGTCGAGCCGTCCATCTTGTAGGGACCCATGCGGGTCAGCTTCACGACCTCGGCCGCCGACATCATGCAGACCATGGCGTCGCAGGCTTCATTGCGCGCCTTCAGCGCCGGCAGGACCATCTGGACGTGATCGTCGACGAACAGCATCGAGGCGATGACGATGTCGCCGGTGGCGATGTCGGCCAGGCAGGCGTCGAGCGCGGTCTGGTCGCTGCCCCACTCCGACGCCGCGTGCAGGGCGACGGTCAGGCCCGGGACGGTGCGGCGCAGCTCAGCCTCGGCGGAGGCCACGGCGCCCGCCAGATGATTGTCGAGAGTGACGATGACCACACGCATCTGTGGCGTCGTGGGGCCCGTCGGGGTGCTGTGCTCAGCGGCTGTAGTGCGATTTCGCATCGTACAGCGTCTCCACCCCTATGGTCGCCAAGCCGTGCTCTGCGGCGAAGCGTTCCGTATTCTTCTTGGCCTTGCCCCTCACGAAGAAGGGGATTTTCTTGAGTTCGGCCTCTGCGTCCGGAGCCCAGACGATCTCCGAGGAGACCGAGGCGACATCGGTCGAGGCGACGGCGTCGGCCGCGAGCGGAACCGTCGTCTTCGCCGCGCTCGCGCCGTGTCCGCCGAGGTGCGAGGCACCGGCCTCGTCCGAGAACTCGAAGTCGTCGCGGAACATGTGGAGCAGGTGCTCTTCCAGTCCCATGACCAGCGGATGCACCCAGGTGTCGAACAGGACGTTGGCGCCCTCGAACCCCATCTGGGGCGAGAAGCGGGCCGGGTGGTCCTGGACGTGGAAGGGGGCCGAGATGACGGCGCAGGGGATGCGCAGCCGCTTGGCGATGTGGCGCTCCATCTGCGAGCCCAGCACCAGTTCGGGCTGGAGCGCGGCGATGGCGTCCTCGACCTCGAGGTAGTCGTCGGTGATCAGGGCGGTGAGGCCCAGGTCGGCGGCGGCGGCGCGGACCTCGCGGGCGAACTCGCGATTGTAGCAGCCCATGCCGACGACCTCGAAGCCGAGCTCCTCGGAGGCGACGCGGGCGGCGGCGATGACGTGGGTGGCGTCGCCGAAGACGAAGACGCGCTTGCCGGTCAGGTAGGTGGAATCGACCGAGCGCGACCACCAGGGCATCCGCGACGGGACGCCGTTCAGCACGGGCGCGGGATCGAGCCCGGTCAGGGCGCAGACCTCCTTGATGAAGTCGATCGTCGCGCCATAGCCCAGCGGCACGGTCTTGATGGAGGGCTGGCCGCACTGCTTCTCGAGCTGTTTGGCGGCCTCTCCGGCGATCTCGGGATAGAGCACGACGTTGAAGTCGGCGGCCCCCAGGCGGGCGATGTCGGCGGGCGTCGCGCCCAGCGGGGCGGTCACGTTGATCTGGACGCCCATCCGCTCCAGCAGCCGGGTGATCTCCACCACGTCGTCGCGGTGACGGAAGCCGAGCGCCGTGGGGCCGAGGATGTTGCAGACCGGCTTCCTGCCCGCCATCGGCGTGCGCTCGACGGCGGTCGTCAGGTGACGGACCAGCTGGCGGAAGGTCTCGGCCGCGCCCCAGTTTTCCTTCTTCTGATAGCTGGGCAGCTCCAGAGGAATGACCGGGATGGGCAGGCCGATGGCCAGCGCCATGCCGGCGGGATCGTCCTGGATCAGCTCGGCGGTGCAGGAAGCGCCGACGATCATGGCCTGGGGCTGGAAGCGGGCATGGGCGTCGATGACGGCGGTCTTGAACAGCTCGGCCGTGTCGGTGCCCAGATCGCGCGCCTGGAAGGTGGTGTAGGTCACCGGCGGGCGGGCCCCGCGCCGCTCGATCATGGTGAACAGCAGGTCGGCGTAGGTGTCGCCCTGGGGGGCGTGCAGGACGTAGTGCAGACCGGACATCGCCGTGGCGATCCGCATCGCGCCGACATGGGGCGGGCCTTCGTAGGTCCAGACGGTCAGCTGCATCAGACAGCCCTCCGCCGAATGGGCACGATGGCGTCCGACAGGCGGTCCTGGCGGTTCATCGGGCGGGCGAACAGCTCGGCCAGATCGGCCGCCTGGTCGAAGCCGTGGACCGGCGAGAAAACGAGCTCGATCGACCACTTGGTCGTCAGGCCTTCCATCTCCAGCGGATTGGCGAGGCCGAGGCCGCAGACGGACAGGTCAGGGCGGGCGGCGCGGCAGCGGTCCAGCTGGCGGTCCACGTCCTGGCCTTCGCTGAGCACCGTGGACGACGGCAGCAGGGCCAGTTCCTTGTTCAGATGGACGCGGTGCAGATAGGGGGTGCCGACTTCGAGCGGGACCATGCCGAGCTCGCGCGACAGGAACCGCGCCAGCGGCACCTCCAGCTGCGAGTCGGGGAAGAAGAAGATCGACTTGCCTTCCAGGGCGGGGCGGACCTTTTCCAGGGCGCGGGCGGCGCGTTCGCGGCCTGGCGCGACGACCGAGCGGAACAGCATCTCGTCCACGCCGAAGGCGACGGCGGCGGCGTGCAGCCAGTCGGTGGTGCCTTCCGCGCCGAACGGGAACAGGGCGTCCAGACGGACCGCGCCGCGATCCTCCAGGGCCCGGGCCGTGTCGCCGAGGAAGGGCTGGGCCACCAGGAAGCGGGTGTTGGGACCGACGCTGGGCAGGTCGGCGATCTTGCGGGCGGGCAGAGCGTCCACCCGCTCGATGCCCATGGCGGCGAACAGGCGGCGGAACTGGTCCTCGACCACGTCGGGCAGGGCGCCGACGATCAGCAGGGACTGCGCGGCATCGGCCGGAGCCGCGGCCATCTGGGGCACGAGGGCGGCCAGGCAAGCGTCTTCGCCCTGGGTGAAGGTCGTCTCGATGCCGCTGCCGGAATAGTTCAGGACGCGGACATTGGGGCTGTGTTTCTCGGACAGGCGTCCGGCGGCGCGGCTGAGGTCCAGCTTGATGACCTCCGACGGGCAGGAGCCGACGAGGAACAGGAGCTTGATGTCCGGCCGGCGCGCCAGCAGGCGGTCGACCACCCGGTCCAGTTCGTCATTGGTGTCGGTCAGGCCGGCGAGATCCTTCTCCTCCATGATGGCGGTGGCGAAGCGCGGCTCGGCGAAGATCATGACCCCGGCCGCCGACTGGATTAGGTGGGCGCAGGTGCGCGAGCCGACGACCAGGAAGAAGGCGTCCTGCATCTTGCGGTGCAGCCAGACGATGCCGGTCAGGCCGCAGAAGACCTCGCGTTGGCCGCGTTCGCGCAGGACCGGGGATTCGGCGCAGCCCCCCGACGCGGGGGAGCGATCGAGGAGGGCTGCAGGCGCGCTCATGCGGGCATCGCCTGCGGGGGCGATTGCGCCGTGCGGTCGCCCTCGAGCCGGGCCTGACGCAGTTTCCAGACGAACTGGAAAGCGTTGATGACGTAGGCGGCGTAAGCGGCCAGAGCGATCGCCATCTGCTCGGCCGGCGTGCCCCATCCGGCCAGCACTGCCGCCAGGTAGGCGGTGTGCAGCGCCAGCACGAGCATGGAGAAGACGTCTTCCCAGAAGAAGGCCGGAGCGAAGAGGTAGCGTCCGAAGACGACCTTCTCCCACACCGCGCCGGTCACCATGATGAGGTACAGCAGGCCCGTCTTGACCAGGATCGACACCGTCGCGGCGGTCGCGCCTTCACCTGTCCACAGATATCTGAGGACCAGGACGAAGCTGATTCCGAAGGCGATGAACTGGATGGGAGCGAGGATCCCCTGGACCAGGGTCCACGGCGTCGAGTCGCGCCGCGCGCGTTCCTCGGGCGTATAGAGGGGGCGGCTGGCCCGCATCGCGCGCAGGCTGCGCAGCGTCAGGCGGTGATCGCCGGTGTGGGCGCTCCAGGGGCAGGGCGCGACGGCGTCCAAGGCGGCGCCGAACAGGCGATCAACCAGATTGCGGCCGGGGTCTGAAATCCCCTTGTGGCGGTCATTCTGGCCGCCCTGGGGGTGGATCGCGCTCGAGGACATCGACCGTCTCCGGGTCGCCCCGAGATAGAGGCGATGACCGGAGCCTAGGTCCGCGACCCCACAAGTGTCAAATAGATTGGACGTAAACTGAAATTGACACAGCGAAGCTTTCTCACCTTGACTCTTTCAATGAACAGGCAGCGAATGTCGCTCGTGAGTTGAGAGACGCGCGTGCGTCGCATGGCCCGAACCCCCACCCGCGCATCGTCGCGGTGACGGGGGACAAAAGGATGGGCCAGGATGCGAGACGATCCGGCGGGGCATACTTCCCGTCGGTCCATCAGACTGCATCGCCGGGTGGGTGGGGATCACGCCTGACGTTGGACGACACTCCTGGGGAGGAGTTCAATGGCCGACACCCATCGCGCGCCCGATGCGCCGTCTCACCGCCGACCCAGTCCGGGGCCTCAGCGCGAAACCGTTGGCAACGTCGTATCCCTGGCGCGAGACATCGGCCAGAGCGAGCTGCCCGCGTCTTCCGATCCGTCCCCCCTGACACTCGCTCGCCTGATCGAGGGCGAGATCATTCCCCGCCTGCTGATGGCCCATCGCGCGGGTTCCGACAGCGACGTGATCCCCATGACCACGGGCGTGATCGCTCCTGCGGAGCTGGAACGGTTCTCGCGGATGGTGATGGTCTCGGACCTCTCGGCCCTGGTTGACCACGTGGATCTCCTGACCCGTCGCGGCGTCGGGATCGAGACGATCTACTTCGACCTTCTGTCGCCGGCGGCCAAGCGCCTGGGCGAGATGTGGGAGGCGGACGACTGCGCCTTCACCGACGTCACCATCGGCCTGTGCCGCCTGCAGCAGCTGGTCTACGAGTTCGCCGACCGCATGCATGTCGAGGCCGGGGGTGGGGACGGTCGCACCGCCCTGTTCGCCCTGACGCCCGGCGATCATCATTCCTTCGGCCTGGTCCTGGTGGTGGAATACTTCCGCCGCGCGGGCTGGCGCACCGTCTGCATGCCCGACGCCACGGCGCGGGATCTGCGCGATGCCGTGCGTGGCGAGTGGTTCGACCTGGTCGGCTTCTCCATGGCCGACGAGCGGTGGCTGGACACCCTGGCCCCTGTCATCTCCGATGTCCGCACGGCCTCGATGAACGAGGATGTCCGCGTCATCGTCGGCGGCCGCGCCTTCGAGACCGACCCCGCCCGCGTCGCCCGCGTGGGGGCCGACGAAACGGCCGGCGACGCCCGCCAGGCCGTCCGCGTGGCCGAAGCCCTGTTTCAGCGCCGGCAATCGGTCGCTTGAATATGGGGCGCCGCATCGATAATGGCCCCCGATGACCGTTCAGCCGCCCTCCCCGGCAGCCATCGCGTTTCGGGAGCCTGATCGGGCCTTCGGAGGCCTGGCGGCAGACACCGCGGCGGGGCTCGTCTCCGCCGCCAGTGACCTCGCCCTGATCCTGGATCGTGAAGGCGTCATCCGCGACGTCTCCGTTTCCAGCGGCGATCTGGCCGAGCACGGCATCGGCGACTGGCTGGACCGGCGCTGGATCGACACCGTCACCGATGACAGCAAGGCCAAGGTGGCCGAGATGCTGGACGCAGCCTTCAAGGGCCATGCGGCGCGCTGGCGCCAGGTCAACCATCCGGCGGATGACGGCGCTGACATTCCGGTCCGCTACTTCGCCTTGTCTGCGGGCCTCGATGGCCGCGTCATCGTCATCGGGCGCGACCTTCAGGCCTCGGCGATTCTCCAGCAGCGGCTGCTCGCCGTCCAGCAGTCGGTCGAGCGCGACTATCTGCGCCTGCGCCAGGCGGAGCAGCGCTATCGCCTGCTGTTCCAGAGCGCGTCTGAGGCCGTGCTGATTCTCGACGGCACCAGCCGCCGCATCCGCGAGGCCAATCCGGCGGTGCAGAAGGTCACTGGCCGCGACCCCGTCGCCGTGATCGGCCAGCCGTTCAACACCCTGCTCGATTCCTCCAGCTTCGCCGAGGCCGAGGAGCTGCTGTCGTCGGCCAACAGCAGCGCGGGGGGCGCCTCCACGACCGTGCGACTGGCGGGCGGCGCTGCGTGCCTGCTGTCGGCATCGCTCTATCGCCACGACAGGATGGCGTCGCTGCTGGTGCGGCTCACGCCCGAGAGCCTGGCCCCTGTCGCCGATCCGAATGCGGCCCTGACGGCGGTGTTGTCGCGGATCTCTGATGCTTTCGTCGTGACCGACACCGACCTGCGTATCCTGACGGCCAATCCGGCCTTTCTGGACCTGGTCCATCTGGCCAGCCGGGAGGAGGTGGTCCACCTGCCGCTGGACCGCTATCTGGGGCGGCCCCAGATCGACCTGAAGGTCATGCTGGCCCAGCTGAAGGAGCACGGCTCGCTGCGTAACTTCGCCACCGTGATCCGATCCGGCTTTGGCGAGCCTGAGGACGTCGAGGTGACCGCCGTGGTCGTTCCCGACGACAGCCGGCCGACCTATGGCTTCAGCATCCGCAACGTCTCGCGCCGCCTGCCGTCAGGCGACGGGGTCTCGACGGCCCTGCCGCTCGGGGCGACGGCCCGTTCGGTCGAGCAGCTGACCCAGCTGATCGGACGGGTGCCGATGAAGGACATCGTGCGCGAATCGACCGACCTGATCGAGAAGATGTGTATCGAGGCGGCCCTGAACCTGACCCAGGACAACCGCGCCTCGGCCGCCGACGTCCTGGGCCTCAGCCGCCAGAGTCTCTATTCAAAGCTGCGTCGCTACGGCCTGGGCGATCTGGACGACTGATGCGTCCGGAACTGACGTGCGCGTCGGTGACACTGTTCCGCCTTCCAGATCGGTTCGGTCTGCGCGACACGCTCGGTGAGAGAAGTGAGAGTCACTTCCACGCCCGGCACTGACTCCCATTTCACGGCCTGAAGTGTCCAATCAAGTTGACACTCGACCCTGTCCAGACCTACCGTCACCTATGGACAGGACGCTTCCCGCGCCGTCGCCTGCCGCACCCTCGCCGGGCGCCGTGCTGGAGCTGTTCAAGCCGATCACCTGGTTTCCGCCCATGTGGGCCTTCGTCTGCGGGGTGATCTCGTCGGGCGCGTCGTTCGAGGGGCGGTGGCTGTTTCTGATCGCGGGCGTGGCCCTGACCGGGCCTCTGGTCTGCGCCACCAGCCAGGCCGTCAACGACTGGTTCGATCGGCATGTGGACGCCATCAACGAGCCGCATCGACCGATCCCGTCTGGCCGCATTCCGGGGCGTTGGGGCCTGTGGATCGCCATCGTCTGGACCGGGCTGTCGCTGGTCGTGGCGGCGCTGACCGGGCCGTGGGTGCTGGCGGCGACGACGCTGGGGCTGGCTCTGGCCTGGGCCTATTCGGCGCCGCCTTTCCGTCTGAAGGCTTCGGGCGTAGCGGGGCCTCTGGCCTGCGCCTTTTCCTATGAGGGGCTGACCTGGTTCACGGGGGCGGCGGTCATGGCCGGGGCGCTGCCGAGCATGCCGGTGCTGCTGCTCGCCGGGCTCTACAGCCTGGGGGCCTACGGCATCATGGTGCTGAACGACTTCAAGGCGGTCGATGGCGACCGGGCGATGGGCCTGCGCTCGCTGCCAGCCGTGCTGGGGGAGGACAGGGCGGCGCGCATCGCCTGCGTCGCCATGGCCGCGCCCCAGGTGGTGGTCGTGGCCCTGCTGTTCGTCGCCTGGGACCGTCCGTGGCACGGGCTGGCGGTCGCGGCGCTCCTGGCCGCGCAGATCGCCTGCATGGTCCGTCTGCTGGGGCGGCCGAAGGATCTGACGCCCTGGTACAACGCCACGGGCACCACGCTTTACGTCATCGGCATGATGGTCTCGGCCTTCGCGGTCTCGAACCTGTCGGGAGCAAACTGATGGAACGCGGTCAGCAGGCGGGGCTGTCCTGGCTTGGCATCGTCCGTTTGGGTCTGGTGCAGAGTGCGCTCGGCTCGATCGTCGTTCTGACGACGTCGACGCTGAACCGTGTCATGGCGGTGGAGCTGGCCCTGCCGGTGGCGCTGCCTGCAGCGCTCGTCGCGTGGCACTATGTCGTGCAGCTGTCGCGGCCGCGCTGGGGACATGGGTCGGATCAGGGACGGCGGCGCACGCCGTGGATCGTCGGCGGGATGGGGGTGCTGGCGCTGGGTGCGCTGCTGGCCACCAACGCCACGGCCCTGATGGCGTCATCGACCTGGGCGGGGATCGCTCTCGCTGTTCTCGCCTTCTCCATGATCGGGGCGGGCGTCGGTGCGGCGGGGACGTCGCTGCTGGCGCTGCTGGCCACCCGCGTCGCGCCGCAGAGGCGACCGGCGGCGGCGGCCATCACCTGGATCATGATGATCGTGGGAATCGTGCTCACCGCTGGGATCGGCGGAGGACTGCTCGACCCCTTCTCCATGGCGCGGCTGGCGGTGGTGGCGTCGGGCGTGGCCCTGATCGCCTTCGTCGTGACGCTGCTGGCCACCTGGAAGATGGAACGTCCAGCGGTCGCGCCGGTCGTGGCGGCGGAGGTGCCCACGCCCTTCGCCGAGGCGCTGAGGCAGACCCTCGCCGATCCGAAGGCGCGGCTGTTCGCCGTGTTCGTGCTGGTGTCGATGGTGGCCTACAGCGCCCAGGAACTGATCCTGGAGCCGTTCGCGGGCCTGGTCTTTTCCATGACGCCCGGTCAGTCGACGCAGATGTCCGGCGTCCAGAACGGCGGGGTGTTGCTGGGCATGGTGCTGGTCGGCGCGCTGGGCGGTTTCATCGGCGGCAAGGGCCGCGGGTGGATGCGCGGTTGGACCATCGCGGGCTGCGTCGGCTCGGCGGCCATGCTGGGTCTGCTGACGGCGGCCGCCGCGATTGGACCGAGCTGGCCGATCCTGCCGACGGTGTTCGGGCTGGGCTTCTTCAACGGCATGTTCGCGGTCGCCGCCATCGGCTCCATGATGGGGCTGGCGGGCCAGGGCGAAGGCCCGCGCGAAGGCATCCGCATGGGCGTTTGGGGCGCAGCGCAAGCCCTGGGCTTCGCGGCCGGCGGCTTCCTCGGTGCCGTCGGCGTCGATATCGGACGCGGACTGATGGGCGCCGATGCGCCTGCCTTTGGTCTCGTCTTCACGCTGGAGGCAGGGCTGTTCCTGGCCTCGGCCATCATCGCTTCACGGATCGGCGCACCGGCATCCTCCGTCGCCTCACCCGTCACGGGAGCCCGTCATGTCCAGGCCTGAACTCGGCGTCATCGCCGAGACCTTCGATTGCGTCGTGGTGGGGGGCGGGCCGTCGGGCGCGACCGCCGCGCGGCATCTGGCCGAGCAGGGGCGCACCGTCCTGCTGCTGGACCGGCAGGGGCGCATCAAGCCCTGCGGCGGAGCCATCCCGCCCCGGCTGATCCGCGACTTCGACATTCCCGACAGCCTGATCTGCGCCCGAGCCTCCGAGGCCCGGATGATCGCGCCATCGGACAAGCGCGTGCGCATGCCGATCGAGGGCGGCTACGTCGGCATGGTCAACCGCGAGACCTTCGACGAATGGCTGCGCGTCCGCGCCGAGCGGGCGGGGGCCCAGCGGCGGACCGGCATCTACACCGGTATCGAGCGCGAGGCCGACGGCTCGGCCGTGGTGCTGTATCGCGCGGTCGGAGTCGACAAGGACGCGCCGCCTATGGCCGTGCGGGCGCGGATGGTGATCGGGGCCGACGGAGCCAAATCCTCGGTCGCTGCACAGGAAGTGAAGGGGGCGGATCGGCAGCGCTACGTCTTCGCCTATCACGAAATCATCAAGGCCCCCTCGCGGGGCGCGGCAGACTTCGAGCCGCAGCGGTGCGATGTCTGGTACCAGGGTCAGCTGTCGCCGGACTTCTACGCCTGGATCTTCCCGCATGGGGATACGGCGTCGATCGGCGTGGGGTCGATGCAGAAGGGATTCTCGCTGAGGACCGCGACGACGGCGCTTAGGAAGCTGACCGGTCTGGACGCCTGCGAGACGGTGCGGACGGAGGGAGCCCCGATCCCGCTGAAGCCGCTGAAGCGCTGGGACAACGGCCGCGACGTGATCGTGGCGGGCGACGCGGCCGGCGTCGTCGCCCCGGCGTCGGGCGAAGGCATCTATTATGCGATGGAGTGCGGGCGGCTGGCGGCGGAGGCGGTCGAGGCCGCCTTGCTGAACCGGGACCCGCGCCATCTGAAGACGGCGCGCAGCCGTTTCATGAGGGCCCACGGCAAGGTGTTCATGGTGCTCGGGGTCATGCAGCACTTCTGGTACCGCTCCGACAAGCGCCGGGAACGCTTCGTCAGCATGTGCGCCGATCCCGACGTCCAGGCCCTGACCTGGCAGGCCTACATGAACAAGGAACTGGTGCGGGCGAAGCCGGCGGCGCACGCGCGCATCTTCCTAAAGGACATGGGCCACCTGCTGGGCCTGCGCCCGGCCTGACCCTGTGCAGGCCTTCTTCGCCAGCGGTCATGCGGTTGACGTCGTTCTGGTCGTCATCGCCGTAGAGGCGGCGTGGCTCATCGCAACGCGCCGCATGAATGTCTGGTCGACGCTGCTGGTGCTCGGACCTGGCGTCTTCATCCTGCTCGGCGTGCGCGCTGCCCTGGTCGGGGCCGACTGGTCGTGGGTCAGCCTGGCGCTGCTGGCGTCCTTCCCGCTGCACCTTCTGGACCTGAGACGACGGCTGACCAATCGCCCATAGAAAAAGGCCCCGGTGTCTCCACCGGGGCCTCGATCTTCAGACGTTCGGCTCGATCAGGACTGGGTCGCCAGATAGGCGATCACGTCCGCGCGTTGCTGCGGGTCGCGCAGGCCGACAAAGGCCATCTTCGTGCCCGGCATGAAGCCACGGGGGTCTTCCAGGTAGGTGAACAGGGTCTGGGCGTCCCACGTCGCGCCGCTGTTCTTGTTGGCGGTCGAGTAGTTGTAGCCCGGGACCTGGCCGGCGGTGCGGCCGACGATGCCGTGCAGCGACGGGCCAACGCGGTTCACGCCGGGCTCGACGACGTGGCAGGTGCGGCACTGGCCGAAGATGCGCTGGCCGGCGGCCGGGTCGCCGGTCAGGCCGGCAACCTGCAGGGTCGCGCCAGCGGCGGCGGGAGCGGCGGGGGCGACAGCGGGTTCAGCCGCGGGAGCGGGCTCGGCGGCGGGCGCTTCAGCAGCGGGAGCCTCGGCCGCAGGAGCCTCGGCAGCGGGGGCCTCGGCCTCTTCGCTACCGCCCGAGCAGGCGGCCAGACCGAGAAGGGCGCTCGCCGCAACGACACCCGCAATACCAAACTTACGCATACCTGCAGCCTCCCTGGGATTACAAAGTTGGCCGGACCATAGACCCGGCGCTTGGACTGTCAACTGCGGCGCTGGCGGCAAGTTCCCGATGCGCCGCGACAAATTGGGTCAGCCGTGCTCGTCGGTGAGTTTACGCCGGAACGACCGCAACCAGTACCAGACGCCAGCCACCACGAAAGGAGCGACGACGCCCGTGGCGATGGTCGCATCAAAGCCCCGAACAGAGGCTTCGACCGCCTTGAGCGGGAAGCCGAGCAGGGCGACGGCGTAGTAGGAAATGGCCACGGTCGACAGGCCCTCGACGGTTTGCTGCAGTTTCAGCTGAGCCCCGGCGCGACGGTCCATCGAGGCGAGCAGAGCCGCGCTGGTCGCCTCAGCCGCCACCTCGACCCGCGTGTTGAGCATCTGCGTCATGCGGGCGATGCGCCGGATCGCGGCGCGTTGGCGCTCGGCGACGGCGTCGCAGGTGCGCATGGCTGGGTCGAGACGGCGCTGCATGAACTCGCCGAGCGTGAGCAGACCGTTGATGTGCGCTTCGCGAAGCATCTCGATGCGCTCGCGCACGATGCGGTGGTAGGCGGCCGCCGCGTCGAAGCGGAAGCCGGTGCGGCCGATCAAGGCCTCGGTCTCTCCAGCCAGGCCCGACAGTTCGTCGAGCAGGCGGCGGTCGGCCTCCGGGTCGCCGTCCTGGGTCAGCTTTTCCGCCAGTTCGCCCGCGCGCGATTCGATGGCGGCGAGCTCGCGGCCGGTCTGGCCGGCGACGGGAAATGCCAGGAGCGCCATCAGGCGATAGGTCTCAACCTCCAGCAGGCTTTGGACAAGGCGGCCGGTCTGGGAGGCGTCGCCGGCGTGGGCCAGCATCAGAAGCCGGGTCATGCCCCGGCCGTCGGGCCGGAAGTCTGTGAAGACGATGGCAGCGTCGTCGGCGAGGCGGGAGCCCACCACCTCGATGCCGAACATGGCCGCCGCCGCCGCCGGATCGACGGCGGGCCAGACCTCCAGCCGGGTGGCGACTAGAACCTCGCCTGGAAAGCTCGCCAGCCAGTCCTCTGGGACCATGTCGAAGGCGGTCTCGTCGAAGGCGGTCGAGCCGGTAGGCGTGCGAAAGCCGGTCCATGTCGAGAGCTCGGTGTGCCGCTCCCACCGAAGACGCCAGGTGCCGCCATCCAGCACGGCCCAGCGCGCGGTCGGGCCGGGTTCGGGCTGACCCAGCCGACGACACAGGGCGGCCATGTGATCGCGGTCCGCCGCCTCGCCGTCCTGGCCTGACAGGGTAGCGATACGAGTGACGAGCGCGGGCCCGGTCAGGGGGGTGAAGGGCCGGGCGTGGGCCTCGGCCAGCAGCGCATCCCTCTGCGGATGATAGCGCCAGCCTGTCGGCGTCGATGCGGCCATCGGCCCCTCCGCAGGGCGAAGCGCCCACGCTTCACGATAGGCAGAACCGCGCGACAAACTCAAACGACGCGGGTTTGCCATGTCTGCGACGCGTTGACCCGGCGGCGCAATGGTGTGACCGTGAGTGTCAAACTGATTGGACACTCATGCGCCTCGTCTTTCCCTTCTCGGCCATCGTCGGCCAGGCGGACATGAAACTGGCGCTGCTTCTCGCCGCGGTGGACCGCACGCTGGGTGGGGTCATGGTCTTCGGCGACCGGGGCTCGGGCAAGACGACGGCGGTGCGCGGGCTGGCGGCGCTGTTGCCTGCGCTGCCGGTCATCTCGGGGTGCCGATTCAATTGCGAGCCGGATGAGCCGTCCTCGGCCTGCGTGGGTGTGTGCCGCCATGAGGGGCCGGGCCAGACGCCCGCGCCGGTGGTCGACCTGCCGCTAGGGGCGACCGAGGACCGAGTCGTCGGCGCGCTGGATCTGGAGAAGGCCCTGACCCTCGGCGAGAAGGCGTTCGAGCCGGGTCTGCTGGCGCGCGCCAATCGCGGCTTTCTGTATATCGACGAAGTGAACCTGCTGGAGGATCACCTGGTCGACCTGCTGCTGGACGTGGCGCAGTCGGGCGAGAACGTGGTGGAGCGCGAGGGGCTGTCGGTGCGGCACCCGGCGCGCTTCGTGCTGGTGGGTTCTGGCAATCCGGAAGAGGGCGAGCTGCGACCGCAGCTGCTGGACCGGTTCGGTCTGTCGGTGGAGGTGCGCACGCCCGACACACTGGCCGAGCGGATCGAGGTGGTGAAACGGCGCGACGCCTTCGACCGCGATCCGGCCGGGTTCGCCAAGGCCTGGAAGAGCAAGGACGCGGCCGTGCGCAAGAAGGTGGCGGCGGCGCAAGGGATGCTGGACGCCGTGACCGTGCCCGACGCCGTGCTGGAGGCCGGGTCGCGGCTGTGCATGGCGGTGGGGGCCGATGGCTTGCGTGGCGAGCTCACGTTGCTCAGGGCGTCGAGGGCGCTGGCGGCGATGGAAACGCGGGAAACCGTGACGGAGGCGGACCTGCGGCGGATCGCGCCGATGGCGTTGCGGCACCGGCTGCGGCGCGGGCCGCTTGACGATCAGGCGGGAACCAGCCGGATCGAGCGGGCGATCGACGACCTGCTGGCGGCATGACACAGGCTGCCGATCAGTGGGCCGACGCGATGCTGGCGGCGGCGCTGCTGGCGGTCGATCCGGAGCTGGGCGGAGCGGCCGTGCGGGCCGGGCCGGGCCCGGTGCGGGACAACTGGCTGTCGGGGCTGAAGGCGCTGCACGCGGACGGGACTCCGTGGAAGCGATTGCCACCGGGGATCGGCGATGATCGGCTGCTGGGCGGGCTGGACCTGGCGGCGGCGCTGGGGGCTGGAACCCGGGTTTTGCAGAAGGGCATGCTGGTCGAGGCTGATGGCGGCGTGCTGATCGCGCCGATGGCCGAGCGGCTGGACGGCGGGGTAGCGGCGCGGCTGGCCGGGGCCATCGACGAAGGCGCGGTGCGGATCGAGCGCGACGGGGCGTCGGAACGGACACCGACCCGGTTCGTGCTGGTCGCGCTGGACGAGGGGCTGGAAGACGAGCGGCCGCCCGAGGTCCTGCTGGAGCGGCTGGCGTTCCGGATCGATCTGGACGGTGTGGGCTGGCAAGAGGCGGAGCCGATCAGCGCCACGCCGGACGACATCGCAGAGGCGCGGGCGGCTCTGGCGCAGGTCGCGGCACCGGACGAGGCAGCGATCCATGCGGTATGCGCGGCGTGCGAGGCGCTGGGTGTGGCGTCGCTCCGGGCTCCTCGGCTGACGCTGCGGACTGCGGCAGCGCTGGCGGCGCTGGAGGAGCGCCAGGCCATCGAGGCCGAAGATCTGACGACGGCGGCGCGGCTGGTGCTGAGCCCGCGCGCGACGCGGCTGCCGCCGCAGCCGGTGCCGGAGGAGGTGGAGCCCGAGGCCGAGCCCGATCCGGCGGAGGCGGAAGGCGCAGACGAGACCGAGGCCTCGGACCGGACGCCGGAGGTGCTGGACGATCTGGTGCTGGAGGCGGCGCGGGCGGCCTTGCCGGAGGGGCTGGAGGCGCTGTGGGCGGCGTCGGGGCAGGTGGTCCGGGGCGCGCCCGCGCGGTCGGGACCGGCGGGGGCGAAGATTCCGGCGGCGAAGCGGGGGCGGCGCATCGGGTCGCGGCCGGGGCGGCCGGATGGGGCGGCGGCGCTGGATCTGGTCGAGACGCTGAAGGCCGCCGCGCCGTGGCAGAGGCTGCGCGGCGGGCGGCTGGGCATGCGCGAGCCGATGCGGGTGCGGCGCGACGACTTTCGCGTGCGGCGTTTCGAGCAGAGGGCCGAGGCGACAGTGATCTTCGTGGTCGACGCCTCGGGGTCAGCGGCCTTGCAGCGGCTGGCCGAGACCAAGGGGGCGGTCGAGCTGCTGCTGGCCGAAGCCTATGTGCGCAGGACCCAGGTGGCGCTGGTCGCATTCCGCAAGGAGGCGGCGGAGGTGCTCTTGCCGCCGACGCGGTCGCTGGCGAGGGCGCGGCGGGAGCTGGCGGCGCTGGCGGGGGGCGGGACGACGCCGTTGGCGAGCGGGCTGGAGGCGGCGGCGGCGCTGGCGCTGGGCGAGCGGGCCAAGGGGCGAACGCCTCTGCTGGTCGTGATGACCGATGGACGGGGCAATATTGCCCTCGACGGGGCGTCTTTCCGAACGCGGGCGGAGCAGGACGCCCTGACGGCCTGCCGGCGCATTCGGGCGGCGGGGGTGTCGGCGGCGCTGATCGACGTCTCGCCCCGGCCGAGGGGCGATGGAGCCAGGCTGGCCGAGGCGATGGGGGCGACGTTCGCAGCGCTGCCCTATGTCGAGGCCGAGCGGGTGCGCGACCTCGTGCGGTCGCTGGACGTCTGAGCATGGGCGACCGTCCGGACTGGGCCGTCGAGGGCCGGGATTGGCCCAACCGCGAGGCCAGCCGCTTCGTCACGGCGGGCGATCTGACCTGGCATGTGCAGACGATGGGGCAGGGGCCGGTCGTTTTGCTGCTGCACGGGGCGGGGGCGGCGACGCACAGCTGGCGTGATCTGATGCCGAGGCTGGCGGAGCGGTTCACCGTGGTTGCGCCGGATCTGCCGGGGCATGGCTTCACCGCCATGCCGAGGGACAATCGTCAGTCGCTGTGGGACATGGCGCGGCGGACGACGGCGCTGATCGAGACGATGTCGGTGCGGCCGAGTCTGGTGGTCGCGCATTCGGCGGGTGCGGCGATCGCGCTGAGGATGTCGCTGGACGGGCGGTTCGGCGAGGCGCCGATCGTGGCGATCAACGGGGCGCTTCAGCCCTTCGCGGGGCCGGTCGCGCCGCTGTTCCGGGGGCTGGCGATGGGATTGTTCGTCAATCCGCTGGCGGTCGGCCTGTTCGCGCAAGCCGCGCGCGATCCAGGCCGGGTGGCGCGGCTGATCCGGGGGACGGGATCGATGATCGATGATCGGGGCGTGGAGCTCTATGGCCGCCTCCTGAGGAAGCCCGGGCATGTGGCGGGGACGCTGGGGATGATGGGCAGCTGGGACATCACCGACGTGCTGCGGAGCCTGCCGCAGTTGATCGCCGAGCTGACGCTGGTGGTCGGGACGCGCGATCAGGCGGTGCCGCCTTCGGTGGCGGAGGAGGTCCGTGCATCCCTGCCCGCCGCGCGGATCGTAACTCTGGCCGGGCTGGGCCATCTGGCGCACGAGGAACGGCCCGATCTGGTCGCGGCGGTGATCGAGGAGGTGGCCGCGCGGCATGGGTTGATGGAGGAGGCCACCGCATGAGCGGAACCCAGGTGTTCATCGTCGAGAGCGTGCTGGTCTTCGGCCTGATTCTGGGCTGGGCCGTATGGGAGCTGTTCTCGACCCGGCGCTCGCTGAAGCGCGACCGAGAGGCCTCAGCGGAGCGAGCGCGGCATGCGGAAGGGCAGCATGGCGCGGACGATGGGCGACCTCAGCCGCCCCAGTGACAGGCTTTCGTGCACGGCCTGGCAGGGCTCGCCCAGCAGGTGGTTCGACAGGGTCGAGCGCGAATAGAAGGGTGTGTCCTCCCACGTCGTCTCGACATGGACCGGCCGCCCGGCGTCGGCGCGGGTGTGGCGCGGCATGCGCCAGATCGTGGGGGGCAGGAGGGCGTGCGGCGGCGGCTCGACGGTCTCGGGCACGGCGTCCTTGTCGAACCGCAGCGCGAGACTGAGGGCGGTGCCGTCCTTGCGCTTGAGGTCATAGAGGACGGCGCTGTCCTGGCGCAGATGGGCGCGAGACCAGTCCCAGACTTCGAAAGCGTCCTCCATCGGTTCTGACCCCGCGTTGGTGTCCAGATAGCCCTCGCCGGTCCAGGACAGGGACGGGTCGTCCAGCGTGACCTCGACGCGGGACCGGGGCGCGATGGGGCGCCAGATATGCTTGCCCACGTCGTCGAGCGGGAAGGCGATCTCGTTGATGGCGCGCGGACGGACCCGGACCGTGCCGCGCATGCGCTTGGGGATCATCGGCATGGGCGGGACTGGGGCGGTCGTCTCGTCGAAGCGGATGACCAGTTCATCGCCATCCCAGCGGACGGAGCTGGGGCCCAGCTGCAGGGTCTCGGCGTCGCGGAAGACCTGAGACGCGGGTCGCTCGGTCATGGACCACCGCTCGCAGCCGGGGCCATAGAGGGCGACGTTGAGGGCGCTGTGGTTCTCCGGCTTCCCGCGTCCCGACCAGGCGTACCAGGGCGAGAAGACGCTGCCGACGAAGGCGATGATGGTCAGGCCGAAACGGCCGTCGTCACTGAGGGCGTCGACATACCACCAGGCGTAGCCGCCGGGGCCGACCGGCGCATCGAAGCGCGGTCCGCCATGACGGCCAAGGCGGCCTGCCGTCCCGACAGGGCCGCCATCGGGACGCCCGCCCCAGGGTGAGTCGCCCCGCCGCAGAGATAGAGTCCCGGCATCCGCGTACGGGCTCCGGGCCGTCGAAAGGCCCCGTCCCAGCCGTGACCCGCGCGGCCATAGAGGGCTCCACCCGTCCCCGGAAAGCGCTTCTCGAAGGAGTCTGGCGTCGTGACCGCCATCGTCGGGAGGTGAGGGCGCAAGTCGACCCCCGAGGCTCGGATCGAGGCGAAGGCGCGCGAGCGACATGTGTCGATCTCCTCTGGCGACCAGGTGTGAACGTCGCCGTTCGGCGGCGCGTTGGTGATGGCGAAAAACCGCTCGGGTCCTTCGCAGTGGGGTGGTCCGTCGTCATCGCCCCGGTCCTGGGCGCAGATGTAGACGGTGGGGATGGTCGGGGCGCGACCCGCGTGCAGGTCGTCGAACTCGGCGACGTAGTCGGGCGAGAAATAGAGGTTGTGGCGCACCAGCGGCACGTCACGCGCCTCGGCCGTGAAGGCGAAGGTGACGGCCGACAGCGAGCGTGCGCGGGGCGGGGTGGCCGAGACCGCGCGGGCGGCCGCTGTGCCGAACCGGCCTTGCGCCAAGGCCGATGGGTCGGCGTTCACGATGACGGTGCGCGCCTCGATCCGTTCGCCGGAGGACAGGACGACACCGGACGCCCGGCCCCGCTCGGTCAGGATTTCGGCGCAGGCCTCGCCGGTCCGGACGGTTCCGCCGAGCGACTGGATCAGGCCGGTCAGGGCCTCGGGGATCCGCTGCATGCCGCCGTCGACCAGCCAGACGCCCTGCTGCTCGACATGGGCGATCAGCATCAGGGTGGCGGGCGACTTGAAGGGCGAGCAGCCGGCGTAGGTGGCGTAGCGGCCGAACAGCTGGCGCAGGCGCGGGTCACGGAAATAGCTCCCGAGCTCGGCCCACAGCGAGCGGTAGGGCATGATCGACCACTGATCGAGCGGGCGATGCAGGCCGATGTCGAGCGTCAGTCCCGCGATGGTCGGCTTGGGCCGCTGGATGAACGGGCGTTCCAGCACCTGATAGATCTTGGCGGCGCGGGCGGCGAAGGCGCGGAAGCGCCGGGCTTCGTCCGCGCCGGACAGGTCGCCCACGGCCTCGGCCGAGCGGTCGAGATCGGCGTGCAGGTCGAAGGTGGAGCCATCGGGCCAGCTATGACGGGCGAGCGTCTCGGCCCGGCGGACGGTCAGGTGGCGGTCCAGCGATGTGCCCGCGCGTTCGAACAGGGTCTCGAACACCCAGCGCATGGTGAAGACGGTCGGACCCGAATCGATGCCGCGTTCGTCGACCAACTGTTCCGACAGCTTGCCGCCCGGCGTGGCGGCCTTTTCGACCACTGTGACGTCCATACCCTGGGCGCACAGGTCCACCGCGGCGGCGAGACCGCCGATGCCAGCTCCAACGATGACGACCCGGTCGCGGGGCATGACCCGCCTTTCGTGTCTTGCGAGGGATACACTAAAGGTGTCCAGTTGGATTGACACAAGGGAAATCGGCCGGGTGGGTCGATACGCGCCATATGAAGCTGCACGATCGATGGCGCGCCTGGCGGAACAGGCTGATCGGTTCTCCTGGTTTTCAGAGATGGGCCGCGCGGTTTCCGCTGACGCTGCCCATCGCGCGCCGACGGGCGGCCGCCCTGTTCGATGTCACGGCCGGGTTCGTTTACTCACAGATCGCCCATGCCTGCGTGACCTCGGGGCTGCTGGAGCGGCTGGCCGAGGGGCCTATGTCCGTCGAGGCGGTCGGTGCAGCGGTGGACCTGGATCGCGACGGGGCGCTGAGGTTGCTGCGCGCGGCAGCAGCGCTGAAGCTGGCGGAACCGGCGGGCGAGGATCGCTGGGCGCTGGGGGTCGAGGGAGCCTCCCTGCTGGGCGCGCCGGGCGTGGCGGCAATGATCCGGCACCATGCCCTGCTCTATGCCGACCTGGCCGACCCGATGGCCCTGCTAAGGCGCGGCGGTGGGGGCGGGGCGCTGGCGGCCTATTGGACCTATGCGGAGGGCGGTCCGCCGGATGCGGAACAGGCCGAGGCCTACTCGCGGCTGATGAGCGACAGCCAGGCCATGGTGGCGGCCCAGGTGCTCGACGCCTATCCCGTCGCGCGGCATCGGCGGTTGCTGGACGTCGGGGGCGGGGAGGGGACCTTCCTGCGGGCGGTGGCGGCAAGGGCACCGGGCGCGGAGAGGATGCTGTTCGACCTGCCCCCCGTGGCCGAGCGGGCCCGGGCGCGGTTCGCGGCCGAGGGGTTGGCGCTGGAAGCGACGGGCGGGGATGTGTTCCGGGACGCTCTGCCGACCGGGGCGGACGCCGTCAGCCTGATCCGCGTGCTGCACGATCACGACGATGGACCGGCGCTGGCGATTCTGAAGGCGGCGCAGGCGGCTCTGCCTCCCGGTGGCACTCTGCTGATCGGCGAGCCGATGGCGCAGGAGCCGGGCGCGGAGCGGGTCGGGGACGCCTATTTCGGGATGTATCTGCTGGCCATGGGCTCGGGCCGGCCTCGCCCCGCGCGAGAAATAATCTCCATGTGCCGGGAAGCGGGATTCGCCAGCGCCCGCCGCGTTCGGACGGCCATGCCGGTCATCGCCAGCCTGATTGTCGCGCGGAATTGACAGAACAAAGTGTAATCAAAGTTTGACAACCCCAACTGTCAATCTAAGCTGACAGTTGGGAGGGTGCCTATCTTGGTCCGGCCTCCCGAGGCATCGAGATGGACACTTTAGCCGTCGTACTGGAGGAGCCCCGCCGACTGGCGCTCCGCCTGCTCGACCTGAAGCCTGCCGGCCCCGACGATGTGGTCGTCGAGGTGGAGGCCAGCGGAATCTCGACCGGAACCGAACGCCTGCTGTGGGACGGCCGCATGCCCCACTTCCCGGGCCTGGGCTATCCGCTGGTGCCCGGATACGAATCAATCGGCCGCGTCGTGGACGCTGGAGCCAACGCGCAAGACCGGATCGGCGAGCGGGTGTTCGTCCCCGGCTCGTCCCACTTCATCGACGCCCGCGGCCTCTTCGGCGGCGCGGCCCGCACCCTGATCACGCCATCGTCGCGCACCGTCGCCCTGCCGGACGGGCTGGAGGACGACGGGGTCCTGCTGTCTCTGGCGGCCACCGCCTATCACGCCATCGTCGGTGGCACGGCGCCAGACCTGATCGTCGGCTACGGCACACTCGGGCGTCTACTGCTGCGGATCACCGAGGCGATGGGGCACGACAAGCCGACCGTCTGGGAAACCAATGCGGCGCGCCGCAACGGCGTGGCCATCCATCCCGACGCGGATGATCGCCGCGACTATCGCTCGATCTACGACGCGTCCGGCGCCGAGGACCTGATGGATTTCCTGGTCGCGCGGCTGGCCCGCAGCGGCGAGATCGTCCTGGCCGGATTCTATGAGGCGCGTCTGTCCTTCGCCTTCCCCATGGCCTTCATGAAGGAGGCTCGGTTCCGCATCGCCGCCGAGTTCCGGCCCGAGGACGTGGCCGGGGTGACCGCCCTGATCGCCTCCGGCGCGCTCAGCCTGGAGGGTCTCATCACCCACCGCATGGCGGCGACCGAGGCCAACGACGCCTATCCGACCGCCTTCGGCGAACCGACCTGCCTCAAGATGATCCTCGATTGGAGGAACTGCGCGTGACCGTGACCCTGATTACCCACAAGCACCTGCGTGAAGAAGCCAAGGTCGAGCCGGATCCCGTGCACACTGGCGAGGTCACCAAGGAAACCCAGATCATCGCCATCTACGGCAAGGGCGGCTCGGGCAAGTCCTTCGCCCTGTCCAACCTCAGCTACATGATGGCCCAGCAGGGCAAGCGGGTGCTGCTAATCGGCTGCGATCCCAAGTCCGACACGACCAGCCTGCTGTTCGGCGGCAAATCCTGCCCGACCATCATCGCCACCTCCGCCGCCAAGAAGCTGACCGGCGAGGAAGTGCGCATCGAGGACGTCTGCTTCCAGCGCGACGGCGTCTTCGCCATGGAACTGGGCGGGCCCGAGGTCGGGCGCGGCTGCGGCGGACGTGGGATCATCCACGGCTTCGAGCTGCTGGAGAAGCTGGGCTTCCACGACTGGGGCTTCGACTACGTCCTGCTGGATTTCCTGGGCGACGTGGTGTGCGGGGGCTTCGGCCTGCCGATCGCGCGCGACATGTGCCAGAAGGTCATCGTCGTCGGGTCCAACGACCTGCAGAGCCTCTACGTCGCCAACAACGTCTGCTCGGCGGTCGAATACTTCCGCAAGATGGGCGGCAACGTCGGCGTGGCCGGCATGATCATCAACAAGGACGACGGAACGGGCGAGGCCGCGGCCTTCGCCAAGGCGGTCGACATCCCCGTCCTGGCCTCGATCCCGGCCAATGAGGACATCCGCAGGAAGTCCGCCAACTATCAGATCATCGGTACGTCCGACAGCGAATGGGGCAGCCTGTTCGCCGGCCTGGCCCAGGCCGTGACCGACAGCCTGCCGCAGCATCCCAAGCCCCTGACGCAGGACGGCCTCCTGGGTCTGTTCAGCCCCGATCAGGTCGGCGGCGAAGTGCGGCTGATGCCCGCCAGCCAGAGCGACATGCGCGGGGCCAGCTACGTGCCCAAGGCCTCGCTCGAAGTCATCTACGACGAGGCGGTCTGAGCGACATGGCCGACGGTCCCCCCATCTCCAACCCGCAAGCCGCCGAGCCCGTCTCGCTGGACGGCGGCTGCCACGGCGGCAAGGCGGAGCTGCAGGCGGCGGCGTCCAAGGCCGGCAAGTCCGAGATCCTGGCGCGCTATGCCAAGGACTATCCGGTCGGGCCTCACGATCAGCCGCAGTCGATGTGTCCGGCGTTCGGTAGCTTGCGCGTCGGTCTGCGGATGCGGCGCACGGCGACGATCCTGTCGGGGTCGGCCTGCTGCGTCTATGGCCTGACCTTCACCAGCCACTTCTACGGCGCGCGCCGTTCGGTCGGCTATGTGCCGTTCAACTCCGAGAGCCTGGTCACCGGAAAGCTGTTCGAGGACATCCGCGACGCGGTCCACAAGATGGCTGATCCGGCGCTCTACGACTCCATCGTGGTGACCAATCTGTGCGTGCCCACCGCCTCGGGCGTGCCGCTTCAGCTGCTTCCCAAGGAGATCAACGGCGTCCGCATCGTGGGCATCGACGTGCCGGGCTTTGGCATCCCGACCCACGCCGAGGCCAAGGACGTGCTGGCCGGGGCCATGCTGAATTATGCGCGCAAGGAGGTCGAAGCCGGCCCCGTCGCCGCGCCCAAGACCCGGGCTGACAAGCCGACCGTCACCCTGCTGGGCGAGATGTTCCCGGCCGATCCCATGATCATCGGCCGCATGCTGGACCCGATGGGCCTGGCCCCCGGACCCGTGGTCCCGACCCGCGAGTGGCGCGAGCTGTATGCCGCGCTGGACTGCGCCGTCGTGGCCGCCATCCACCCCTTCTACACCGCCAGCGTGCGCGAGTTCGAAGCCGCCGGCCGCAAGGTCGTGGGCTCGGCCCCGGTCGGGCGCGACGGCACGGCCGCCTGGCTCCAAGCGATCGGGCAGGCCTGCGACGTGCCGCAGGACAAGATCGACGCCGTCAAGAACGCGATGCTCGGGGCCATCGGCGCGGCCCTGGCGGCCACCCCGATCAAGGGGCGGATCACGGTCTCGGGCTATGAGGGGTCCGAGCTTCTGGTCGCGCGCCTCCTGATCGAGAGCGGGGCCGAGGTCGACTATGTCGGCACGGCCTGTCCGCAGACGAAATGGTCCGATCCGGACCGCGAGTGGCTGGAGGCCAAGGGGGTCACGGTCAACTACCGCGCCTCTCTGGAACAGGACCTGTCGGCGGTCGATGCGATCCGGCCGGACCTGGCGATCGGCACGACGCCCGTGGTGCAGCACGCTAAGGCCATGTCGATCCCGGCGCTGTATTTCACCAACCTGATCTCGGCGCGGCCCCTGATGGGACCGGCGGGCGCGGGATCGCTGGCCCAGGTCATCAACGCCGCCATCGCCAACAAGGCGCGCTTCGACAAGATGAGCGCCTTCTTCGACGGCGTCGGCTCGGGCGACACCTCGGGCATCTGGTCCGAGACGCCGGTGCCCCGTCCCGAGTTCAAGGCCCGCTACGCCAAGCAGATGGCCGCCGCGGCCAAGGCCGAGGAGCACGTCGGGACATGACGCTGATCCTCGATCACGACCGGGCGGGTGGGTATTGGGGGGCGGTCTACGCCTTCACCGCCATCAAGGGCCTGCAGGTCATCATCGACGGCCCCGTGGGCTGCGAGAACCTGCCGGTGACCTCGGTGCTGCATTACACGGACGGCCTACCCCCGCATGAGCTGCCGATCGTCGTCACGGGTCTGGGCGAGGACGAACTGGGTCGCCACGGCACCGAAGGCGCGATGAAGCGGGCGTGGAAGACGCTCGACAAGGATCTGCCCTCTGTCGTCGTCACCGGTTCCATCGCCGAGATGATCGGCGGGGGCGTGACGCCGGAAGGCACCAACATCCAGCGCTTCCTGCCACGCACCATCGACGAGGATCAGTGGCAGTCGGCGGATCGCGCCCTGACCTGGCTGTGGACCCAGTTCGGTCCGAAGAAGATGCCGAGGCCGCGTGATCGGGCCGAGGGCGACAAGCCGCGCGTCAACCTGATCGGCCCGATGTACGGCGTGTTCAACATGGCCTCGGACGTGGCCGAGATCAGGCGCCTGTGCGAGGGCATCGGGGCCGAGGTCAACATGACCTTCCCGCTGGGCAGCCACCTGGCCGATGTGCGCAATCTGGCGGACGCCGATGTCAACATCTGCATGTACCGCGAGTTCGGGCGGGGTCTCTGCGAGGCGCTCGAAAAGCCCTACCTGCAGGCACCGATCGGGCTGGACTCGACGACGCTGTTCCTGCGCCGGCTGGGCGAGCTGACGGGGCTGGACCCCGAGCCCTTCATCGAGCGCGAGAAGCATACGACGATCAAGCCGCTGTGGGACTTGTGGCGCTCCGTGACCCAGGACTTCTTCGGCACGGCGTCGTTCGCCATCGTCGCCAACGAGACCTATACGCGCGGGGTCCGCAAGTTCCTCGAGGACGACCTCGGCCTGCCGTGCCAGTTCGCCATCTCGCGCGTGGCCGGGACCAAGACCGACAACGTCGCCATCCGCGACCTGATCCGGGACACCAAGCCGCTGGTGCTGTTCGGCAGCATCAATGAGCGGATCTATCTGGCAGAGGCCGGGGGTGGCGGCCACGGACCCCAGGGCGTCTGGGTGCCGGCGAGCTTCCCCGGCGCGGCGATCCGCAGGCACACGGGCACGCCCTTCATGGGCTACGCGGGCTGCACCTTCCTGATCCAGGAGGTCTGCAACGCCCTGTTCGACGCCCTGTTCGCCATCCTGCCGCTGGCGTCCCAGCTCGACGCGGTGGAGGCCACGCCGGCGCGGCCGCACGCCGAGATCGTCTGGGAAGACGCCGCCTCCGACGAGCTCGAGAAGCTGGTCGCCTCGCAGCCCGTCATCGTTCGCATTTCCGCGGCCAAACGCCTGAGGGACGCCGCCGAGCGCGCCGCCCGTCAGGCCGGAGAGGACCGGGTCACCCTCGACCGCCTCGCCGCCGCCAACGCCATCGTCCTGAGCGGGAGGGCCGCATGACGCGCGCCGTCTCTTTGTCTCGGACCCGCCTTTCGACGTTCGGCTTGCCGGGCGGCGGAAACAGCCACGGGACTTCCCCGTGGCTGGGAAGAGCTCCAACGAAAGGAGGAGATTATGTCTGACCACTCTGGTGGGTCCCTCACGGGTCTCACGCCGGAAGCGGCCAAAGAGTTCCACGGCCTGTTCATGACAAGCTTCATCGGGTTCACGCTTATTGCCGTGGTCGCCCATGGACTCGTCTGGGCCTGGAAACCGTGGTTGGGGGCTTAAACCTCTCCACTTTACTTGTCGGCCAGTCATTTTGACTGATCGATGCCAACAAAGCCGGTCACCGGCTATGGAGGACTACAGTCATGTGGAGAATTTGGCTCCTTTTCGATCCCAGACGGGCGCTCGTCGCGCTCGCCGTCTTCTTGTTCACCCTGGCTCTGCTGATCCACTTCATCCTGCTCAGCTCGCCTCGGTACAACTGGATCGACGGCGCAGAACGTGCGGCGGCGGCGGCTACGGCCACCCCCTGACGGGAACCGCGCATGCGGCGCGCGGGCGGGACCGGAGCGATTCGATCCCGTCCGTCGCGACCCCGATATTTTGAGCCCAACCCGACGTTGATCGGGACAGCGGGCGGAGACGGTCATGGCCTTACTGAGTTTTGAGCGAAAATACCGCATCAGGGGTGGCACCCTGATCGGCGGTGACATGTTCGATTTCTGGGTGGGGCCGTTCTACGTCGGCTTCTTCGGTGTCACGACGGCGTTCTTCGCCTCGCTGGGTACCGCCCTGATCTTCTACGGGGCGTCGCTGGGCGACACCTGGAACCCCTGGCTGATCTCGATCAATCCGCCCGATATCGCCTACGGCCTATCGTTGGCACCTCTTCGCGAGGGCGGCATCTGGCAGCTTGTCACCATCTGCGCGACCGGAGCCTTCATTTCATGGGCGCTTCGAGAGGTCGAGATCTGTCGAAAACTCGGCATCGGCCTGCATGTGCCTATCGCGTTTGGCGTGGCGATCCTGGCCTATCTGACGCTCGTGGTGTTCCGGCCGTTCCTGATGGGTGCCTGGGGGCACGGCTTCCCGTATGGCATCTGGAGCCACCTCGATTGGGTGTCCAACGTCGGCTACCAGTACCTCAACTTCCACTACAATCCGGCCCACATGGTCGCGATCACCTTCTTCTTCACGACCACGATGGCGCTCGCCCTGCACGGTTCGCTGGTGCTGGCGGCGGCCAATCCGGGGCCGGGCAAGGTGGTGCGCCAGCCGGAGCACGAAGACACCTTCTTCCGCGACTTCATCGGCTATTCGGTTGGCACGCTCGGCATTCACCGGGTCGGCCTGTTCCTGGCGCTTCAGGCGGGGATCTGGAGCGCCATCTGCATGATCATCAGCGGTCCGGTCTGGACCGCAGGCTGGCCCGAATGGTGGGACGGCTGGCGCAACCTGCCGATCTGGCAATAGGAGGGCGAGCGACATGAACGCCTATCAGAATATCTTCACCCAGGTTCAGGTCCGCGGGCACGCCGAGATGGGCGCGCCCACCACAGACCCGGACGCCGAGCGCGTTGGCACCCCCTTCTTCAGCTACTGGATCGGCAAGATCGGCAACGCCCAGATCGGGCCCGTTCATCTGGGCTGGACCGGCGTAGTCTCCCTGCTGACCGGGTTCCTCGCCTTCGAGATCATCGGGCTGAACATGCTGGCCCAGGTGAACTGGAACCCGTTCGAGTTCATCCGCCAGCTGCTGTGGCTGGGTCTGTATCCGCCCCCGCCCGAGCAGGGTCTGAACATCCTGCCGCCGCTCAATCAGGGCGGATGGTGGCTGATCGCCGGCTTCTTCCTGACAGTGTCGCTGATCAGCTGGTGCATCCGCAGCTATCAGCGGGCCAAGGCCCTGGGTCTGGGCACGCACACCACCTGGGCCTTCGCATCGGCGATCTGGCTGTACCTCGTGCTGGGCTTCATCCGCCCGATCATGATGGGCAGCTGGTCGGAAGCCGTGCCGTTCGGCATCTTCCCGCACCTGGACTGGACCGGGGCCTTCTCGATCACCTACGGAAACCTGTTCTACAATCCGTTCCACGCGCTTTCGATCGTGTTCCTCTATGGCTCCACCCTGCTGTTCGCCATGCACGGGGCGACCATCCTGGCGACCACGCGCTACGGTGCCGATCGGGAAGTCGAGCAGATCACCGATCGCGGCACCGCCGCCGAGCGCGGCGCGCTGTTCTGGCGCTGGACCATGGGCTTCAACGCCACGATGGAATCCATCCACCGCTGGGCCTGGTGGTTCGCTGTCCTGACGACGTTGACCGGCGGCATCGGCATCCTGCTGACCGGCACTGTGGTCGACAACTGGTTCGACTGGGCCATCGCGCACGACTACGCCCGCTGATCCGGACGCCCGCCGATCTCCGCCCCTGCTCGGGGGTCGGTTGGCCAGAGGCCCCGTCGGTTCGCCGGCGGGGCCTTTTCATGGCCTGCAGGGCAGGTCATCGAAGGTCGGCGACGGCGTAGAGGGTGAAATCGGGTCCTTCGGCAATGGAAGCGACGCCGGCCGTCGCTTGGATGAACTGGCCCCGCGCCAATAGCCGCGAGGCGCGCAAGCGGCGCTGCCAGGCCGTTCCGTCACTCTCGAGGTGATCGAAGAGCCCGTCGGAAATGGCGACATAGTCAACCCCCGAGGCGCGCAGATACGTCGTGACGGCACCGGGCGAGGTCTGTTGAGGCCAGCCTGACCCCGGGCCCGCTGTGGCGACCTGGTCGGCGGCGAGGACGACATTGCGCCTGACATCCAGCTGATCGGCATGGGCCAGGTGGACCGCGAGAAGGGTCGCGCCCGGCGGAACCTGCTGCTGCGCCGATCGATAGGCACGACCGATCTCGGGATCCAGGGCTGGCTGTTGCCAGCGCAGTCTCAGCGCTGCCGGAGCCGCGCTTTCAATGGCCGCCCGCGCGGATGGCAGGGCGGCGATGGCGATGACGCCGATGCATCCGACTGTGGCCAGGCCGAGCACGGGCCGAGCGATCACCTTCAGCTTGGCGGATGTCTGGGTTGTCAGCTCGAGGCGCGAGGCCAGGGCCGCGAACGCGGCGAACAGGATCGGAAAGGCATAGCGGTCAAGCGCGAGACCCCCGGTCGCGCTCGCGACAAGAAGGACGGCAGCGCTCGTGATGCCGAGAAGGACAAGGCCGCCCTGAGGTGCCTGGTCGCTCCGCCGCAACCAAAGCCATACGAGTCCAATCATGGCGAGCAGCGCCCAGGTCCAGACCGCACGTGCGGACATGGATATGGTCTCAACCCACGACACCTGCGCCGCAGAGCCGTCGACGTGAACGCCACCACCGAGGAAGGGGTAGAACAGGGTCCCGGACGCCTGAAGAGACCCGATCATGGCGGGCGCGAGGATCATGCCCGCCAACCCTGCGGCTATGGCCAAGCTGCCCCAGTCTTGCCTTGAGATGACCGGTAGGGCGGCGGAGGTGGCCAGAAGGGCGATGAAGGGAGCGGCTGTCGGACGGAGGGTCAAAGCCACGGCGCAAAAGATTGCGAGCACCCTGAACCATGCTGTCTGTCCGATGGGGGCCGATGCGCATGCCATCCAGGCCTGCACCGCGCCGAACAGCACGGCGGCGTAGAGAACGGCCGGCGCGAGGTTCGCGATAGGCTTGGCTGTCATCGTCAGCCAGACGAACGCGACGCCAAAGATGACGCTCGCCGAGACCACCCGCGCCATCGGTGTGGTTCTGCTCGCCAGTAGGAGCCACGCGCCTATCAGGGCAAGGCCCAATCCCGGCTCGTACACGGACAGCCAGCGCGTTCCGAGCAGGTCGCGGATGATGGCGACCAGACCGAACTGTCCGCCGAAGCCGTAGAGCCGTCGCTCGCTGAAAGGCTCGGCTCCCGACGCCCCGAGCAGGGCCAGCTTTTCCGAGAACAAGAGATAGGCCGGACCATCGTCGTTGGCATTGATCTCGGGCGGTATGAAGATGAGGCCGAAGATCGGGACCGCCACGATCACGATTGCCAGCAGTGTCGGTGTCTCGGGCACGAGATGTGGCCGGGATCGCAGCAATGGAGCCGCCGCCAAGACAACGCCGAGTCCTACGGCGGCGAGGAGAACCCAAGTCGAGAAGAGCCCTGCGGCGTTCAGAACCACCGTAAGCCAGACGAGCAGTCCCAACCCCAGGAGTGGCAGGGCAGGAAGACTGTCTGCCCGCGTGAGACCGGTCACAGGACGAACCAGGCGGCCAAGGCCCGCGCAGCCGACAACGAACGTCAGCATTGCTGCAAACGCCAGAAACACCATCACGCAATCCCCCGAAAGCGATCAGACCGTCCAGGTCATGCCTGCCAGAGGGGCGGTTTGATCACAACGGTGTTCTCGGGATCGCTCCGAGCTGCGACCGCTTCAGCCGTTGGCGGCGAAGCCCTTGCCGCCGTTGGACGGACGGCGACGGCGGGGACGGCGACGGATTTCGCCTTCCTTCACCGGCTGTGCCGCGGCGCGGGCGTCGGCCTGGGGCGCGCGGCTGCGGGCGCGATCAGCGGCCAGGGGGTCGAAGGGCGTCGTCGGCGCGATGGAACGGTCGCCGTTGCCGGTGCCTGGGCCGCGATGGCCCTTGCGCTGACGGTGCGGCTGACCGCCGTGGGGTGCCTTGACGCCTTCGCGACGCGGGTTGCGAGGGCCGCCGCGGGATTGCGGCTGATCACGCCCGTCGTCGGGCATGGAGGCCTTCTTGCCGACGCCCGCCGCCATGATGGAAGCGTCCAGCCGGCCCAGGGAGGCGTCGTTGCGACGATCCACAGCCGGGATCTTCTGCCGGGTGACCTTTTCGATGTCGCGCAGCAGCTTCATCTCGTCGCCGGCGACGAAGCTGACGGCCGAGCCGTCCTTCCCCGCCCGCGCGGTGCGGCCGATGCGGTGGACGTAGGCCTCGGGCACGAAGGGCAGCTCGAAGTTGACCACATGGGAGACGTTATCGACGTCGATGCCGCGCGCGGCGATGTCGGTGGCGACCAGCACCCGCAGCTTGCCGGCCTTGAAGGCGGCGAGCGTGCGTTCACGCTGGGGCTGGGACTTGTTGCCGTGGATGGCGCCCGCCTGGACGCCGCCGGCCTCCAGATAGGCCGCGACCTTGTCTGCGCCGTGCTTGGTCTTGGTGAAGACCAGGCAGCGGGAATAGTTCGGATCGGAGAACATCTCGGTCAGGAGCGCGCGCTTGCGCCCCTGCTCGACCCAGATGACCGACTGGTTGATGCGTTCGACCGTGGTCGACTGGGGCGTGACCTGGACGCGCACGGGGTCCTTCAGCAGGTCACTGGCCAGCTTGCCGATCTCGGTTGGCATGGTGGCCGAGAAGAACAGGTTCTGGCGGCGGTGCGGCAGGCGGGCGACGACCTGGCGGATCGGCTTGACGAAGCCGAGGTCCAGCATCTGGTCGGCCTCGTCCAGCACGAAGATCTCGGTGGTCGAAAGGTCCAGCGTCTTCTGCTGCATGTGGTCCAGCAGGCGGCCGGGCGTGGCGACCAGGACGTCGAGGCCCTGTTGCAGGGCGCGCTCCTGGGGGCCGTAGCTGACGCCGCCGAAGACGACCGCGACGCGGAAACCCAGGTGGCGGCCATAGGCCTTGAAGCTGTCGGCGATCTGGGTGGCCAGTTCGCGCGTCGGCGACAGGATCAGGGCGCGGGTGGTGCGGGGAAGCGGTGGGGTGCGGTTCTCGGCCAGGCGATGAAGGATCGGCAGGGCGAAGGCCGCGGTCTTGCCGGTGCCGGTCTGGGCGATGCCCAGCAGATCCTTGCCGGTCATCACCGAGGGGATGGCCTGGGCCTGGATGGGGGTGGGGGTGACGTAGCCCTCAGTCGCGAGGGCGGTCAGCAGGGCCTTGTTCAGGCCGAAGGAGTCGAAGGTGATGCTCATGGGAGCGAGTGTCTTTCGCATGCGGCGACGCGCATCGGCCGGGCTGAAACGCCAAAGAACCGCGCGCCGCCAGTCCCTCGCCGCTTGAACGAGGGCTTGACCGGGCGCCGCCCCGCGTGTCCGGGCAGCGAATGAAGCTCGAGGAGCCTGCGTCTTCTACAGAGCGGTCTTCGTCTTGGGTGAAGACCCACACGCGCTGGAGACGCCGGAGGCCGCAAGGGTGCGACGGACCGGCACATGGGCCTCGAATACGGTGAAGTCAAGGCCGAGCGCGGCTCACGTCCCGGGCTGGACGTAGGGAATGCGCGCGAACAAGCGGCGTTCGTCGCCTCGGGGGTCGTCCTCCATCCGGGGTGGGACGTCCATGATCATGGTCTGGCGGCGCTTCAGATCGTAGGGCGTCCAGGCGGGCAGGCCGGAGTGGTTAGGATTGCCTGTGCGGGCGAAGGCGACGAAGGCCCTGGATAGAATGTCGGCCATCGGTTGCGCCTGAGGCCCTTGGGCGCGGCTGCCGAGGGCGGCTACGGTGTCGAGCGCCAGGGGGATGTCGTCGGTGTGCATGGCGCCGCGGCGGCCGCCGTCGATGGGGCTGGTCCAGTTCAGCTGGTAGACGAAGGCAGGCGTTCCGGCGGCGGCCCGGGCCTCGGCCTCGATGATGGCACCGCGCCAGGAGCGAGCGGCCGTGGTGGCGGCGAAGAAGACCTGGCTGGGGGTCCAGTCGGGGTGCATGGCGCGGTAAGCGGCGATGACGCCCTCGGGCGCGACGTCGATGCGCATATTGGCGAGGGTCATGCGGCCGGGCAGGTCGTCCCAGGTCAGGCTGTAGTTCGCCGGATCTCCGCCGAGGAAGGCGCGGGTCTCGTCCTTGGTGTTGCCGATGATCATGGGGATGGCCGCCGACTGGGCGGGCGCGTCCGGCCAGAAGGGGTGCCGGGTCAGGGTGCGGTCGTCCAGCACCGGGCCGAAGTAGAGCGAGCCGTAGCCGAGCACGGGGTCGCCGATCTCGGCGGCGCGGAGCAGGCGGTCGACAGGCAGAGCCGCGGCCTCTGCGGCGCGCTCGGGCGGCAGGTCCAGCGCGTCGAGCCAGGCGGCGGCACGGCGGGTCGCGTTTAGGGGGCCGGAAGCGGTGACCTGCTGGCCGCTCATGGTCGCGGCGCGGTGGAACAGGCCGGCGGCGGAGGGGATGGCCAAAAGCGTGGCGATCTTGGCCCCGCCGCCGGACTGGCCGAAGACCATCACGCGCGATGGGTCTCCGCCGAAGGCTGAGATATTGTCGCGCACCCACTGGAGCGCCAGGACCAGGTCCAGTTGGCCCGCATTGCCGCTGTCCGCGAATGCGGGACCGACGAGGCGGGCGAGGTAGGCATAGCCGAACAGGTTCAGCCGGTGGTTCAGGGTGACAACCACGACGTCGTTGCGACCCGCCAGCCGGGTTCCATCGTAGAGCGGACTGGAGCCCGAGCCGGTCGAGTAGCCGCCACCGTGGATATAGACCATCACCGGCCGGCGCTGGTCGTCGAGACCGGGCGTCCAGACGTTGAGGAACAGGCAGTCCTCGGACTGGTTCGGCTCCGATCCGGTCTGGGGACTGGCGGGGCCGTAGGCGAGGGCGTCGGCGGGGTCGGTCCACGGCCGAGGTGGCGAAGGCGGCTGGAACCGGCGCGTGCCGGTGTCGGCACCGTAGCGGATACCTTTGAACACGGTGACCGTCCCGTCCCGATAGCCACGCACGGGGCCGTTGCTCGTCGCGGCGGTGGGGTGGTCGGCGCGGTGCTGGGTGAAACCGCCGAGTGCTGGAAGCAACAGGCCCGCCATCACCGTCCGACGTTTAACCTGCATCTTACCCTCCACGCACTCCTGAGCTGGGATGGTAGGTGCCGGCTGCGGCGCTGTCACCGGTGTCAGAGCTGGGATGACTTGCACCGCGTCGCCCGGCCCGCTCTAGTGTGATCACGCATTGTTACGAGCCGCCTCCCCAGTCCGGTTCGACGGAGATCCGCATGACCCATATCGACCGCGCCGGCCTGTCGGTCGCCGAGGAGCTGGCGACGTTCATCGAGGCGGAGGTGCTGCCGGGGCTGGGCATCGAGGCGGATGGCTTCTGGGCGGGCGTGGCCGACATTTTCACCCGGTTCACGCCGGAGAACCGTACCCTGCTGGCGCGGCGGGACGACCTGCAGGCGCGGATCGACGCCTGGCATGCGGCGCGCAGGGGCCAACCGCATGACGCGGCGGTAACGGAGAGCTTCCTTCGCGACATCGGCTACCTCGTGTCCGAGCCGGCACCGTTCCAGGTCGGGACCGAGCGGGTGGACGACGAGCTGGCCAGGCTGGCGGGGCCGCAGCTTGTGGTGCCGATCCTGAACGCGCGGTTCCTGCTGAATGCGGCGAACGCGCGGTGGGGAAGCCTGTATGACGCGCTCTATGGCACCGATGCGTTGGGCGATCTGCCGCCTCCGGGTGGGTATGACGCGGAGCGAGGCGCGCGGGTGGTGGCGCGGGCCAAGGCGTTCTTGGACGAGGCCGTACCGCTGGCGAGTGGTTCATGGGCCACCCTCGCCGATCCATCGCCGCTCAAGATCACGTTGCGCGATCCAGGTCAGGTCGTCGGCCGGACCCCGAAGGGCGTGCTCTATCGCCACAACGGTCTGCACATCGAGGTGGTGTTTGACCGGGACCATCCGGTTGGCGCGACCGATCCGGCGGGAATCGCCGATGTGATCCTGGAATCGGCGCTGTCGACCATCTGCGACCTGGAGGATTCGGTCGCGGCCGTGGACGCGGCGGACAAGACCGCCGCCTATCGCAACTGGCTGGGCCTTATGCGGGGCGACCTGAGCGCCAGCTTCCAGAAGGGCGGGGGGACGTTGGAGCGGAGGCTGGAGGTCGACAAGACCTATACCGCCGACGATGGATCGACCCGGACGCTGAAGGGCCGGTCGCTGCTGTTCGTGCGCAACGTCGGCCATCTGATGACCAATCCGGCGATCCGGCTACCGGATGGGTTGGAGGCGTTTGAGGGTATTCTCGATGCGATCGTGACGTCGCTGATCGGGCTGTATGATCTGAAGGGGCTTGGCCGGTTCCGGAACTCGACGGCGGGGTCGATCTACATCGTCAAGCCTAAGATGCACGGGCCGGAGGAAGCCGGCTTCACCAACCGGCTGTTCGACGCGGTCGAGGACCTGCTGGCGCTGGAGCGGCACACGATCAAGGTCGGGGTGATGGACGAGGAGCGGCGCACGTCGGCCAACCTGGCGGCCTGCATCCACGCGGTGAAGGACCGGATCGTCTTCATCAATACGGGCTTCCTCGACCGCACCGGGGACGAGATCCACACGGCGATGCGGGCCGGGCCGGTGTTGAGGAAAGCTGACATAAAGTCGTCCAGGTGGATCGCAGCCTATGAAGCGAGAAACGTCGCCATCGGCCTCGCGTGCGGCCTGTCGGGGCGTGCCCAGATCGGCAAGGGCATGTGGGCGGCACCGGACCGCATGGCCGACATGCTGGAGCAGAAGATCGGCCACCCGAAGACCGGGGCCAACACCGCCTGGACGCCCAGCCCGACGGCGGCGACCCTGCATGCCATGCACTATCATGCGGTCGACGTCTTCGCCGTGCAGAAGGAGGTCGTCCAGCGGCCGACGCCGGGCCTGGAGGACCTCCTGACGCCGCCGCTGGCGCAGGGGGCGAACTGGTCCGAGCAGGAGGTGGCCGACGAACTCGACAACAACGCCCAGGGCATCCTGGGCTATGTCGTGCGCTGGATCGACCAGGGGGTTGGGTGTTCGAAGGTGCCCGACATCCATGACATCGGCCTGATGGAGGATCGGGCGACGCTGAGGATCTCGTCCCAGCACATCGCCAACTGGCTGCTGCACGGGGTATGCACGGCCGAGCAGGTGGAGGCGGCGTTCCTGCGCATGGCGGCCAAGGTGGATGCGCAGAACGCGGGCGATCCTCTGTATCGGCCGATGGCGACCGATCCGGAGGCATCGCTCGCCTATCAGGCGGCGCGGGCTCTGGTGTTCGAGGGCGTGCACCAGCCGAACGGCTACACCGAGCCGCTGCTGCATGCGTTCCGGCTGCGGGTGAAGGGCTGACGCCTTGTCCTCGCCGCGATCGCGGCGGAAGGTGCGAGCGTGAGGAGCCCATGACTGATGCACGAGCCAAGCTTGCCGCCATGCTCGCCGGAGCCTTGGTCTTGACCGCCTGCACGCCGCCGTCCGCCGCGTCCGAACTACAGGGGCAGGCCCTCCCTGTGGACCAGGTGGCGGGATACTGGGCACTGTCAGAGGCGGGCGGAGACGCGCGCTGTCAGCTGTCCTTGGCCAACTTGATCATTGATGGCGTGCGACCGGTGCTCGCGGAGCGGTGCACCATTCCGGCGATCGCGGCGGCGAAGTCCTGGCGCGCGACGACGAGCGGTTTCGAGCTTCTGGGCGGGGACGGCGCGGTCGTCATGACCTTCCGCCGAACAGGCGTGGACGCCTTTGAAGAGGCCTCCGGACGCTACCGACTGAGCCGCGCGCCCATTTCCTGACGCATTCGTAACTTGCGGCCCCCGGCCCGACGTGACAAGTCTCCTTGACCTAGCAGGGGACTACGAAATGCTGTCGGTGAAGAATCTCGTCCACGTCTACGGCAATGGCACGCGCGCGCTCGATGACGTGACGCTGACCGTTCCCACCGGGATGTTCGGTCTGCTGGGGCCGAACGGGGCGGGCAAGTCGACGCTGATGCGGTCGATCGCGACGCTGCAGACGCCCACTTCGGGCTCCATCGACTTCGACGGCATCGACGCCATCGCCGAGCCGGACAAGCTGCGACGCACGCTCGGCTATCTGCCCCAGGACTTCGGTGTCTATCCGCGCGTTTCGGCCTACGACATGCTGGATCACATGGCCGTGCTGAAGGGCATCGCGGGCGGCAAGGAGCGCAAGGAAACGGTCGAGACCCTGCTGAACCAGACCAACCTCTGGTCGGTGCGGAAGAAGGCCCTGGCCGGCTTCTCGGGCGGCATGCGTCAGCGCTTCGGCATCGCCCAGGCGCTGATCGGCAATCCCAAGCTGATCATCGTCGATGAACCGACCGCCGGTCTGGACCCCGAGGAGCGCAACCGCTTCCTGAACCTGCTGGCCGAGATCGCTGACAACGTCGTCATCATCCTGTCGACCCACATCGTCGAGGACGTGGCCGACCTGTGCCCGAAAATGGCGGTGCTGGCGGGGGGAAAGATCCAGCTGGAGGGCGCGCCCGCCGAGCTGATGGAGCGGCTGAACGGCCGGGTCTGGAAGAAGACCATCGACAAGGAAGCGCTGGAGGACCACCGCGCCAAGCACGAGGTCATCTCCACGCGCCTGTTCGCGGGACGCACCGTGATCCACGTCTTGTCCGATCGTCGTCCGGGAGAAGGGTTCGAACCCGTGCCTGGCGGGCTGGAGGACGTCTATTTCTCGACCCTGTCGGCGTCCCGGAAAGCGGCGGCCTGAGCCATGTTCGGGAAGATCGCCGCCTTCGAATTCCGCTACCAGCTGCGCCAGCCGGCGTTCTGGGTCATCGGCATCCTGTTCGCCCTGATGAGCTTTGGGCTGGTCGCCGCGTCCGACAACATCTCGATCGGGGGCGGGGGCAATGTGAACGTTAACGCGCCCTATGCCCTGGCTCAGGCCAACACCGTCTTCGCCATTCTGTTCATGCTGGCGACCACGGCCATCGTGGCCAACGTCGTGGCGCGAGACGCCACCACCGGCTTCGGGCCGATGATCCAGGCCAGCCAGGCGACCAAGTTCGATTATCTGTACGGTCGCTTCGTCGGCGCGTTCGCCGCGGTCGCCCTGTGCTTCCTCAGCGTCACGGTCGGCACCATCTTCGGCACCTTCATGCCGTGGGTCGATCAGGAGACGATCGGCGCCTTCCGACCGGGCGACTATGCCTGGTCCTATTTCGTCATGGGCCTGCCGGGCGTCTTCCTGACCTCGGCCCTGTTCTTCGCGCTGGCGACCGTGACGCGGTCGATGATGGCGACCTACGTCGGCGTGGTCGCGGTCTTCATCCTCTACATCAGCCTGACGTCCGCCCTGGCGCGGCCGGAGTTCGAGGACATCCTCGCCTGGCTCGAGCCGTTCGGGGCCTCGGCTTACGGGCTGGTGACGCGCTACTGGACGCCGGTCGAGAGGAACACCCTGAACCCGGCGCTGGAAGGGGTCTTCCTCTATAACCGCCTGATCTGGACTGGCGTGGGGGTGTTCTTCCTGGCCGCTGCCTACTTCCTCTATCGGCCCGCGACGCGCGGGGCCAAGGCGTCCAAGCAGGACAAGCTGCGGGCTCTGGCTGAAAAGGCACCGGCCGCCCCGGTGGCGGCCGGGTCGCTGCCGGCCCCAAGCTACGGCTTCGCCTCGGGCTGGGCCCAGCTAAGCCGTCGCACCGGCTTCGAGATGGGTCTAATCTTCAAGAGCCCGGCCTTCCTGGTGCTCCTTGTGCTCGGCGCCTTCCAGGGCGTGGGCAGCCTGCTGTTTGCCGGCGAGGTCTATGGCGCGCCGGTGTTCCTGGTCACCCGTCTGGTGGTCGAGCTGCTGCAAGGCGCGTTTGGCCTGGTGGCGATCATCGTGGCCATCTACTACGCGGGCGAGCTGGTCTGGCGCGACCGCGAGCGCAAGACGCACGAGATCATCGACGCCACGCCGACGCCGGACTGGACCTTCCTGGTCCCCAAGACGCTGGCTCTGGTTCTGGTCCTGGGTTCTATCCTGTTCGTGGGCATCCTCACGGGGGTGGCGGTTCAGACCTACAAGGGCGGGGTCGACTATGAGCTCGACAAGTACGTCTTCTGGCTTCTGCTGCCCGGCACGCTGAACTTCGCCTTCCTCGCGGTGCTGGCCATGTTCGTACAGGCCCTGTCGCCCAACAAGTTCGTCGGTTGGGCGATCATGGTGGTCTATCTGGTCTCGACCATCGTGCTGCAGAATCTCGGCTTCGAGCATGTGCTGTATCGCTACGGCGGTGGCATCGGCGTGCCCCTGTCGGACATGAACGGGCAGGGTGATTTCCGCGGGTTCTCCAACTGGACCGACGCCTACTGGAGCGCTTTTGCTGTCATCCTGCTGGTCGTCGCCTACGCCCTGTGGCGGCGGGGGACTGAGACGCGGCTCCTGCCGCGCCTGCGTCGTTTGCCGCGCCGCCTGGCCGGGCCGGCAGGGGCCATCATGGCTGTCGCTGCGGTGGCCTTCGTCAGCCTGGGCGGTTTCATCTTCTACAACACCAATGTCCTGAACGAGTATGTGACCTCGGATCAGGAAGAGAAGCGTCAGGCCGACTATGAGAAGGCCCTGCTGCAGTTCGAGGACACGCCCCAGCCATCCACTGTCAGCGTGACGTACGTCATGGATCTTGATCCCTATGCGCCGCGTCTAGTGACGGAGGGCACCTATGTCGTGGAGAACCGGACGGGCGCGCCTCTGACCGAGATGCATCTCCGCTGGGTGCCCGATCTGCAGGTCACCCGGATGGAGGTCGAGGGCGCGACCATTGCGCGAGAGTGGGAGGAGTTCGACTATCGCATCTACCGCTTCGCCACGCCGATGGCACCGGGCGAGCGGCGGACGGTCCGGTTCGAGACGGTATTCGAACAGCGCGGCTTCAAGCATCGTGGCAACACCACGCGGCTGGTCGACAACGGCACCTTCGTGTCGAACTCCGAGTTCGCGCCGATCATCGGCATGAGCCGTCAGGGCCTGCTGAGAGACCGGACTACGCGGCGGAAGTACGGCCTGCCGGCGGAGTTGCGTCAAGCGCGGCTGGAAGACACCTCGGCTCAGGCGCGGAACTACATCGGCGCGGACTGGGTGACGTCGGACATCACCATCACGACGGTCGGCGACCAGACACCAATCGCACCGGGCTACAAGGTTTCTGACGTGACCCGGAACGGGCGGCGCACGGCGCGGTTCGTTACCGAGGCACCGATTTTGAACTTCCTGTCCGTGCAGTCCGCCCGCTACGAAGTCGCGCGCCAGGTTCACGACGGCATCGAGTTGGCCGTCTATCACCACCCTGGGCACGAGCGGAACATCGACCGGATGTTCCAGTCGCTCAAGACGGGGCTGGACTACTTCCAGGCCAACTTCAGCCCCTACCAGTTCCGGCAGGTGCGGATCATCGAGTTCCCGGCCTATGCCCAGTTCGCCCAGGCCTTCGCCAACACCATTCCCTATTCCGAGGGACTGGGTTTCATCGCTGACTTCCGCGATCCAGAGAAGATCGATTACGTCACCTACATCACCGCTCACGAGCTGGGGCACCAGTGGTGGGCGCACCAGGTGGTCAGCTCGGACCAGCAAGGGTCGACGACCCTGACCGAGACGCTGGCGCAATACTCGGCCCTGATGGTGATGAAGGAGACCTATGGCGAAGATCAGATCCGCCGGTTCCTGAAGTTCGAGCTGGACAACTATCTGCGGAGCCGGGGCACCGAGCGGCTGGAGGAACTGCCGCTCTATCGCGTCGAGAACCAGGGCTACATCCACTACCAGAAGGGTGGATCGGTCATGTATCTACTGGCCGACCAGATCGGCGAGGATCGGGTCAACGCGGCGCTGCGCACCCTGCTCCAGCGATTCGCCTTCCAGGGCGCCCCCTATCCGCGCTCGCTGGATCTGGTGGCGGCGCTGAGAGCGGTGGCCCCGGCCGACAAGCAGGCCCTGATCACCGACCTGTTCGAGCGGATCACGCTGTATGACGTGAAGGTCAATGAGACGACGGCGACGCGCCGCTCGGACGGCCGCTGGGACGTCACGGTGACGGTCGAGGCGCGGAAGCTCTATGCCAGCGGCCAGGGCGAGGAGACCGAGGCACCACTGAACGAGACCTTCGACATCGGCCTGTTCGCCGCCGAGCCGGGCGACCGGGCCTTCGATGCGCGCGACGTGTTGTTGTTCGAACGGCGGCCGCTCAGGACCGGGGTGCAGACGTTCCGCTTCACCACGGCCCAGAAACCTGCGTTCGCGGGCGTCGATCCCTACAACAAGTGGATCGACCGGAACTCCAACGACAATGTGCGGGCGTTCGATTGACGCCCGGGCCGGGCTGGAACCAAGACAGCGATCACCCTTTGTTACAGCCCGGCCTCGCCTTCGCGCGCGCAGCACGTTAGTCAGGGCCGGATTGCGAGCGGGGCCTACCCGCCGATTCCGATCCTCAGGGGCTGACGAATGACCAAGTGGGTGTACGGCTTCGGTGGAGATTCCGCCGACGGCGATGCGTCGATGAAGAACCTGCTGGGCGGCAAGGGTGCCAATCTGGCGGAGATGTCCTCGCTGGGCCTGCCGGTGCCGCCGGGTTTCACCATCACCACCGAGGCCTGCGTCCACTACTATTCCAACGGCCAGACCTATCCGGACGGGCTGCGCGATCAGGTCGCCGAAGGGCTGAAGGCGGTCGAGACCGTGGTCGGCAAGACCTTCGGCGACGCCGCCAATCCGCTCTTGGTGTCGGTGCGCTCGGGCGCGCGGGCGTCGATGCCGGGCATGATGGACACGGTCCTGAACCTGGGCCTCAACGACCAGACGGTCGAGGGGCTGGCGGCGCTGTCCGGCGATCGCCGCTTCGCCTTCGACAGCTATCGCCGCTTCATCACCATGTATTCGAGCGTCGTCCTCGGGATGAGCCACGACGACTTCGAAGAGGTCCTCGATGATCACAAGGACCGACTGGGCGTCACCGTCGACACCGACCTGTCGGCATCCGACTGGGAAAAGGTCGTCGTCGAATACAAGGCCGTGGTCGAGCGCGAGCTGGGCGCACCCTTCCCGCAGGACCCGCACGAGCAGTTGTGGGGCGCGGTCTCGGCCGTGTTCGCCAGCTGGATGAACGACCGGGCCAAGTTCTATCGCCGGATGCACGACATCCCGGAAAGCTGGGGCACGGCGGTCAACGTCCAGTCCATGGTCTTCGGCAACATGGGCGAGACGTCGGCCACGGGCGTGGCCTTCACGCGGAACCCGTCGACCGGCGAGGCCAGGCTGTACGGCGAGTTCCTGATCAACGCCCAGGGCGAGGACGTGGTCGCGGGCATCCGCACGCCCCAGTCCCTGACCAAGACCGGGCGCGAGGAGATGGGCGAGACGGCCCCCTCGATGGAAGAGGCGATGCCCGAGGTCTTCGCCCAGTTCGTCGAGGTGGTCGGCAAGCTGGAGACCCACTACCGCGACATGCAGGACATCGAGTTCACGGTCGAACAGGGCCGGCTGTGGATGCTCCAGACCCGCAACGGCAAGCGCACCGCCAAGTCCGCGCTGAAGATCGCGGTCGACCTCGCCGCTGAGGGTGTTATCACCCAGAAAGAGGCGATCAGTCGGGTTGAACCGTCGGCGCTGGACCAGTTGCTGCACCCCACGCTGGATCCGTCGGCGGCGCGCACCGTGGTGGCGACGGGTCTGCCCGCCTCGCCCGGAGCTGCGACCGGCAAGATCTGCTTTGACGCCGACGAGGCCGAGCGCCTGAACCAGCTGGGCGACGCCGTGATCCTGGTGCGCGAGGAGACCTCGCCCGAGGACATCCACGGCATGCACGCGGCCCGAGGCATCGTCACGGCGCGCGGCGGCATGACCAGCCACGCGGCGGTGGTCGCGCGCGGCATGGGGCGGCCCTGCGTCTCGGGCGCGGGCGAAATCCACATCGACGAGAAGGCCGGGACCTTCACCGCGCGCGGTCGGGTGTTCAAGGCCGGAGAGGTCATCACCATCGACGGCTCGAAGGGCGAGGTGCTGGACGGCGCGGTCGCCATGATCGAGCCCGAGCTGACCGGCGACTTCCAGACCCTGATGGCCTGGGCCGACGGGGTGCGCCGTCTGCGAGTGCGGGCCAATGCCGAGACGCCGCTGGACGCCCGGACCGCACGGGGCTTCGGCGCCGAGGGCATCGGCCTGTGTCGGACCGAGCACATGTTCTTCGACGACGAGCGCATCGCCGCCGTGCGCGAGATGATCCTGGCCGACGACGAGGCGGGTCGCCGCGCGGCCCTGGCCAAGATCGAGCCGTTCCAGAAGGCGGACTTCGTCGAACTGTTCACCATCATGGCCGGGCTGCCCGTCACGGTGCGGTTGCTGGACCCGCCGTTGCACGAGTTCATCCCGCACACCGAGGCCGAGATCGACGCGCTCGCCGCGTCTTCTGGTCTGGACGCCGCCAAGCTGAAGAAGCGGGCGCGCGACCTGCACGAGGTCAACCCCATGCTGGGCCATCGTGGCTGCCGGCTGGGCGTGGCCTATCCCGAAATCTACGAGATGCAGGTCCGCGCCGTGCTGGAGGCCGCGATCGCGGTCAAGCAGGCGTCGGGCACCGCGCCGATCCCGGAGATCATGCACCCCCTGGTCGCGCTCGGCCTCGAGATGAAGTACCTGCGCGAGCTGACCGACCGGACGGCTAAGTCGGTGTTCGAAGCGGCGGGCGACAGCGTGGAATACCTGGTCGGCACCATGATCGAACTCCCCCGCGCTGCGCTGCGGGCCGGGGACCTGGCCGAACACGCCGAGTTCTTCTCCTTCGGCACCAACGACCTGACTCAGACCACTTTCGGCATCAGCCGGGACGATTCCGGGCGGTTCCTGCAGGCCTATATGGACAAGGGCATCTTCGAGACCGATCCCTTCGTGCGGTTGGATCAAGAGGGCGTCGGCGACCTGATCCGCATCGCCGCCGAGCGGGGCGGGGCCGTTCGACCCGACATCAAGATGGGCATCTGCGGCGAGCACGGCGGCGACCCGGCCTCCATCGCCTTCTGCGAGCAGGTGGGCCTCGCCTATGTCAGCTGCTCACCCTACCGTGTGCCGATCGCGCGACTGGCTGCGGCCCAGGCGGCGCTGGTCTCTCGCGGCGGCGAGGCGCGCGAGAAGGATCGGTAATCGAGGCCTGAAAATGGCAAGAAGACGTCAAGTATAACGTCGTCTGTGCTCGCGATCCCACAGTTACGGTTTTGCAATCGAAGGGCCTTGGAACGGCCACGGCGCGCTACGACTTGAGACTCCGCTGGATGGGGCCGGGACGAGCAGTCCCGCATCTAGGAGTTAAAAGAAACAATGCGTAACATTCTTCTCGCGACCGCCGCCGTGTCTTTGTTCGCTCTGCCCGCCGCGGCGCAGAGCTTTTCCCAGCCGCAGTGGTACGGCACCGCCGGCTATACGGCGCTCGACGCCGAGGGTGCCGATTTGGGTGCCCTGACGGGCCGCATCGGCGCGAAGGTGTCGCCGAACTTCGCCTTCGAGGGTGAAGCCTCGATCGGCATCGTGGACGACGACGTGACGTTCGGCGGCGTGACCGGCTCGGTGGAGCAGGACTATGACGCCGCCGCCTATGCCGTGGGCATCCTGCCCCTGGCTCCGAACTTCGAGCTGTTCGGACGCGTCGGCTACGGCACGACCTCGATCAAGGCCGAGGTGGCCGGCTTCCAGGCCGAAGAAGACGGCGAAAGCGTCAACTACGGCGTCGGCGGCAACTACTTCTTCGACGCCAACAACGGCATCCGCGCTGACTGGACCCGTCGTGACTTCACCGACGACAACGGTGGTGAGGTCGACACCTACGGCGTGAGCTACGTGCGTCGGTTCTAAACACTGCGTATCCTCCCCGTCGCATCGCGGCGGGGAGGCCTCAGGCGGGCTCGGCGATCAGCGCCCAGCGCTTGGAGCCTTCACCGAAGGGCCGGGCGAACCATTCCGAATACCGCTGAAAGGCTTCCACGATCAGACGGCCGAGATCGGGGTTCACAGGTTCGCCCCGCTGCCGTCTGAGCGCCGCCACACAATCGATGACCGTACTCTCATGGGCGGCACCGCCCAGGGATTTGAGGACGAGGGCCGCATCACGGGCCAGCGCCTCGAGGATCGTCGGTTGCTTGGTTGGGCTCATCCGGACTCTCCGTGCCAATCGGTGTCGGTGAGCCCCTAGATGAACGCACTCGCCTGTCAGGCGCAAGCTAAGCCGGTGTTATGTGGCTCATTCCTTCGTGATCAGCCGCGTTTCCTGACGAACACCGTGCCGGCGGAATACCCCGCGCCGAAACTGCAGATCAGGCCCGTTTCGCCCGACGCGAAGCCGTCGTTGTGCAGATGAAAGGCGATGATCGATCCCGCCGAGGAGGTGTTGGCGTACTCGTCAAGGATGATGACGTTCTCGGCCTCTGACGGATCGCGGCCAAGGACCTTCCTGCCGATCATCTGGTTCATGTTGATGTTGGCCTGGTGCAGCCAGAGGCGCTTCAGGCCCGTCGGGTCGATCCCGAGATCGGCGGCATGGTCGATGATCATGTCCGAGACCAGTGGCACCACGTCCTTGAACACCTTGCGGCCCTGCTGGATGAACAGCTTGTCGTCCTGCGGGCCGTCCTTCGACGCTGAGATCGGTGCACCGGCCTTATCCGTCGGCAGGGCCCAGCGGTTCAGGAAGCCGAAGTTGTTGCGGATGTTGTTCGAGAACACCGTCTTCAACCGCGTGCCCAGGATGTCCCAGCCACCCGGACCGGCGGTCTCCGCGCTCTCGACGATCACGGCGGTGGCCACGTCGCCGAAGATGAAATGACTGTCGCGGTCCTTGAAGTTCAGGTGGGCCGAGCAGACCTCGGGGTTCACCATCAGCACCGCCCTGGTCGAGCCCGAGGCGATGAAGTCCGCCGCCGTCTTGATGCCGAAAGTGGCCGAGGAGCACGCCACGTTCATGTCGAAGCCGAAGCCGTCGATGCCCAGCGCCTGCTGAATCTCGACAGCCAGCGCCGGGTAGGGGCGGGGCATGTTGGAGGCGGCGCATAGCACCGCACCGATCTCCGAGACTGGCTTGCCCCAGGCCTCGATGGCCTGCCGCGCTGCCTTCACGGCCATCTCGGCCATGATGGACAGGTCGTCATTGGAGCGCTCGGCGATGTGCGGCGCCATGCGCGCGGGGTCGAGGATGCCGGTCTTGTCCAGCACGAAGCGGCTCTTGATGCCGGACGCCTTCTCGATGAACTCGACCGAGGAGGGGGTCAGCGCCGCGACGTCGCCCTCGGCGATCTGGAGCGCGTGGTCGGCGTTCCACCGCTCGGCCCAGGCGTTGTAGGCGGCGACCAGTTCTTCGTTGGAGATGGACTGCTCGGGGGTGAACAGGCCGGTGGCGGCGATCACGGCGTGAGGCAAGTTGGTGTCCCTATCGCTCGGCTCGCGGAGCCGCGCTGCTCGAGGGACGATATCCCTCTGGTTTCAGGTCTCAATAGGACGGCGGCGGACGCCGGTCGAGACTGGCGTTGATGCCCTTCCACCAGCGGGCGATCTGGTTCGAGGGCGGCGGCGGGGCCGGGGTGTCCCGTTCCCGGATCAGGCGCTCGACCAGGTCTTCGGCCTCGCAGGGCCAGCCCTCGGGCGAGATGTAGATCGGATACTGGATCAGGGCGGCGGCGACGAGGGCATCCAGGCTGGCCCGGCGCGTGCGGCGTTCGAAGCTCATCCGGTCGGTCGTCAGGCCCCAGCCGCCATAGAAGGGGCGGCCATAGGTGGCCACGGCCTTGCCCCGCAGCAGAGCCTCGAAACCCGACAGCGACGTCAGGGTGGCGAGCGTATCGCAGGCCTCCAGACAGTCGATGATATCGAGGTCGTCGGCGACGGCGTCGACGGCAGTCATCGCGTGGGCGTCCAGACGACCGGGACGGTTGCCACTCATCACGTCGGGATGGTTGCGATAGATCAGGAAGGCGTTTGGGAAGTCGGCCCGCGCCGCCTCGACCAGACCGGAGTTGGTGCGGATGTCCCCGCAGCCCTTGAGAATGGATTTGTCGTTCTCGACCTGTCCGACGACCAGCAGCTTCATCCGGTCGGCGGGCCAGTCGGGCCGGGTCGGTCCCGCGGCGAGATTGTATTTCGACAGGCCTGCCTCGACGATGCGCGCGCGGAGTCTAGCGGCGCGGGCCAGCATCGCCGCGTCCTGGGCACCGTCCTCGATAAGCCGTTCGAGCCGGGATGGCGCGGTGGGGTCGTAGTAGACGCCGAGGTCGTCCAGCGCGACGCTGAGCGCCCCGAAGAAGTCCGAGCCCAGTCCGCGCGAGCGGATGAAGCCGTCCTCCATGCGGACCACCGGCGCAGAGGTGGCCGCCGCCGCCGCCGCGATTTCAGGGCTTTCCTTGCCCGCCCAGTAGACGAGGCGGCCGCCTGTGCGTTCGGCGTGGGCGGCCGCGCGAGAGGCACTGGCGAAATACTTCAGCCGGGTCTTGGGTCCGTTCAGCAGGCGACGGACCTGGGGCTTCTTGGCCGGGGCGAAGCCGACGGCGGACCAGTCCGCCGCCAGACGCTCGGCCCTGACGCGCAGGGTGATGAGGCGATCGACCGCCGTCTCGACCTCGCAGCGTTCGCCGGTCAAGGGATCGACGTAGCGCGGATAGGCGATCAAAGCGGCGGCGGCGAGCGTCTCGACATCGCGCGCCACGCCCCGGCGCCCGGTCTGGACCTCGTCGGTCGTCAGCCCCCATCCCGAATAGAAGGGCGCGCCGAAACACCGGACGGTCAGTCCGCGCAGCAGGGCCTCGAAGCCGAGGGCCGAGGTGACGCACCAGACTTCGTCAACGGCTGACAGCAGGTCGGCGGGGCGGACATCGGTGTCGATCAGGGTGACGCCCTGCAACTCGCTCTCCGGGATGCAGCCCTTCTTGCGCCCGGCGGCGACGGCGGGGTGGCGCTTCACGATGAACTGGGCACCGGGATGCTCGGCGCGCGCGGTCCGAACCATTCGGACATAGCTCTCGTCGCTGGCCAGACCACAGGCGATCGAGGCGTCGCCGGCGGTCTGATCGACCAGCAGGATCCGGCGGCCGGGGCGCAGAACGGAAGGGTCCAAGGGCCCGCCCATATTGGTCTTGGACAGACCCGTGGCCACGATCCGATCGATCAGGCGTCGCGACCGGGCCATCATCGCGTCATCGCACCAGACGTCGGCCGACTGGATGAGGTGTTCCAGCCGCGAGGGTCGTGTGGCATCATAGTAGATGCCGAGGTCATCGACGATCAGGCTGAGGGTCGCCGCGCCGCTTTCGCCCAGGCCGATCGAGCGCAGAAAGCCGTCTTCTAGCGCGATGTAGGGCAGACCCTCGCGATCCGCGCGACGCCGCCCGGCCTCGGACGTCGGCTTCAGCCCCCAACCCAGGACGGCATCGACGGTCCTCGTCGGGCTGGCGTGCAGGTCGAAGTCATCGAGGAAGGTGCGCAGGAACGGCACCTTCCAGATGCCGGGAGAACAGACCCAGGCGCGGCGTTTGGAGGGAGAGGGAGGCAATCGGGACGCTTTCGCCGCGCGGTTCAGGCTGACAGCCTCTATCGACAGGCCGCCGCGCGGTCCAGCAGGGCGCAGGCCTGATCCAGATGCAGACGCTCGACCATGGTGCCGCCCAGGCGGATCGCGCCCTTGCCCTCGGCATCAGCCGCCGCGAAGGCGGCGACGACCGCTTCCGCTTCGGCGATCTCCGCCGGGGTCGGGGAAAAGGCCGCGTGGGCGGCGTCGATCTGATTGGGGTGGATCAGGCTCTTTCCGTCAAAGCCATAGAGGCGGCCCTGTCCGCATTCGGCGGCGAGGCCGTCGGGATCATCCAGGCGATTGAAGACGCCGTCGATGGCGAACAGGCCGTGAGCGCGTGCCGCCGCGACCGTTGCCGCCAGCCAGGACTTGAGCGGTTCCCGGTCCGGAGACGGGCCGGTCCCCAGGGCCTTGGCCAGGTCGTTGACCCCCAACATCAGCCCCGCCAGGGGCTCGCCCGCCCAGGCGATAGCCGGCAGCGCCATGAGCGCTCTTGGCGTCTCGATCATGGCGATGAGGCGCGTTCCCTCGGCCATGCGCGCGCCGTAGGCGTCGACCACGCCCGGCTCTTCGACCTTGGGAGCGACGACGAAATCCAGCGACAGGTCGGCGAGCGCGGCGAGATCGTCTTCGCTCCACGCTGTCCCCAGCGCATTGACGCGGACGGCGATCCTGCGAGGAAACCCGCCCGCGCGGACCGCCTCGACCGCCGCCCGGCGCGCGTCAGTCTTGGACTCGGGCGCGACCGCGTCCTCGAGGTCCAGCACCACGACGTCGGCGTTCAGCGTCCGCGCCTTCTCGACCGCCCGGGCGTTGGAGGCGGGCAGAAACAGCAGGCTGCGGACCAGGTCCATCGTCAGACCCGGCCCGTGACGGGCACCAGGGCCCCGGTTACGGCCCGGCTGGCCGGTGAGGCCAGGAACAGGATGACGGCCGCCAGGTCGGACGGCGCGACCCACTTGGCGGGATCGGCGTTGGGCATGTCCTTGCGGTTCTGTGGCGTATCCAGGATCGAGGGCAGGACCGCGTTGACCGTGACCGAGGTCGACTTCAGTTCCTCGGCCAGGGACTCCGTCAGCCGATGCACGGCGGATTTGGAGGCGGCATAGGCTCCCATCCCGGCCGCAGCCTTGAGCGCGCCGGCCGCGCCGACGTTGACGATGCGCCCTTCGGACGACGCCTTCAGGTGAGGCAGGGCCGCTCGCGTGGTGTTCAGCGCTGTCGTCAGGTTGAGGGTGAACATGCGGTCCCAGGCGGGCTTTTCGTCCTCGACCGTCTGCCAGACGAAGCCGCCCGCGATGTTCAGCAGGGCGTCGATGCCACCGAAGTGGTCGGCGACCTTGCCGATCGCCGCCTCTGCCGCCTGAGAATCCGTCAGATCGACGCCGGAGACCTCGAAGGCACCGTCGGGACAGGGCTGGCCCTCGGCATGGTCGATCAGGGCGACGTTCATGCCAGCCGACAACGCCGCTTCGACCACCGCGCGGCCCAGAATGCCGTGTCCGCCCGTCACCACCACCGTCCGCTTCGCCATGACCTGCTCCTCGTTTTCGCCGTTCCTTGTCCCGTTCGCCGGGCGGGAGCAAGCGGCGTCACAAATCGTGGATTGATGCGGGGGGCCGAAAGCCCTAGGTGCGCGCGCCATGCCCGCGTCCGCCGCACCCTTGCCCGCCGTCCGGATCGCGCCGGAAACGCCTGACGACGCAGACGCGGTCGAGGCCCTGGTGCTGGACGCGTTCGGATCTGGTCGCTTCGCCAAGACGGCCGAGCGCCTGCGTGAGCGGGCGAGGAAGGTCGCCGGGTTCTCCGCATGGCTGGACGGACGTCTGGTCGGGTCGGTGCGGCTATGGGCTGTGACGATCGGAGAGGCAGACGCCCTGTTCCTCGGCCCGATCGCGGTGGCCAGAGACATTCGGGGTGAAGGCCTCGGGGCGGATCTGGTCGCGGCCTGCGTGGACGAGGCCAGGCGGCAAGGCGTGGCCGGCGTGCTGCTGGTCGGCGATGCGCCCTATTTCTCGCGGTTCGGATTCGGGATGGCTGAGAGCGCGGTGATGCCCGGACCGGCCGACCCGCGCCGCGTGCTCTGGTTGCCGATCCGCCACGCCGAGGCCGCGGGACCGGTCCGTCCGGCCTGATCGCGGTCTTTCGCCGGGCGGCGACGCGGCCTAAGTCTGGGGCATGAGCGAAGCCGAGACCAAGACGGGCATCGTGGCGGTCGCGGAGGCCGCGAAGGCGGTGCGCGGCCTGCCGCCGGTCCATCTGTGGAACCCGGCCCATTGCGGCGACATCGACATCGTCATCCGCGCCGACGGCACCTGGATGCATGAGGGCTCGCCCATCGGCCGGGCCGAGCTTGTGCGGCTGTTCTCGACGGTGCTCAGGCTCGATCCGGACGGCTATCATCTGGTCACGCCGGCCGAGAAGCTGAAGATCCGGGTCGAGGACCTGCCCTTCCGCGCCGTTACGATGCGGCGCGACGGCGACGATCTGCTTTTCACCACGGACGTGGGCGATGAGGTCCGGGCGGGTCCGGAAAACCCGGTCACGGTCGAGACCGATTCCACGACGGGAGAGCCCGCGCCGCGCGTCCATGTTCGTCGAGGACTGGAGGCACGGATCGTCCGCACGGTCTTCTACGATCTCGTCGAAATGGCGGAAGAACGCGACGGTCGGCTGGCCGTGGCATCGGGCGGTGTCTGGTTCCCGCTCGGTCCGCCGGGTGCGGGCCTGGCATGAGCCTGGACACGCTGAGGGAGCGGCTGGCTGAGCGCCTCTTGCCGCCGTCGGATTGGCGGCTGGAGGCCGGACCGGTGCGCTCGGACTTCGACCTGAACCCGGGCGCGTCGCGCTGGGTCGAGGGGCCGCTCAAACCGGCGGCGGTGTTGATCACTCTGGTCGCCACCGATGATGGCGCGCGGGTGATCATGACGCGCCGGGCCGACAGTCTGGCGCGCCATACCGGCCAGATCGCTTTTCCCGGTGGCCGCCTCGACCCCGGCGAGACGGCGGTCGAGGCGGCCTTGCGGGAGGCTTGGGAAGAGGTGGCGCTGGACCTCGCTTCGGTGACAGTCCTTGGCCTGTCCGATGCCTATGAGACTGGCACGGGCTATCTCGTGACGCCGGTGGTCGGATGGCTGGAGTGTGTGCCGACGCTGACGCCGTCTCCCGACGAGGTGGCCGAGGTGTTCGAAGTGCCGTGGGACATACTCATGGACCCGGCCATGCTGAGGCGGGATCACCTGGAGACGCCGGCCGGCGTGCGGCGCTGGTTCTGGTCGCTGACCCACGAGGATCGCTACATCTGGGGCGTGACGGCGGGGATCGTGCGGGCGTTGCGCCTGCGTCTCTATGGCAAAGAGGGCGAACCGGCGCTGGCCACGGCCGAGGACGCGGCGTGAGCGGGTCTCTGGCGGGCCAGCTCTGGCTGACCGACCCGGCGACGGTGCGGGTCATGGCCGCGCTGGAGGCCGCGGGCGGGCCGGACAGCGCGCGCTTCGTCGGTGGCAGCGTCCGCAACAGCCTCGTCGGTCGACCCGTCGACGACATCGACATCGCCACAAGGCTGAAGCCCGAGGAAACGCTGGCGGCCCTGAAGAAGGCCGGGATCAAATCCGTCCCGACCGGCCTTGCCCACGGCACCGTCACGGCTGTGGCGGACCGCAAGCCCTTCGAGATCACCACCCTGCGGCGCGACGTCGAGACGGACGGCCGCCGCGCGGTGGTGGCCTTCACCGACGACTGGGGCGAGGACGCCCGTCGCCGGGATTTCCGCCTGAACGCCCTCTACGCCGATCGATCCGGCCATATCTTCGATCCGACCGGCGGCGGGCTGGAAGATGCCTTGGCGGGCCGGGTCGTCTTCGTCGGCGATCCGCATCAAAGGATCGAGGAGGATCACCTCCGTATCCTGCGCTTCTTCCGCTTCTTCGCCTGGTATGGGCGAGACGAGCCCGATGCCGTCGGTCTCGCCGCCTGTGCCGACCACGCCGGCAGCCTGTCGCGCCTGTCGGCCGAGCGGGTGTCGAAGGAACTGCTGAAACTGCTGGCCGCGCCCGATCCGCGCGCGTCCGTGAAGGCAATGCGGCGCACCGGAGTCCTGGACCGGCTGATCCCGGCGGTCGCCGACCTCGCCGCGTTCGAGGCCCTCATCGACCTGAGCGATGACCCGGTGCTGCGGCTGTCGGCCTTGCTGCCCGACGATCCGGCCGAGGTCGCGCGGACGGCCGGTGCCTTGCGCTTGCCCCGCGCGGTCGAGCATCGGCTGGAAGCCGCCTCGCACGGCCCTCTGGACCCCCGGACGCCGACGCCGACGCTGCGGGCCCTGATCTATCGTCTCGGCGCGGAGGCGGTTCGGGACCGGGTCCTGCGCGGACAGGCTGCCGGGGGCGCTTCGGCGGATAGCGCGCTGGCGACGGTCGCCGACTGGACCCCGCCCCGCATGCCTGTCGGCGGGCGCGAGGTGGCCAGGCTGGGCGTCGCGCCCGGTCCGGAGACCGGCCGCATCCTCAAGGCCTTCGAGGATGAATGGGTCGCCGCCGACTTCCCCGACGACGGCCACGACGAGCGGCTCAGGCGGCTGGCGTCCCGGCCGACCTGACCATGCGCACGACCACCGGCCGGTGGTCCGAGCCGTTGTCCCGCCCGACCCGGCGCCGCGTCAGAGCGATGTCGGGCGTGCGATAGACCTGGTCGATCGTCATGCCCGCCCACGCCGGCAGGAAGGACGGCCAGGTCCCCGGCCATCCGGGCGCGGCGATCAACCCGCCTTCCGACCGGATCATTCGTCCAATGCGGGCCGAGGACACGCTGTTGAAGTCTCCGGCCAGCACCAGTGGCCCCTCCACGCCCTTTCGCCACTCCAAAAGGCCCTGGGTCTGGATGATCTGGGCCCACTGGTACTGAAACGGCCAGGGGCGGGTCAGGTGGATGCCCCCGATGGTCACCGGGCCCGACGGCGTCTCGACCTCCGCCGCCACGGCGAACATGTGCGTCAGTTCAATGGGGCGCGGGGTCAGGGGCCAGCGACTGGCGATCAGCATGGTCGAAGGACCGGCACCGCCTTCCACGCGCGGGGTGCTCGTTCGATACGGATAGTCTGCCAGCACCCGGTCGAGCCCGGGCCGCACGCCGTCGCCGATCTCGATCAGCACCACGATGTCGGCGTTGGCGTCCTCGACCGAACGCGCGATCGTCTCCACATCGTCGTTTCCGACGTACAGGTTGGCGAAATAGAGGGTGAAGCCCGGCTCCTTCGCCGCCCAGCCTCTCGTCGGCAACCATTGGGGCGAACCCGCCGCGATCACGGTCGCGAGGACCAGTCCCGTCACGCCAACGGCGACCTTCGACCGCAGCAGCAGAGCCGCCCCGACCAGCAGCGTCGCCGCCACCAGCGCCGGCCCCACGAACTGGGCCAGAATGTCCACCCAGCGGTGGCCGTGGCCGCTGAGGGACGCCAGGGCGATGACCAGCGGACCGCCGGACAGCAGGATCAGAACCACCGCCAGGAACAATCGAAGGCGCGGCCGGGTCGCAAGCGTCACGATAGGTTGCTTTCCTCGGTGAACAGGGGTCGTCTTGGCGCGTTGACCCGCCGCTATGGAGGGCAGGGATGGCTAATCGATCGTTCGCGGATATCGAAAAGATCTGGTCCAATGTCGAGGGCATCAAGAAGCTCTCGGACCGGGCCGTGGGCTTCGGGCCGTTCGGCGTGGGTCTCGACGGCCTCCTGACCTGGATTCCCGTGGTCGGCACTGTCTACTCGGTCGGTGCCAGCGGCTGGCTTCTGCTGCAAGCGGTCAGGGCCAAGGCCGCGCCCGGCACGATCCTGCGCATGGTCGGCTACCTCGGCTTCGACAGCGCCACGACGGCCGTGGGTGAGGTCGTGCCGTTCGCGCCGGACGTGGTCGACTTCTTCTTTCCCGGTCACCTCATGGCGGCCAAGGCGCTGCAGAAGGACATCGAGACCACCCACTGGGTCGAGGCCAGCGAGCGCGACGCCCGCGCCTCGGGCGATCACGACCGCCACGTCGCCGCCATGCGGGCCGACCCGAAGAAGCGGCGCATCGTCTATCTGCACGACTGATCCGTGCATTCAGCTTGACGGCGACGCTTGCACCCGTCCTAGTCCAAAAGTTGCAGTCGTTTCGAGTGGTTCATGGGATTGATGTTGACGCGAGACGAACTGGCCGTGGCGCTGGTCCAGGCCGGTCAGGGGGATCGTTCCGCCTTTCGCACCGTCTATGAAGCGACCTCCGCGAAGCTGTTTGGTGTCTGCCTGCGTATCTTGCCTGACCGCCAATCGGCCGAGGACGTTTTGCAAGACACCTATGTCACAGTCTGGAGAAAGGCCGCGAGCTTCGATGCGAGCCGGGCCAGCCCCATCACCTGGCTGGTGACGATCGCCCGGAACCGCGCCATCGACCGGCTGCGCTCCGCCGCGCCGATGAAGAACGCCGCCCCGGTCGAGGACGCCCATGACCTGGCTGACGCCGGGCCGCTGGCGTCTGACGTGGTCGAACAGGCCGACGAGGCGGCGCGGCTGAACACCTGCCTCGAAACCCTGGAGGATCGGGCGCGGGCCGTGATCCGGACCGCCTTCTTCGAGGGCGCGACCTATGATGAATTGGCCCAGCGCGAGAACGTGCCGCTGGGCACGATGAAGAGCTGGATTCGCAGGGGGCTGATGCGGCTGAGGAGCTGCCTCGAATCATGACCGAGCCGATGACCCCTTCCGAAGACGACCGCGCCCTGGCCGGTGAACTCGCGCTGCGTGTCCTGTCGGCCGAGGATGAACGCGCCGCGCGCGCCCGACAGGCGTCCGATCCTGCCTTCGCGCGAGAGGTCGAGGTCTGGAACGCCCATCTGTCCGCCTTCGCCGCCGAGGTGCGGGCCGTTGAGCCCTCTGCTGGCGTCTGGGCCCGCGTCGAGGCGGCCATCGCCCCGGTCGCCAACGACAATGGCCGCGTCGGCTTCTGGCGCGGCTGGGCCATCGGCTCGACCGGCCTTTTGGCCGCCAGTCTGGTCGCCGTCGCCGTGCTGATCGCGCGTCCGGCTCCCGCGCCCGTCGTGGTGGCTCCTGAGGCTCCGGCCGGCGGCGTGACCCGCGTGGCGACCCTGACGCTCTCAGAGGGGGGCGGACAGGCCGTGATCCTGGCCTATGACACCGTCACCGGAAACCTGTTCGTCGCCCCGACCGGGGCGATCGCAGCCGCCGACGGCGTGCCGCACCTGTGGCTGGTCAAGCCGGAAGGCGGGGTCCAGCTGGTCGGCACCATCGACGCGGACGGGGTGTCGCGCCAGACCCTGTCCGATGCCCTGACGGGGCAGGCGGGCACGGCCACGGCGGTCGCCATCTCGCTCGAGGCACCCGGCACGACGCCTCCGCCGGACGCGCCTCAGGGACCGGTTGTCGCATCCGGCGAACTTCAGCAGCTCTGACGCATCCGGTCGCCACGCGCGGCCGTAGATCATCTGACCGTCGCGCATCGACGCCGCCCCCGGCGTCGGGGTCCTGACAGCCGCGCGCCGGTCCGCGGGGAGGCCTCCCAGCCCTTCCAACGGCCTCCCCGCACTCGCTGTTTTTTTCAATTATCCAACGACGCGCCGAAAAACGTCGAGAAATCAACAGCCGTCCCGATTAAGGCGCGCTGAACGCGCCCGCATTCGCGGCTCACCCAGACTGGTCTCCGAACACCAACGGAGATCGTCCATGTCATCCAGCCACAGCGCCCGCCTGACCCTGCCCTATGTCGCGGCGGGCCAGCTTCAGAAGCACGTCACCGTCAACGAGGCGCTCGCCCGCCTCGACACCCTGACCCAACTGTCCGTGGTCAGCCGCACTACGGCGGTCGAGCCGGACTCCGTGGACTCCGTGGACTCTCCGGACTCCGTGGACTCGGTGGCGGAGGGTGATCTTTACATTCTGCCTGCGGAGGCTGTCGGGCAGTTCTGGTCCGATTGGAACACGGGCGATCTGGTCCGCGCCGAGAGCGGCGGCTGGGTGCGCGTGCCCGTGCCGGTTGGCGCGATGGCCCTTGTGCAGGACCGGGAAGAGCTGGTCGTGCGCGAGGCCGGCGGCTGGAATCCGATCCTGCGCCGGGGGCAGCACCAGAACCTGACCCGGCTGGGCCTGAATACCGAGGCCGACGCGGCCAATCCCTTCGCGGCCAAGGTCAACAAGGCCCTTTGGACCGCCCGGCCTGAGGCCGACGGCGGCGACGGCGATCTGCGGATCACGCTCAACAAGGACACGCCGACGGACGTCCTCTCCCTGCTGTTCCAGAGCGGCTACGGCGGCCGGGCCGAATTCGGCCTGATCGGCGACGACGACCTCGTGCTCAAGGTCTCGGCCGACGGGTCCGCCTGGTCCGAAGCTTTCCGCGTCGACTCCGAGGACGGCCGGGCCTGGTTCGCGCGGGGCGCGGCACGGGCCGAGGCCGTGCTGCTGACGGCGGGTGGAGCCTGGAGCCCGCCGGACTGGGCACGGCTGTTGTCCGTCACGGCGGTCGGCGGCGGAGGCGGTGGTGGGGCGGGGGCGTTCGGCACCAGCGGCCTCAGGAACGGCGGTGGGGGCGGGGGAGGCGGCGGCCTGTCCACGGCCCTCTGGCCCACAGCCGATCTGCCGGGCCTGCTGACGGTCACGATCGGCGCGGGCGGGGAGGCCGGAGCGGACGGTGGTGACACGGTCGTCACGTCCGGTGGCGCGACCCTGCTGACCGCCAAAGGCGGAGCGGCCGGTCAGGCCGGCGCGTCCGGCGGCGCGGGCGGTTCGGGTGGACAGGGTCTGCTCGGCGGCAACGGCGGGGGATCGACCTCGGCTTCGGCGACGGGCGGGGCGGGGGGTGCGTTCGCCGCTCCGGCCGCGTCGGGTGGCGGTGGCGCAGGCGGCTCCCTTGAGGCGGGTGGCACGGCGCATCCCGGCGGGTCCGGAGGCGCGGGCGGCTTGCTGGCCTGTCCTGCTGTGGGAGGCGCGGGCGGTTCGTCGGTGCCGGGCTCTGCGGGTGCCGCCCCGCCCGTGCCGGTGTCGATCAGCGGCGGGGGAGGGGGCGGCGGATCCGCTTCCGGCTCTGGGGCGGGCTTCGACGGCGGCGCGGGTGGAGCCTACGGCGCGGGCGGCGGTGGTGGCGGGGCCGGGGTCTCCTCGGGAGGCGTCGGCGGCCCGGGCGCGGCCGGGGCCGTCCTGATCCTGGTGCAGGGATGAGCGCCCTTTTCCGCCGCCGGCGCGCCCTCGATCCCGACGACCGCCTGCTGGAACCCGAGGTCTGGGAGCAGCCGCGACGGCTGACCCGCCGCGAGGGCCTGAACCACATCGGCGCCGACTGGCGCTCTACCCGATCCGATTTCCATGCGGAGACCAATGATGACTGACCGCAACCTGATCCCCCCGCTCGCCGAGGCCCAGTGGCTATGGCGGCGGCTCTATGTCTTCGTCGCCAGCTTCGCCCTGTGGCGGCTTCTGGCCTCGGCGGTCGAGCGCACCGAACCGGCCCAGCTGCCGCGCGTGGCGGCCGGGCTCATGGGGCTACTGGCCCTAACGCTCGTGCTCTACCTCGTCGCCCCGACGGCCCAGCAGTTGGTCGCCCTTCTGGCCAACCTGCGCCTGCGCCTGGCCGAGGGAGGGACGCGATGAGCTTTCGCTTCTCGGCCCGCTCGCGCCAGCGGATGAAGGGCGTCCATCCGGCCCTGGTCGGGGTGATGGAGGAGGCTATCCGCCGCTCCCCCGTCGACTTCATGATCACCGAGGGCCTGAGGTCCCCGGAGCGGCAGACGGCGCTGGTCCGCGCCGGAGCCAGCCGGACGCTGAAGTCACGGCACCTGACCGGTCATGCGGTCGACGTCGCGGCCCTGATCGACGGCAAGGTGCGGTGGGACTGGCCCCTCTATCCCCGCATCGCGCTCGCGGTGAAGGCGGCGGCGCACGAGCGGGGTGTCGCCATTGTCTGGGGCGGCGACTGGCCGACCTTGCGGGACGGGCCCCACTTCGAGCTCGACCGGCGGGTGTTCCCATGAGCCCGACCGCGCTTCTTCGCAGCCTGACCCCGCTCGGGTGGCTGACGGTGATCCTCGTCGGCGTAGCCATCGTATCTGTGCTGCTCGGCGGTCTCGGCTTCCGCTGGGACCCCTTGGATCTCGCGCGCCGCCGTGCGGATCGGGCCGAAGCCGCCGCCGACCTGGCGCGCTCCGAGGCCGCCACCCGCGCGGCCGAGGCCGAGGGTCAGACCGGGCAGGTCGCCCGGCTCGACGCCGCCCACGCCATCACCCGGCGGACGCAAGCCGCCACCACCCCCATCCTTCTGGAGGCTCGAACCGCCCATGATGCCGAACTGCCGCTTTCGTCTGACCGTCTCGATCGTCTGCGCGCTCACGATGACGAGCTGTGCCGCATCGCGCCCGACCTCGGCGGTTGCCCCGCCGCGCCTGACCCTGCCAGAGACGGCCGCCCGGCCCTGTGAGCTGCATCGCCTGCCGGAAGCCGCGACGCTGGCGGACCTCGAGATCGGCTACGTCACGCGCGGGGCGCAGATCGTCGCGTGCGACGCCGCCCGGCGGCTGGCGGTCGAGACTTTGAGAGCTGAACGGGCGGCGCACGACAGGTCGAGTTCGCCCTGACGCTCCCTTCTCCCCTTGCGGGAGAAGGTGGCCCGGAGGGCCGGATGAGGGGTGAAACTCATCGGCGGG
>NZ_LJHU01000109.1 GCF_001295975.1 Brevundimonas sp. AAP58 | reverse complement strand
AGAACAACCGAGTCGAGAACTCTCACCTGCCGATCCGACGACGAGAACGACAACGGCAGCGGTTCAAACCCCAAGCCTCAGCCCAGCGATTCCTCACCACCCACGCGGCGATCTACAACACCTTCAACATCCAACGGCATCTGATCAGCAGACCCACTCTTCGACGCTTCCGCGTCGAGTCGGCGGCCGCGTGGGCCGCCGCCGTTGCATGATTTCAGGCAGGGTAAGGCGCTCGCGACTTGTCGCGGTTGACTTGTCAGCATCCCCGAGCAAGCCGATGGAACTACGGTCCAGTGTGGGAAAAGCCCCAGGTTTCAGCGGCCTAGTGGCGCGGCTGCCTTGCAGCGCAAAGTCGCCTAGGGTGGCTGGCGGACAGAGAGGGATTCGAACCCTCGGTAGGCTTTCACCTACACACGCTTTCCAAGCGTGCGCGATCGACCACTCCGCCACCTGTCCGTTTCACCACGTGGGCGAGACCCCGGACGGTCGATCCGGGGAGGGCAGGCTGATAGAACAGGCGGGCGGTAACGGCAAGCGCCGCGCTGGCGAAGATGAGCCGCACCGCCCATATGGCTGCCATGTCCATTCTCACCCGGATCGCCTCCATGCTGAGCCAGAAGACCACCCTGCCCACCGCCGAGACCGCCCTGCCGGGCCGCGCCACGCCGCTGCACACCGACGAAGTCCACTTCGTCAGCGGGCGGCCGCTGAAGGGCCCGCATCCGGAAGGGTTCGAGGCGGCCATCTTCGGCATGGGCTGCTTCTGGGGGGTGGAACGCATCTTCTGGCAGCTGCCGGGCGTGTGGGTGACCTCGGTCGGCTATTCGGGCGGCATCACGCCCAATCCGACCTATGAGGAGACCTGCACCGGCCTGACGGGTCACACCGAGGTGGTTCAGGTGGTCTTCAATCCCAAGGAGATCCGCTACGCCGAGCTGCTCAAGGCCTTCTGGGAGAACCACGACCCGACCCAGGGCATGCGCCAGGGCAACGACGTGGGCACCACCTACCGCTCCGCCATCTACTACCTCACGGGTGAACAGCGCCGGGAAGCCGAGGTTTCGCGCGACGCCTATCAGGCGGCGCTGACCAAGGCCGGGCGCGGTCAGATCACGACCGAGATCGCGCCTGCGGGACCGTATTATTTCGCCGAGGATTATCACCAGGGCTATCTGGCCAAGAACCCGAACGGCTACTGCGGCATCGGCGGCACGGGCGTGACCTGCCCCATCGGCGTCGGCGTCGAGGCCTGATCGTGGACCGGGCGGGGGTGGGCAAGGTCTGCCTGGCCTTGCCCGGCGTGACTCTGGATCATCCCTTTGGTGAGGATCACGACACCTACAAGGTCGGGGGCAAGATGTTCGCCATGGTCGGCGGGCATGGCGGCGTGTCGTTCAAGGTCTCCGACATCGCTTACGAGGTCCTGACCGATACGGGTCGTGCAGCCCCCGCACCGTATATGGCGCGGGCGAAGTGGGTTCATTTGAGCGATCCCGCCGACTGGCCGGACGACGAACTGGCCGAGCATCTGGCCACGGCCCACGGCCTCGTCGCCGGTAAACTCACCCGCAAGGCGCGGGCCGAGCTGGGCCTGTCCTAGTCGCAGAGCGCGAAGAAGCGTTCGACGTTGATCTCCGAGCCCGGCTGCGGAACGTAGGCGGCGCGCTCGCCGTCCACCCACTGGGCGATCCAGCCCAGGCGGCGGAACCGCTGCAGCACGGGCGTATCCAGATCGGCGGTGGCGGTCAGCAGGTCGCCGTCGTGAATCTGGGACGGCTCGCCCTCGGCACGGAATCGTTCGGTGTCGCCGCCGGATTCCAGGTGGATTTCCGAGGCTCCTGTCTTGCCGAGCGCGACCAGATCGACCTTGCCGGATCCTGTCTCGCAATCCAGGCCCAGCTTCAGATCGTCCGAGGTCTCGACGCCATAGGCCAGACGCGCCGCGCCCTGGTCCACGCTCAGGAACCAGTCGTAGCCGGGCGTGGGGGTAAGCGTAGAGGCGGTGATCGGCGCAGGCGCGGCGACAGGCTCGACGCTGGCGCACGCGGCTGTCAGCCCCGCGAGAGCCACGACCGGCGCCCAGACCCTGCCCATGCCCCAACTCCCCAAATCAGCCGCCGCAAAGCTCTGCGAAGCGACGCAGCTTGGCAAGGTGGGCGGCTTCGACGATCACCTCCTGCGATCTCCCGGCCACGGTGACGGCCAGCTGCCCGGTCAGGACGAACTGGCCGAAGACCGGGTGGTCGGCGCGCATCGCGAGGCTGCGATGATCGGCGACGCCGACGCTCTCGGTCTGGGCGGTCGTGCCGCCACTGACGACAGTAGCGATGCCGCCCGATGCGCCGCCGCCATAGAGATTCAGCCGCGCCACGCCCGCGCCGGGTTCGCATTCCAGCACAGCCCGCAGTCGGGGCGTGTCGGGGACCTCATGAGCCAGAACCAGCGGCCCCTCGCCCTCGTAGAGTGTCCAAGTCCAGCCGGTCTGGAGCGCCAGCACAGCGAACGCCGTCGCCAGAAAGCTCATGGGATGTCGCTCGCAGCCGCGCGCCTCAGGCGCGTTCCGCTCCGCAATAGGCCAGAAAATCGCGCACGAGGCGACGTTCTTCTTGGTCGGCCGTCAGAGTGAAGCGTCCGGCGTCGCCCTCGACGGTCAGCCGACCGCGCTGGGCCAGCCGCTGCAGGCTCGGGTCGTTGACGGCGATCCGGGCCTCTTCAGCCAGGCCGCCTGACAGGGGGTCGAGGGGCTGAGCGCCATAGCTGGCCTGCACGACCTGTGCCGTCTCCAGCCGCACATCGCCATACACTGTCGCCAGACGGTTACCCCGCTGGCAGGCGACCATGATGGCCAGCTGGTCGGAGTTCGGCACGCCATAGGCCAGCTTGGCGAACTCCCCGTCGTGATGCAGCGTCCAGCTCATGACCGGCTGGGTCATCTGCGGCTCGGACGCGGCCCCTTGCGACTGGGCCGCGAAGGCGATCAGTCCGAGAGCGGCGGCGGCGGGGACGAGAACCTTGAACATACCAGAACCTTCGATCTGGTCGTCAAACGTTTCTCCGCGTTAACGGTTCACGGTGAAGCTTGAGGCTCTGTGCTGTTGTCGCCCCGAAAGGTCACCGAAGGTGGTCGCTGAGCGGCTCGTCGGCTCTAACGTTCACGAGAGCCCACGCATAAGGCCATGCCATCAGGAGAGCGTCCAGAAAGCCCGCGAAGCCAAACCGCCAGCGTATGCCTAAGCGGATTAGCAGCTCTACAGCGTGCAGGTTACCTAGCGCAGCCGCCTTTTTCCACAGGTAGCGCGCTAACCCGATGTTCGGTGCCACACCTCGCCCCCAGAGATAGAGCCGGCCCAATCCCCCAATCGCCGGAGGGTAGCCGCGCTGTGCGGCGGTGTTCATCTCGCGAAAGGCAGCGTCGTCGTCCTTGTTTTTCAAATGCGCCAAGGCGAGGCCGTAGTGACCGCGCGACGCCCCTTCGGCGATAGCGAGCTCGTACCACTCCTTCGCGAGATCGATGTCCTCCTCGTACAGCCAGTTGCCCCTGCGGAGCTCATCGGCGACGAAGAGCATGCTGAGAATCGAGCCGCTGCAAGCGAGCTCTTCGATCTCTCGCTTGGCGTCCTCGAACTCGGCTGAGAACAGCCTGGCCCAAGCCCGCTCGAACGCTGCGCGATGAAGGTCCGACGGTTCCGAATATGCGCCGTTCTCGACCACGTTGTTCGCTGCGTCTGCCACGTTCCCTGGCGAAGCGCTAACCCTAGAACGGGCTGAACCGCTCCACCAGGCTCTGCGCCGCCGGCGTCGCCTGCATCCGGCTGATGTCTCCGCGACCGCCATAGCTGATGCGGGCCTCGGCGATCTGGGTGTGGGCGATGGTGTTGGCGGAACTGATGTCCTCGGGCCGCACGATGCCCGCGACGGTCAGTTCGCGCACCTCGCGGTTGGTGCGCACTTCCTGCCGACCCTGGATCACCAGATTGCCGTTCGAGAGGATGTCGGTCACCACCGCCGCGATGGTCAGGTCGACGCGCTCGGACCGGCTGACCGAGCCCGTGCCGTTGGCGTTGGATGAGCCTTCCACGCCCACCAGGGTCTGCGGGTCGAAGCCGCCGGGGAAGGCGCGGCCGAGGCTGTTCTCCAGCCCGAAGAAGTTCGTCACGCCGCCGGTGATGTCGTTGGAGCGGCTGCGCGTCGTGGTGTTGTTGGTCTGGGCCCGGTCGTCGATCCGGATCGAGACCGTCAGGATGTCACCGATATTGCGCGCCCGCTGGTCGCCGAAGAAGGCGCGTGCGCCGGTCCGCCACAGGGAGTTGGCGCTGGCCGAGCGCGGCTGGGGCGGCGCCTGATAGGCCTGGGTCACCGGAACCAGCTGGGCCGGGTAGCCGATGGGAGCCAGCTCCGGGCCACGAACCGTCTCGATGGCGGTGGAGCAGGCGCCGAGCGTCAGGCCGGTCAGGGCGAGGGCGAAGAGGACGGGTTTACGCATGACTGGATTTCCTCAGCGAAGAGCGGTCAGGGCGGCGTTGGCGCGAGCGGCCTGGGCCCGAGGCCCTGCGACGGCCTGGCCGGGACCGGTGGCGACCGCCTCGATCTGGCGGCCGGAGGTCAGGTTGGTGATGGTGACGGGCTCGCCGACGGCGGCGTTGCGCGTGGCCCGGCCGGTCACCGTCAGGGTGATGCCGCCCGCCATGAAGGCGACTTCGACGGTGTCGTTCCTGGCGATGACCTGGGGCGCGACAAGGTCGCGGGCGCCCACGACGGCACCGGCGCGAAGGGGGCGACGGGCGGACAGGCCGATCACCTGTTCGGCGTCGATCGGCCCCCCGGATGGGGCGAGGTGGGCCTGGACGTCGGTCCACACGACGTCCTCGGGCTGGATCACGTCGCCGGTGGAGAGATTGCGCGCATAGGTCAGGACCGACACCGTCGCTCCGGCCGTGGCGGCCGGGCGAGCGGCCATGGTCGTCGCAGCGGGAGCGCTCGCGCCGGGCGCCAGGGCCGCGTTTCGCACCACCACGCGGCGCAGGTTCTGCGGGTTGGCCCATTGCAGGCCGGACCGGGCCGCCAGCGCCTGCAGCTGGCCGGCCTCGAACACCACCGACGGTCCGGCGCGGTTGGCGACGACCACGCCAGACGCCGCGCCCGCGCCCTCGAAGATGTCGCCCAGCGTCACCCGGCCGTCGTCGTCGACGGGGTTGGCGCGCAGGGTGACAGGCCCGGCCAGCGCGGGCCCGGCCATCAGGGCGAGAGCGGCGACGAGGGTCAGGGCTCTCATGGCTTAGCTCTTCACCTGGGCCGAGACGCTCATCATCTCGTCGGCGGTGGTGATGACCTTGGAGTTCATCTCATAGGCGCGCTGGGCGATGATCAGGGCGCTGATCTCGCTGACGGCGTCGACGTTGGAGGCCTCGGTGAAGCCCTGCATCATCTGGCCGAAGCCGTTTTCGCCGGGCGTGCCGACCGTGGCCGGGCCCGAGGCCGCCGTTTCCAGCAGCAGGTTGTCCCCGATGGCTTCCAGACCCGCTTCGTTGAAGAAGATAGCCAGCTCCAGCTGACCCACCACCTGGGCCTCCGGCGACCCTTGAGAGATCACCTGAACCTGGCCGGTCTTGGAGATGGACACGTCGATCGCGTCCTGCGGGATGTTGATGGCCGGCTCGACCGCATAGCCGTCCTCCGTCACGAGCTGCCCCTCGCCGTTCAGCGAGAAGTTGCCCGCGCGGGTGTAGCCGATCTCGCCCGACGGCAGGGTGATCTGGAAATAGCCGCGGCCGTCGATGGCGATGTCGTAGCGGTTGTCCGTGCGCTGGGGCGTGCCCTGCTCGGTGACGCGATAAACGCTGCCGGCCCTGACGCCGAGACCGACCTGGATGCCGGTCGGCACGACCGTGCCCTGGCTCGAGGACTGCGCGCCCATCCGCTCGATGTTCTGGTACATCAGGTCCTGGAACTCGGCCCGCTGGCGCTTGAAGCCGACCGTGTTCATGTTCGCGATGTTGTTGGAGATGACCTCCACGTTCAGCTGCTGGGCGGCCATGCCCGAGGCTGCGGTTCTCAAGGCGCGCATCTAGGGTCTCCTTAGCTCGACCGCCCCAGCCGCTCGACCGAGCGACGGGACAGGTCGGTGAGGTTCTCGATCATCTTGGTCGCGCGTTCGTAGGCACGACTGATCTCGATGAGATTGGTGATTTCGATCAGGGGATTGACGTTGGATCCCTCCAGCATTCCCTGACGGACCTGCGCTCCGGCCGCGTCGATCGGGACGGCATTGGAGGCGTTGCGGTAGAGGCCGTCGCCATCCTTGGACAGGACGCCGAGATCCTGAAAGCGCGCCAGGCCCAGCTGGCCGATGACCGCTTCGCCCTGGCTGATCGTTCCGTCCTGGGCAACGGTGATCGCGCCCTGCGCCGGATCGATGGCGATCGGGCCACCGTCGCCCAGCACGGGCCGTCCAGCCTTGGTCACCAGCACGCCCTCGGGACTGATGGTGAAGGCCCCGTCGCGGGTATAGGCCTCGCCGCCCGCGTCCTCGATGCGGAAGAAGACGCCCTCGCCCTCGATGGCGAAATCCAGCGCCCGACCCGTCTGTTCCAGCGAGCCTTGCGAGAAGTCGCGGCCCACGCCGTTGTCCAGCACGAAGCTGGCCCCCGGTCGGATGGCGGCGTTGCGAGCCTCGGCACCGACCTCGGCGCTCAGAAGCAACTGCTCGACCTTGAAGCCCGTCGTGTCGGCGTTGGCGATGTTGTTGGCGGCGATGTCCAGCTCGCGCCTGAGTGTCATCTGACGCGACAATCCGATGTAGGCGGCGTTTTCCACGAGAGGGGGCTCCTTCGCGGCATGCCTCGCAACGCCCGTGCCAACAGCGTTAATGCCCACGTGGCCTGGATTTGAGCCAGATTTCAGGCCCTGGCACCCGGCAAATCCTGCCGGTTCTACACCTCGCGTTAACCAAGTCCGGCGACCTTCAGCCTTGGGATATTCCGGGGCGCGAGAACCGCATGCTCAAGCTGGGCAAGAAGAAGGACAAGCCGCCGGCCGACGATGCGACCGCCATCGCCGTCGCGCACGGTGCCGAGGTCGAGGGCGGGGATGCGCCCAAGAAAAAGAAACTCCCGCTGCTCTTCATCATCATTCCTGCGGCGCTGCTGGTGCTCGGCGGCGGTGGAGCCGGGGCCTACTTCTTCCTGCTCGCGCCCAAGCCCGCGGCCGCAGAGGGGGGCGAGGAAAAGGCCGGCGACCACGGGGCCGAGAAGAAGGGCGGCGACCACGGCGAGAAGAAGGGCGGAGACAGCCACGGCAAGGGCGGGGGAGAGGCTGACCCTTCGTTGGGCACGATCGCGCCCGGCCCCGACGGTGTCACCTTCTACACCCTGCCGGACATGGTGGTTAACATCCAGGCACCCGATGGTCGGCCCACCTTTCTGAAGCTGACCTTGACGCTGGAGATGCACGACGCCGACCTGGCGCATCAGCTGCAGGGTGAACTGCCGCGCATGCAGGACATGTTCCAGGGTTTCCTGCGCGAGCTCCGGCCTGAGGATCTGGCCGGATCGGCAGGCAGCTATCAACTGCGCGCCGAGATCCTGCGCCGGGTCAACCTGATCGCCGCGCCGGGCCAGGTCGACGCCGTCCTGATCGAAGAAATGCTGGTGCAATAGGCCATGTCCGACGTGGGCTTCGCTGACGCCGAGACCGACCCCTTCGCTGGCGAAGAGGGTTTCGGCGAAGTACGGTCCAGCGCTGCGACCGAACGGGTGTTGAACCAGGACGAGATCGACAGCCTGCTTGGCTTCGACCTCGGCGAGGACGACGACGCCGAACGGACCGGCATCCGCGCCATCATCAACTCCGCGCTGGTCTCCTACGAGCGCCTGCCGATGCTGGAGATCGTCTTCGACCGCCTCGTGCGGCTGATGACGACGTCCTTGCGCAACTTCACCTCCGACAACGTCGAGGTCTCGCTCGACAACATCTCCTCGATCCGCTTCGGCGACTATCTGAACTCCATCCCACTTCCGGCCATCCTTGCGGTGTTCCGTGCCGAGGAGCTGGACAACTACGGCCTGCTGACCGTCGATTCCAACCTGATCTACTCGATCGTCGATGTGCTGCTGGGCGGTCGCCGGGGCACCGCGGCGTTGCGGATCGAGGGCCGGCCCTACACCACGATCGAGAGGGTCCTGGTTCAGCGGATGGTCGAGGTCATCCTGGCCGACGCCCGCGCGGCCTTCGAGCCCCTGACGCCCGTCCACTTCAACCTGGATCGACTGGAGACCAACCCCCGCTTCGCCGCCATCGCCCGGCCGGCCAATGCGGCGATCCTGGTCAAGCTGCGGATCGACATGGAGGACCGGGGCGGGCGGGTCGAGCTGCTCTTGCCCTACGCCACGCTGGAGCCGATCCGGAAGATGCTGCTGCAGCAGTTCATGGGCGAGAAGTTCGGCCGCGACAACATTTGGGAAGGCCACCTGGCCACCGAACTCTGGACCACCGACACCGAGGTCCGCGCCGTGCTGGACGAGCAGTCCGCGCCCCTGTCGAAGGTGCTGAACCTGAAGGTCGGCGACACCCTGATGCTCAACGCCACCCCGGACTCGGACATCTCGATCCGGTGCGGGCAGATCCCGGTCACGACAGGGCGGATGGGGCGCAAGGGTCAGCACATCGCCGTGCGCGTGGAAAAGCCGATCAGCCTGGAAGCCGCCAGCCGACTGACCAAGGGAAGGCGTTGAGATGACCGGCATGATCATGGACGCGGTGCTGATGCTGCTGCTGGTCGCCGCGCTGGGCTATGGCGTGCGGCTGGAGCGGAAGCTGAGTCAGCTCCGGGCCGGACAGCTGGCCTTCGCCGGGGCGGTAACGGAGCTGAACGCCGCCTGCACGCGCGCCGAGAACGCCCTGTCGTCGCTGCGGGCCAGCGGCGAGGAAGCCGATCTGCTGCACGACCGCATCATCAAGGCTCGGGCGCTGAAGACGGATCTGGAGGCGCTGGTGGTGCGGGGCTCGCGCGTGCCTTCTCCCTCCCCCATGGGGGAGGGTGGTCGCAGCGAAGCGGAGACCGGGCGGGGGCGGCCAGGTGAAACGGACACCCAGCTTGCGCGCGTCGCAGAGCCGCCCCCACCCGGTCGCTCCGCGCCCCCCCTCCTCCGAGAGGGGAGGGAGAAGATCGAGCCCACCCCCAACCCCGATGACCGCGCCTTTCGCATGGCGGCGCTGGCCGAGCGCATCCAGGGCCTGAAGTCGCCGACGACCCCCGCCGCTGCGGGCGCCGGCAACGTCGACGCCATCCTGCACGCCCTGACCGCTAACCAGTCCGCGAAGCAAAGCCTCAACCGCGCCAGGGCTAGCCTGGCGGACGACGACCTCTTCGCCGCCTGAGTTTTCGAAAGCCGCCGATGTCCAAACTGCCCCGCCTGCTTCCCCTGATCGCCGTCGCCATTGGCGGGGTAGTGGCCGTGCGCGCCGTGGGAGCGGGGCCGGACCTGTTCCAGGGCGCCGTCGCCTGGGCCGAGGAGGCCGCGACCACAGCGGGCCAGGCCGTGGCCCCGACGGCGGCTGCGCGTCCCGCCCCTGCGGTCTGCGCCCTCACGCCCGAACAGCTTGCGCAGCAGGCGGGCATCTCTCCGGCCGAACTGCGTATCATCCAGTCCTTGTCGGCGCGCCGCACCGAACTGGACGCCCGCGACGCCGACTTCGCCACGACCTTGCCCTTGATGGTCGCCGCCGAGCAGAAGCTGGACACCAGGATCACAGCGCTGAACGCCATCAAGGCCGAGGTTCAGGCCCTGCTGGGTCAGGTCGACGAGCGTGAAGAAGCCGAGACTGCCCGCCTTGTCGCCGTCTATTCCGCTATGCGCCCGCGCGAAGCCGCCGCCGTCTTCGCCACCCTGGAGGACAGCGTGCGTCTGCCGATCGCGGCGGCCATGCGGCCCCGGTCCCTGTCGGCGATCATGGCCCAGATGCCTCCCGCTGCTGCGCGCGAGCTGACGGAAAAGCTGGCTCAGCGCTTCCAGGCCCAGCAACTGGCCGCCCGCGCCGCCGCCGCTTCGGCCGATACGACCGCGACGACAACGCCGACGCAGACGGCGACGACGACCCCACCTGCGAATACCCCAGCCGCGACGCAGACTGCGGCCCAGACACCGGCGGCCGGTGCCAGCCAGCCCGCCGCCAACCGGGCCCCAACGACACCCGCCCAGCCCCAGCGGGCAGCCAATCGCACGCCTCCGCGCCAGACGGCTCGACAGCCTGCCCCGACGCCCGCGTCAAACACCACCGGCGCGATCCCGCCGTCGGCAGCCGCCGGCCCGCAGCCCTATCAGCCCGATGGTGCCGCTGGCGGAACCGCCAATCCGCAGGCTCCCCGCCAGACGGTCCAGTAAGCGGCCGGTTGGCACCGGACGCTGTGGCGGCTAATCAGCCGCCTCTTCGCAAGCAGCAGGCACCCGCCATGTCCGACACGCCTCCCGACCGCCTCTCGGTCAACCCGTCCAGCCCCTACTATGACGCCGACGTTCTGGCGCGTGGCGTGGGCGTGCGGTTCAAGGGCGAGGAAAAGACCAACGTCGACGAATACTGCGTCTCCGAAGGCTGGGTGCGCCTCGCGGCCGGCAAGGCCGTCGATCGCAAGGGCAACCAGCTGACGATCAAGCTGCAGGGCACGGTCGAGCCCTATTTTCAGGATACGGCCGCCGAGGCCGAGACCTGATCGACGGCTCGACGCTTCACCCGCGTCCTTGCGCTGGCTAGGGTCCGGCCAACGCTGCTTTTCCGGAGCCTTCCATGCCTCGCCTGATCACCCGTGCCCTGCCGCTCGCGGCCGTCTTCGCCCTGATCGGTGGTTTGGCCTCGGCCCAGGACGCTCGCACCATCGCCGAGGCGGAGCAGCTTCGGGACCGGGCGCTGCAGTCGAACGTCGCCTATTCGCTGGTGTCCGAGCTGACGACGCGGTTCGGCCCGCGTCTTGCGGGCTCGGAGTCCGAACAGGCTTCCGCGCGGTGGGGCGCCGAGACGTTCCGGGCGATGGGCTTTGACAACGTCTCCATCGAGACCTTTCCCCTGGCCCTGTGGGAGCGCGGCGAGGCGCGGGTCGAGATCCTGTCGCCCTTTCCCCAGCCTCTGACCGTGGTGTCGCTGGGCGGCTCCATCGCCACGCCCGCCGAGGGCATCGAGGGCGAGGCGGTTATTTTCGAGACCTATCAGCAGTTGCTGGATCAGCCGATGGGCGCGCTGACGGGCAAGATCGCCGTGGTGCTGCAGGACACGGTCCAGGCCCAGGACGGCCGGGGCTATGGCGCGACCTCGCCGGTCCGGGGCCAGGGCCCGACCGAGGCCGCCCGTCGCGGCGCCGTCGCCTATGTGCTGCGGTCGCTGGGCACCCACGACCACCGCTTCGCCCACACCGGCGCGACGCGAGTGGGGGAGGGGACCATCCCCGCCTTCGCCATGAGCCCGCCGGACGCCGACCAGCTGCGCCGCCTGATCCGCCTGACCGATCAGCCGGTGCGGATGCGGCTGTTCTCTTCGGCCGGGTTCACGCGCCAGAGTGTCAGCCAGAACGTCATCGGCGAAGTCCGCGGCCGCGAGGCTCCGGACGAGGTGATCGTCATCGGCGGCCATCTGGACAGCTGGGACCTCGGCACCGGGGCGCTGGATGACGGGGCCGGCGTGGCCATCACCGCCGCCGCGCTCAAGCTGATCGAGGACATGCCGCGCGCACCACGCCGCACCATTCGGGTCGTCTGGTGGGGCGCCGAGGAAGTCTCCCAGCCGCCGCCCGCGCAGGGCCTGGCCGGCGCCCGCCACTATGCCGAGACCCGCCGCGACGAGATGTCCAACCACGTCGCCATCTCCGAAAGCGATTTCGGGGCCGGACCGATCTACAGCCTGGGCCTGCCCGCCGCGACGCCGCCGGCGTTTCGCCAGGCGGCCCTGCGCGTCCTGACGCCGCTCGCCATCCTCAACGATCCCTCGCCGGCGACCGGCGGCGGCCCCGACACCGGCCCGACCGTGGCGCTCGGCGTGCCGGCCTTCCGCCTGAACCAGGACGGCACCGACTACTTCGACACCCACCACACGGTCGACGATGTGCTGGACCGGATCGATCCGGAGGCCATGACCCAGAACGTCGCCGCCTGGGCCGCCTTCCTGTGGCTGCTGGCGGATTCTGACGTCGACCTGCGGGCACCGGCCCCCGCCTCCTGACCGCTCTGCTTGACATTATGTAAAGCGTCATTTACAAAGGTGGCCATGAGGAGTGCCGTCATGTGGAAGAACCTGCTCGCTGCCGTGTTCCTGATCGCCCTGGTCGCCTGGGCCATTCTGGAGTTCTTCGTCCCGTCCGCGAGCGAGGGGATCAAGGACATCCTGTTCTGGACCGGCATGCTGGCGGTCCTGCTGACCCTGACCGAGGTCCGACGCGTCCGGTCTTGACAGGGGGCCGCCCAGCCGCGACGCGGGACACCCCGCGAGCGTGGCGAAACTGGTAGACGCAAGGGACTTAAAATCCCTCGACCTCGGTCATGCGGGTTCGATCCCCGCCGCTCGCACCACCCCCAGCGTCACCGGAGCGCTGCTTGACCCTCGACCTGCCGCTGCTGCCGGACCGCACGTGCGGCGAATGCGTCGAATGCTGCCGCTTCATTCCGCTGGATCTGCCCGAGCTGGCCAAGCCGACAGGCATGTTGTGCGCTTACTGCGTCGAGGGCGCGGGGTGTTCCGTTCACGCCGTGCGACCCCAGACCTGTCGCACCTGGTTCTGCGTCTGGCGCGTTGTCGAGTTGTCCGACGACTGGCGGCCGGACCGCAGCGGGATCATCGTGCGGCCTGACGGCCTGACGACCGGGGAGATCACCCTGTATGTCGTGCGCGAGACCGACTTCCTGCGGTCCGATGCCTTCTACCGGACCCTGGCATCGTGGCTGGAACAGGGGCTGTCGCTGGCGCTCAGCGTGCCGGGGCCGGTCGGGACGCTGCCGGTTCGCGCCGTGGTGACGGACTATCTGGGGGTGGCCCTGACATCGGGGGATCGGCCCATGTTCGACCTGTTGCTGGCGAACACCCTGATGAGCCTGTCCGCCCATGCGTTCGAGCCGGATGGAGTCGAGCCGCGCTTCGCGGTGCCCGATGCCCCGACGATTGGGGTGTAACGGACCATAACTTCCTGTTTCCCCGGGCGGGCCGGTCTTACCTCCGTCTCCGTTCGTTGGCACAACGGGCTTGGGAAACGCATCGGACGAACACATGATCAGAGCTCGACGCGCGCGCATCGTCGCGACCCTGGGCCCCGCCAGCCGGTCGCCGGGCATGGTCAAGGCGCTCGCCCAGGCGGGCGTCGACGTCTTTCGCCTGAACTTCAGTCACGGATCGCACGAAGACCACGAGGCGGCGCTCAAGGCCGTACGCGGGGCCGAGATCGCGCTGAAGCGGCCGCTGGGCGTGCTCGCCGACCTGCAAGGCCCCAAGCTGCGGCTGGGCAAGTTCGCCGAGACCGCCATCGCGGTGAAGCCGGGGCACACGATGCGCTTCGACCTCGACCCGACGCCCGGCGACGCCACGCGGGTGCAGATGCCCCACCCGGAGATCTTCCGGGCCCTGCGGACCGGCATGGCGCTGCTGATCGACGACGGCCGGGTGCGCCTGCGCGTGGGCGAACGCACCGATGAATGGGCCGAGGTGACGGTCGAGAGCGGGACCAAGCTGTCGGACAGGAAGGGCGTGGCCGTGCCCGACGCCGTCATCCCCGTCTCGGCGCTCACGCCCAAGGATCGCGAGGATCTGGCCTTCGCCCTGCGCATCGGCGTCGACTGGGTGGCGCTCAGCTTTGTGCAGAAGGCCGAGGACATGGCCGAGCTGAAGTCCATCGTGAAGGGCCGCGCCGCGTGCCTGGCCAAGATCGAAAAGCCGCAGGCGCTCGACGCGCTCGACAGCATCCTGGACTACTGCGACGGCGTCATGGTCGCGCGCGGCGATCTGGGCGTGGAGATGAATCCGGAGGACGTGCCCGTCGCCCAGAAGACCATCATCCGCGCCGCCCGCCAGCGCGGCGTGCCGGTGATCGTGGCGACCCAGATGCTGGAGTCGATGACCTCCTCGCCCGCGCCGACGCGGGCCGAGGCGTCCGACGTGGCCAATGCCGTCTATGAGGGGGCCGACGCCCTGATGCTGTCGGCCGAGACGGCGTCGGGCGACTATCCGCTGGAGGCGGTCGGCATCATGAACCGGATCATGGAGCGGATCGAAAGCGATCCCCTGTGGCCCAGCCTGATGGACGCCGAGCACGCCGGCATGGAGGGCTTCGACGCCGACGCCCTCGTCGCTGCTGCGAGGAAGGCCGGAGAGGCGTCGTCCACCGGATGCATCGTGGTGTTCACGACCCTGGGCGGCACGGCGCGGCGCATGTCGCGTGAGCGGCCGATCCAGCCGGTGCTGGCGCTTACGCCCAAGCCGGAGACCGCGCGACGGCTGGCGCTGGTCTGGGGACTGGAGCCGCGCCTGGGCAAGGAGCCGACCTCGCTGGAAGATGTCACCGACGACGCCGTGGCATCGGCGATGGCATACGGGTTGGCGCAACCGGGCCAGCGCATCCTGATCCTGGCGGGCACGCCGTTCGGGGCGCCGGGGGCTGCGAATCTGCTCCGCCTGGCCCATGCTCCGGCGAAGAAGACCAAAAGGACGCCTTGAGGCCCCCTTCCCCTGGAGGGGGAAGGGCTGGGGATGGGGTGGAGGCACAATGATCGAGAGGGGCACGGCCACACCTTTCTTGGACTTGTGTGACCGTGCGTTTCGTCGCCGATCGTGCCTCCACCCCCACCCGACCCTCCCCCCTCCAGGGGGAGGGCTTCCGTTGTGATCAAATACCTCGGCTCCAAGCGTGCGCTGATCGATCCGATCACCGAGGCGGTGCGGGCGCTGCTGCCGAACGGCGGGCGGGTGTGCGACCTGTTTTCCGGCACGGCGCGCGTGGGCCATGCCCTGAAGGCACGCGGGTATGACGTCTGGTCCAACGATCTGAACGCCTACGCCCACACATTGGCCTCGGCCTATGTGCAGGCCGACGCCGACCGCTGGTCCGCTCCCGCCGAGCGGTTGATCAATGAGCTCAACAGCACCCCGGCCTCGCCCGGCTGGTTCACCCAGGCCTTCTGCAAGGACGCCCGCTACTTCACGCCCGAGAACGGCGCGCGCATCGAAGCCATCCGAAATCGCATCGCCGCCCTGTCGCTGGAGCCGGAACTGGAGGCCATCGCCCTGACCGCCCTGATGGAGGCGGCCGACCGCGTGGATTCCACCGCCGGGGTCCAGATGGCCTACATGAAACAGTGGGCGACGCGGGCGCTGAAGCCCCTTCACCTTCGCCTGCCCGCGCTCCTGCCGGGTCCCGGCCGCGCTACCCGCGCCGACGCGGTCGAGATCGCGCCCGAGGTCGAGGCCGACCTCGTCTACCTCGACCCGCCCTACAACCAGCATTCCTACCTGGGGAACTACCACGTCTGGGAGAGCCTGGTGCTGTGGGACAAACCCGAGACCTATGGCGTCGCCAACAAGCGCATCGACGTCCGCACGAGGAAGAGCGCCTTCAACTCCCGCCCCGGTATCGGCCCGGCGCTGAAGGCCGTGATCGAGGCGGTGCGGGCCCCGCACCTGATCGTGTCGTTCAACGACGAAGGCTATCTGAGCCGGGATCAGCTGGTCGAGATGCTGTCCGTGCGCGGGCCGGTCCGGGTCATCGAGATCCCGCGCCCGCGCTACGTCGGGGCCCGCATCGGCATCCACAATCCCAGGGGCGAGAAGGTCGGGACGGTCGGGCGGCTCAGGAACGTCGAGTATCTGTTCGTGGTGTCGGAGGCTGCGGCATCGCTGGCCGCTTGACGAGCGGGGGAACGCGGGCGTCAATCTGTCGTTAAGGCGACATGGACGCGCTCGACATGACCTCATCCAACGACTTCGGCCGCCGCCCCCACGGCGTCAGGACCGCCATCGAGGCCTATCAGGCCGCCGCCTGGCGCGCGCCCGCCGCGACCCGGTTCGACAGCCGCCCGGCCAACGACGTCGCCGCCAATGACTTCCTGTCGCGCGCCGACCTGATCGCACCTCAGGTGACGCCCGGCCCGGTGCAGATGGAGCCCATGCCGCGCTGGCTGGTGGTGGTGATCGGCGCGATCATCGCGGCGATCATGGGGGCCCTGCTGGGCGGAGCGCTGGCCGTCTACTGATCGCTGACGTGCTGTTGTCATCCCGACCGAAGCGCAGCGGAGAGCCGGGAGGTGGTCGAGTTTTCAATCACTGGTCCCGGTCAAGTGAAGCGAAGAACCGGGACAACGGCGCGGCAGGCACATTGCCCCGGACGAGCTTCGCTCACCGGGGCTCCTTGGACAGCAACGCCGGGCGTCCCGGCTCTCCGCTGCGCTTCGGCCGGGATGACAATCGAGTCTACTCGGTGAGCAGCGCCCGGATCGGGGCCCAGCTTTTCCGGTGAATCGGCGAGGGGCCAAGCGTCCTCAGCGCTGCCTGATGCACCGGCGCATTGTACCCCTTGTGCCCGGCGAAGCCGTAGCCGGGATAGAGCGCGTCCATCTCCACCATCAGCCGGTCCCGCGCTGTCTTGGCCAGGATCGAGGCCGCCGCGATCGACAGGCTCAAACCATCGCCGCCGACCACCGTCTCCACCTCGCAGGGCAGCGTGAACCGATAGTTGCCGTCCACCAGCGCGGCCACGGGGGCCACCGCCATCGCCTCGAGGGCCCGACACATGGCCAGGCCGGTAGCGTTGAGGATGTTCAGATCCTCGATCTCCTCGACCGAGGCGAAGCCGACGCCCCAGGCGACGGCGTGGTCCTTGATCTCGCCCTCCAGGGTGTCACGCCGCTTGGCGCTTAGCGCCTTGGAATCATCGATCCCGTCGGGCAGGTGTTCGGGCGACAGGATCACCGCCGCCGCCGTGACCGGCCCGGCCCAGGGCCCGCGCCCGGCCTCGTCCACCCCGCACACCGGCCCGCCGACCCTCTGGCTCAGCCGGGTCTCTAGAGTGAGGGTCGGGATTGGCCGGGCTTTGATCATTGCCGGGCCTTAGCCTGCGCCGGGGGGACGGTGGAAGTCGGCGCGTCAGCAAGGGTGCCCAAGCTCGGCGTCAGCCTCGTCGAACGTCCGAACCGTGAACACCCGTCGCCACGCCAAAGCGCGGACGCCGAGCGGGTCCGCTATGGGTGGGTAGCGGACAACCAAGTGTGCCCTAGTCACGTGGCAGGAATTCAGGCCGCCGCAACAGCCATCCGATGAGCAGAATGCCCCCGGCTAGAACTGCAAAGCCCCACCAAAGCTCGCCCACATAGGCGAGAGCTACCTGTTTGCCGCGAAACAGCATCACGCGAACTGCTGATGCAGTCAGAATAAGAAAGGCCGCCACTGCGGCGACCAGATGAACGATCAGGAAATATCGTAGACTGTTTATCACTATCCCCGCCCTTGCGCGGTTGATCATAACGAACTTTTTCGCAGCTCCGATTCACCACATCAATGTCCGCTTCGGGTCGGAAGCGGTCACTGGGTCCGATCCTGAAATCAGACCCTCGCGCTATCCCCGCCCATCCCCCGCACCTCGTCGCAGCGGAAGCAGGTCTGGACGTGGTCGTTGACCATGCCGGTCGCCTGCATGAAGGCATAGGTGATCACCGGCCCGCAGAAGCCGAACCCTTTCGCCTTCAGCGCCTTGGACATTTCGACCGAGACCGGCGTCTGGGCCGGAACGCCGGCCATGGTGGCGGGTGTGTTCTGGATCGGCCGCCCGTCGACGAAGCCCCATAGCCAGCCGGAGAAGTCCTCGCCCCGCTCGCGCATGTCGCACCAGACCCGCGCGCCCCGGATCGCCGCGTCGATCTTGGCGCCCGAGCGCACGATGCCCGGATCAGCCATCAGCCGCGCCCGATCCGCCTCGCCGTAGCGGGCGACCGTCTCCGGATCGAAGCCGTCGAAGGCGGCGCGAAACGCCTCGCGCTTCCTCAGGATGGTGATCCAGGCCAGTCCGGCCTGGAAACCGTCCAGCACCAGCTTCTCCCACAACGCGCGGGCGTCGTACTCGGGCACGCCCCACTCGGTGTCGTGATAGGCGACATACAGCGGATCGGTCCCGCACCAGGCGCAGCGTGAGTCGGTCATGGGCGCACAGTATCGGCAAATGACTGCCGTCGCTTCACCGCAGGCCCAGTCGTCTCCCGATCAGCTTGGGCAGCCACTCCAGCGCCATGCTGAGGCCTGATCGTTTCACGGAGTCCGCTTCGAACCGATAAAAGGGTGGCCGGGCGTCGTCGAAAATCTCACGAGCGATCCGGAAATCCGGGTTCTCCAAGAGCCCCGTGGAGATGGCCAGTTCGGGTCCCTGACGCGGCCTGTGAAAGACGTGCGATCCGCACCGGCCGCAGAAGCCGCGCTCGGCGAAGCTGGAGGACCGATACACCACCAGGGTCTCGCCCGTGATCTCGCTGCCGGGCACCTGCACCGCCATCCAGGGTCCTCCGCCCCATCGGCGGCACAGGCGACAGTGGCAGACACCGACCTCATCCGTCGGCATCGACAGTCGGACCGTCACGCCGCCGCACAAGCATCGGCCGGTCATCTCATCAGCCAAGGTCAGAGCCCCATCCAATCCGGCATCCGCACCGTCACCGCCCGACCTTCGACCGTCAGCGCCCCCTCCAGCCGATCCAGCCGCATGAGCGCCATGGCCCCGCCGTCCCGCCCCGTCAGCACCTCGCCGGCGCGAAGCTCGCCGTTCAGCACCTCGGCACCCTCGGGCGGAGGCGGGCCGTCGAACGTGATCGGCAGCATGCGCTTCTTGATCTCGCCGCGCCGTTTCATGCGGCTGGTCGTCTCCTGGCCGACGAAGCAGCCCTTCCCGAAATCGATGCCGTTCAGCAGGTCGAAGTTGGCCTCGATGGGATAGCGGAGGTCCTGGCCTCCGTCCCGTGTCGGATCAGGCACTCCGACGGCCAGCCGGTGAGCGGCCCAGACGTCCTCGTCCGCGTTCGCCGTCCGCTCTCCCAGGGCGCGTCCGCCCAGGGCCGCGAGCCGGGGATCGCCGACGAAGCCCTCGGCCACGCCCGGCCAGCTGGCGAAGACGGGGCGGTCGTCCGCCGTGATCTCGACCTGTGCCCGCAACCGATACATCCCCAGCCGGACCATCAGGGCGTCCCTCCGCTCCGCCGCCACGTCCAGCACGACGGCATCGTCCTTGCCCCAAAGGAACAGGTCGAACAGCAGCCGCCCCGGCGGCGACAGCATGGCCCCGAACCTCAGCTCGCCGGGTTTCAGTGTCTCGACGTCCTGGGTCAGCAGATTGTGCAGGAAGGGCCGCGTGTCCGGCCCCGCCACCCGGATCAGGGCGCGACTGTCGAGGCGGGCGATGCGGTCGGTCATGCAGGGAGAGATAGGCTTTTCTTGTCCCGCGCGGGAGGCCGCCCCACCCTCGCCACGAGAGAATCCGTATACGGTGCGCTCATGAGCGGCCGCTTTCCCATCCTCTACATCGCCGAGGCCGACGCTGAGGCGGCCGTGCTGTCGTCTGGGGTGCTCGCCTATCTGGTCGACGGCCTGCCCCAGGCCGACTTCACGATCGTGGGCTCAGCGGCGTCGGCGCCCCTGTTCGCCGATACGCCGCGCCTGTCCAACCTGATCGTCATGGACAGGACCGGCCGCTTCGACTGGATCGCTCTGTGGAACCAGGTGCGTCAGATGCGCTGGGGTCTGGCCATCGACATGCGCGGCACCCGCTTCACCGAACGGCTGCGTCGCCAGAAGCGGGCGGTGAAGGGGCCACCCCGGCCGGGCGTTCACGCGGTCGAGGACGCAGCCTGGACGCTGCACCTGGATGAGGTCCCCGCGCCGCGCCTGTTCTTCGGTCAGGAGACCCGCGCCGCCGCCGACGCCCTGATCGGCGACGATCCCGCGCCCATCTTGGCGGTTGGGCCGGGGGCGGACTGGATCGGCAAGCGCTGGCCTGCGGAACGCTATGCCAAGGTCGCCCTGCCGCTGCTCGGCGACGACGGGCCCCTGGCGGGAGGTCGGTTGATGATCGTGGGCGAAGAGGCCGACCGCGATCTCGCCCACACCATCCGGCTGGCGGTGCCGCGCGCCCGGGTGATCGAGCTGCAGGGCAAGCTGACCCGGCTCCAGACCGGAGCGGCCCTGTCGCGGGCGGCGCTCTATGTCGGAGCGGATTCGATCTGGACCCAGCTGGCAGTGGCGGCGGGTGCGCCGACGGTCGGTGTCTATGGCCCCTCGGACGATACCCGCGTTGGGCCGTGGGGCGGGGTCTCTATCCGGGGTGACCGGCTGTACGAGGAGTTCCGTGCCGTCGATCCGCACCTGAACCAGGCCATCCAGCACATGATGGGCCTGCCCGCCGATCGGGTGCTCAAGGCGGCCAGGACCCTGCTTGCCCGGACGGCGAAGAACGCCCATCTGCCTTGAACGAGCTTGTCTGACGGGCCTTCGTCGCAGGCGCGTCAAGTGCACGATCTGCACAATGTGCACCCTGTTTTTTCACCGCTCCGTTCCGGCTAAGGAAGGCTGGCCCATGTGCACGAAGTGCACGATGTGCACCCTGTTTTTCCCGACCCCGGACCGTCCATGACCCAGACCTATGACCTGATCGTCCGTGGCGGAGAGGTCGCCAACCACGCCGGACGCGGCCCGGCCGACGTGGGCGTGATCGACGGCTCCATTGCCTTCATCGGCGACCTGTCCCAGGCCTCGGCCGGACAGGTGGTCGACGCGACCGGCCTGACGCTGCTGCCCGGCGTCATCGACACCCAGGTCCACTTCCGCGAACCCGGCCTGGAGTGGAAGGAAGACCTGGAGACGGGCTCCCGCGCCGCCGCGCTCGGCGGCGTCGTCGCCGTGTTCGAGATGCCGAACACCGAGCCCAACACGACCGACCCCGCCACTCTGGAGGACAAGCTGGCCCGCGCCCGGGACCGCATGTGGACCGACCACGCCTTCTACGTCGGCGGCACCCATGCCAACGCCGACCATCTGGGCGAGCTGGAGCGGCTGCCCGGCTGCTGCGGGGTCAAGGTCTTCATGGGGGCCTCGACCGGCGATCTCCTGATCGCCGACGACGACGGGGTGCGAAAGGTGCTGAACGCGGTCGCCCGTCGCGCCACCTTCCATTCCGAGGACGAGTACCGCCTCGCCGACCGCCGCCCTCTGGCCCGCCCCGGCGACTGGACCAGCCACCCCGAGGTCCGCGACGCCGAAAGCGCCATCCTGAGCACACGGCGCCTGGTCCGGCTGGCGCATGAGACGGGCAAGCGCATCCATGTGCTCCACGTCTCGACCGCCGAGGAAATCGAATTCCTGGCCGACCACAAGGACGTGGCCACCGTCGAGGTCACGCCCCAGCACCTGACCCTGGACGGCGACGAGGCCTATGAGCGGCTGAAGGGCTATGCCCAGATGAACCCGCCGATCCGCAACGCCCACCATATCCAGGGGCTGTGGCACGGCATCGAGCAGGGCGTGGTTGACGTGCTCGGCTCCGATCACGCCCCGCACACCAAGGAGGAGAAGGCCCGTCCCTATCCCGCCTCGCCTTCCGGCATGCCGGGGGTGCAGACGCTGGTGCCCGTCATGCTGACCCATGTGGCGCAGGGGAAGATGACGCTGGAACGCTTCATCGACCTGACCTCGGCGGGCGCCCAGCGGGTGTTCCAGACCGCCAACAAGGGCCGCATGGCCGCGGGCTACGACGCCGACCTGACGCTGGTGGATCTGAAGGCCCGGCGCGTCATCCGCCACGAGGACATGGCCAGTCGCTGCGGCTGGACCCCCTTCGACGGCTTCGAGGCCGAGGGCTGGCCGATGGCCACCATCGTCCGGGGCCGCGTCGTCATGCAGGACGGCGAACTGATCGGCACGGCCCACGGCCGCCCGGTGCGCTTCCAGGAAACCCTGGGGGCCTGAGCCTCAGCGCGGTGTGAGGATGAAGGTCGCGACGTCCTCGACCACGCCCTGCGCCAGAGGCAGGTCCGGATTGCCGTAGGTCGCCAGATTGGCTGCGCGGTCCGCCGGCGCGACCTTGAGCAGGTGGTTTACGCCGTCCCAGATCGTCAGCTGCGCTTCCGGCTGGGCCTCAGACAGGACCCTTGCATCCACGACCGTGGTCTGCAGGTCGGTGGAGCCCTGTCCAATCATGACCGGCCCGTCGTAGCCGGCGATCAGGGCGGCCGGATCGAGACCCAGCAGGCCGATCAGGAAGGGCTGAACCGAGGGTCGCAGCAGGGCCGCCAGCTCCGGCGGCGTGTCGGCCACCAGTTCGCCGGCTTCGATCCGGGCCAGGGCCTCGAACGTCCGCGTCCGCAGCGGTTCCGGCAGCTGAGCGCCCAGCTGTTCCTCGATGATGACGCGCGGCCGCCTCCCGAGCCCGGACAGCAGCACCAGACCGCAGATGCCGTCGTCATCCCGCGCCACGGCCTTCAGCGCCACGCCGGTCCCCTCGCTGTGCCCGATCAGCCAGACGCAGGGCCGGCCGGTCCTCGCCCGGGCCTCGGCGGCGAAGGCCAGCGCGTCGTCCACCATATGGTCGAACCGCAAGTCCGCCTCGGCCCCCATCGCGGCCGCCGACGCCGCGATCCCCCGCTTGTCGTACCGCAAGGTCGCCACGCCCTCTTCGGCCAGCCCCTCAGCCAGAAGACGATAGGAGGCGGCCCTCACGCCCATCGGGTTGTTGCCGTCCCGGTCCGTCGGCCCCGACCCGGCGATGATTACGGCGGCGGCGCGGGTTTCGCCGTCGGGCGTGAGCAGGGTGCCGTGCAGCGGCGCGAGCGGCGAGGCGACTTCGACCGGCATCGCGACCGGATCGCTGACGGCGAGGGCGGCGGCGAGGATCAGGCTGAACATGGCGTGGTCTCCGGACGGTTCAGAAGGGTTGGCGCTCGGGATCCTGGCTCCAGACCCGCCAGCTCTCGACGCAGGCGGCCAGAATGGCCAGGACCAGACCGCCGAACAGGGCCTGGAGCCCCAGCGGCTGAGGCGCGAAGGGTGATGCGACCACGGCGGCGAGGCCCAGAAGGCAGATCAGCCGACCGGCCAGGCGGTTCGACCGGTCCCAGGCCAGGCGGCTCTTGAGCGCCCAGGGCGTGCGGATGCCCGCCACCGGATTGGGGCCGATCCGTCCCACGAAGGCCCCTGCGATCAGCAGCACCAGACCGATCGCCGCCATCGGGATCGGCCCGGCGATCGACTCCAGCCGCATCAGGCTGGCGGTCGATGCCAGAGCCGCGACGGCACCAATCGCGACCAGAATGACCCACTGGCCGGCGCGCAGCGCGCGCACCCTGGCGGAGTCGTCCTCCCGGCTCGCCACAATACCCATTCCCCCTGCGAAGGCAGCGGTCGAGACCGCGAGGATGCCGAGGAGCAGGCCGATGGTCTCGCGTGTTCCGAAGTCGTCGGCCCGGCCATCAAGGCCCCAATGGGTCGGCAGCGGACCCGACGGCCCGGCCAGCGCCACCCAGGTCCCTGCGACCGCCATCGCCAGAACGGCCAGTGCCGTGACGATGTCAGCCGGATGGAAGGCGTTGCGCGTCATCCCCGGTCTCCCCCTCGCGCGTCGCCGTTCGACGCGCCGCCTCCACCATGCCGATCATGAAAGCCAGACCCTCCTCGACGGCCGAAATCTCGAGCCGATACCGGATCGACGATCCGCTCCGCTCCGCCGCGATCAGATTGGCGGCCTTCAAGGCATTCAGATGCCCGGTCACCGTCGGCCAGCTCATGTCGAACGCTCCGGCGATGTCGCCCGACGCCATCGGCCCCTGACGCAGCATCTCGATGATGCGTCGCCGAACAGGATGGGACAGGGCCTTGAACAGGGCGTTCATAGGCAGAAGGCTAATTAGGAAAAGCCCTAAGTGCAAGTCGGCCGTCGTTAGCAGGCGGGCACGCTGCGTCCCGTTCAGATCGAGAAGCTGACCCCGCAGCCGCAGCTTGTGGCGGCGTTCGGGTTGCGGATCACAAACTGCGCCCCGGCCAACTCATCGACGAAGGCGATCTCGGAGCCCTTCAGAAAGGGAACGGACACGGGGTCCACGAGGGCCGCCTGACCACCCGCCTCGACGCGCAGATCGTCGGCCTCGGCCGTCTCGACCAGATCCAGCCGATACTGGAAGCCCGAGCAGCCGCCGCCCTCGACGGCCACGCGCAGCATAACGACATGTCCCTCGATCTCGCCCAGCTTCGCCAAGCGCCGCGCGGCGCTCTCGGCCAGCACGATGCCCTCGGGCGACCGAGCCGACACCTTGAGTTCGAGCGGAGCAGTTTGGACCGGCGTCATGACCGTCTATATGAGGCCGCCTCGCCCGGTTCGCAAAGCCCGGCCCACCGGATTTCGCCCTTGAGCCAGAACCAGCCCCGCGCCACCTACGCCGAAGTCGCCGACGCCTCGCGCGGGCGGCTGGTCCCCGAGCCTCCCAGCCGCACCCGCAACGCCTTCGCCCGGGACCGCGACCGGATCATCCATTCGACCGCCTTTCGCAGGCTCAAGGAGAAGACCCAGGTCTTCGTGGCGCATGAGGGCGACCACTACCGCACCCGCCTGACCCACAGCCTTGAGGTCAGCCAGATCGCGCGGTCGCTGGCCCATGCGCTGAGGATCGATCAGGACCTGGCGGAGACGGTCGCGCTTGCCCACGATCTCGGCCATCCGCCCTTCGGTCATGCGGGCGAGGATGAGCTGCAGCTGCAGATGGAGCCGTTCGGCGGCTTCGACCACAACGTCCAGACCTTCCGCGTCGTGACGAAGCTGGAAGCCCGCTATCCCGCCTTCGACGGGCTGAACCTGAGCTGGGAAACCATCGAGGGCGTGGTCAAACACAACGGGCCAGTGACCCACAAGCTGGATGACCCGGCCTGGAAGGCCATCGCCGACTTCGCGCCGGGTTGGGACCTGCGGCTGGACAGCTTCGCCTCGCTGGAGGCCCAGGCCGCCGCGATCGCCGACGACATCGCCTACAACAACCATGATGTGGACGACGGGGTGCAGGCCGGTCTGTTCACGCTGGCGGACCTGGCCGACGTGCCCCTGATCGGGCCGGTGCTGCACCAGACCCGCCAGGACTGGCCGAACCTGTCCGAGCGGATGCTGCGGCTC
>NZ_LJHU01000108.1 GCF_001295975.1 Brevundimonas sp. AAP58 | reverse complement strand
GGCAATGCGATGCACAGGCGATGATCGCCGGGCCGCCCCCACCCGATCGCTTCGCGATCTGCCCTCCCCCGCAGGGGGAGGGAGAGGCCGTGCTGCGTTACGGCATCAGCATCCGGCGGGGCCGATACAGGCTCGCGCCCGGCTCATAGGCCCCCGGCCGACGCCGCGTAAGGGCGAGCGCGAACCCCATCGTCAGCCCCATCGCCAGCATCGACGACCCGCCATAGCTGATGAAGGGCAGCGTCATCCCCTTGGTCGGGATGAGGTTCAGGTTCACCGCGATGTTGATGCAGGCCTGGAGCCCGATCAGCATGAACAGGCCCGCCGCCGCCGTCTGCTCGAACGGGTCGTTCAGCATCCGCGCCTTCCTCATGCCGCGCACGACGATGAAGGCGTAGAGCCCGATCATGATGAGGCTGAGCACCAGGCCGAATTCCTCGGCGCCGACGGAATAGATGAAGTCGGTGTGCAGGTCGGGCACCGAGCGCTTCATCACGCCCTCGCCGATGCCGCGCCCGACCAGGCCGCCGGCCCGGATGGCCTCGGACGCCCGGTCGATCTGGTGGGTGTCCTCGGCGCCGGGCGAGACGAACTTGGCCACGCGCGACTGGACGTGGGGAAACAGCAGATAGATGGCCGCCATCCCGGCCGCGCCGATCCCGCCCAGCACCGCAACCCAACGCAACGGCACCCCTGCCATGAAGAACACGGCCATGAAGGTGGTGGTGATCAGAAGCGTCTGACCGATGTCGGGCTGGATCAGCAGCAGCGCCACGACGACCGCGTAGGTCCCGAACGCTATGGAGACGCCAGGCACCCCCTGCCCCTTCTGGCCTTCGGAGAACATCCAGGCGGCGAACACGATCAGGGCGGGCTTGGCGAACTCGCTAGGCTGCAGACCGAAGGGGCCGATGTCGACCCAGCGCACCGCGCCCTTGACCGGATCACCGATGAAGGGAAGCGCCGCCATGGTGACGATGGCTCCCAGCAGCGCCAGCACGGCGATGCGCCGGACCCCGCGCGGGGACAGGAGCGACATCATCAGCATGCCGGTCAGTCCGGCCCCGGCGAAGACCATCATCCGCCATGAATAGTGGAAGGGGTCGGTGATCGACTCGTCCACGAGGACGGCGGCGGGCGAGGAGGCGAAGCTGAGCGCGACGCCGAGGAACATCAAAGCGAGCGCCGCGCCCAGCAGCGGGCGATCGACCGTCCAGAACCACTTGGCGATAGGGCTGGGATCGTTGCGGCTGAACGGCGGGACGTAGGATGGGGCGGTCGCCTCGGTCATGGTTTCTCAACCCTGAACGAAAGGCGTAGCTCCGAGGTTAAGAACGGCGGCGCGGAAGGCCTCTCCCCGCGCCTCGAAATCGGGGAACTGATCGAAGCTGGCGCAGGCGGGGCTGAGAAGGACGATCTGATCGCCACCGGCGGCTTGCGCGTCGGCGGCGGCCCGACGCACGGCCGTGGCCATGTCTCGGCAGATGGTGTGGGGCGTATAGGCCAGGGTGCGGGCGAAGTCTTCGGCCGCCTCGCCGATCAGATAGGCGTGGACGACGCGGGGGAAGAGGTCAGTCAGGTCCTCGATCCCGCCGTCCTTGGCGCGCCCGCCGACGATCCAGAAGACGGAGCTGTAGCTGGACAGGGCCTGGCGCGTGGCGTCGGCGTTTGTGGCCTTGGAATCGTTGATGAAGCGCACGGCACCGAGGCGGCCGACCTCCTCCATGCGGTGGGCGAGACCGGGGAAGGTCATCAGGCCCTGGACGGCGATCTCGTGCGAAACGCCCAGCGCGCGGGCGGCGGCGTAGGCGAAGGCCGCGTTCTGGGCGTTGTGGCGGCCGGGGAGCGAGCGGGCGGGGGTAAGGTCGAGGAGCGGCTGGCCGTTGGCGAGCAGCGTGCGGCCACGGGCTTCCAATACTCCGCTCATCCCGGCGAAAGCCGGGACCCAGTCCTTTGGGCGATGATCGGTCGAGACTTTGTCCAGCTGTTGATCCGAGCCATTGTGCTCGAGCGAAAGAACTGGGTCCCGGCTTTCGCCGGGATGAGCGGAAGTTTGAATACGGACGCCGGCGATGTCCCGCATCGTCAGATCGGCGGCGATCCCCTGCCCTTCCGCCTCATCAACGCCGATCAGCGCCACGGCCTGCGGCCTCAGCGCCTGGAACAGCCGCGCTTTGGCGTCGATATAGCCCTCCATGCCGCCGTGGCGATCCAGATGGTCAGGGCTGATGTTGGTCAGGATGGCGACGTCGGGGGCGAAGCTGGTGGTCAGGTCGAGCTGGTAGCTGGAGACCTCGATGACGTAGACGGCGTCCCGCGTCGGCGCCGGCAGGGCCAGCACGCCGATGCCGATGTTGCCGCCGACGTGGACGGTCAGGCCCGCCTGTTTCAGCACCCAGCCGATCAGGGCCGTCGTGGTGGACTTGCCGTTGGTGCCGGTGATGGCGACGACCCGGGGGCGCTGCTCTTCCGGCAGGGCGGCGAGAGCGCGGGCGAACAGCTCGATGTCGCCGATGACGGGGACGTTCGCGGCCTTCGCCTTGTCCACGGTCCAGTGCGGCTTGGGATGGGTCAGAGGCGCGCCGGGCGACAGGATCAGCGCGGCGAACCCGGACCAGTTGGCGGCGGTCAGGTCCTCGACGGCGAATCCTTCCGCCTCGGCCTGCATGCGCGAGGAGACGCTGTCGTCCCACAGGATGGGGTGTGCGCCCCCGGCCTTCAGCGCGCGAGCGGCGGTGAGCCCTGAGCGCCCCAGGCCGAAGACGGCGACGCGGCGCCCCTCGAAGCCGGGGACGGCGATCATGGCCTCTCCTCCTCGCTGTCTGGACGGAGAAGGCGACCGTCAAGCGCACGCGAGCCCTTCCCCTGGAGGGGGAAGGGCTGGGATGGGGTGGACCCCCGATGCTTGAAGTGAGCCCGAAAGACTCTCCGGAAATCGGGGTGTCTAAGCCACACTTCAGACGCCGTGCCTCCACCCCATCCCCAGCCCTTCCCCCTCCAGGGGAAGAGAGCAGAGCGAGCGCGCGTCGTCACCGCAGCTTCAGCGTCGACAGGCCGATCAGGGCCAGCATGGCCGCCACGATCCAGAAGCGGATGACCACCGTCGATTCCGGCCAGCCCATCTTCTCGAAGTGGTGGTGGATCGGGGCCATCAGGAAGATGCGCTTCTTGGTGGCCTTGAAGTAGGCGACCTGGATCATCACCGAGGCCGCCTCGACCACGAACAGGCCGCCGACGATGCCGAGCACCAGCTCGTGCTTGGTGGCGACCGCGATCGAGCCCAGCGCGCCGCCCAGCGCCAGCGAGCCGGTGTCGCCCATGAAGATCTTGGCCGGCGGGGCGTTATACCAGAGGAAGCCCGTGCCCCCGCCGATGATGGCGGCGCAGAAGATGGCCAGCTCGCCCGAGCCCGGCACATGGTGGACGCCGAGGTAGTCCGAGAAGATGAAGTTGCCGACGAGGTAGGCGATGATGCCGAAGGCCGCCGCCGACATCATCACCGGCACGATGGCCAGGCCATCGAGGCCATCGGTCAGGTTCACCGCGTTCGAAAAGCCCACAATCGTGAAGGCGGCGAAGGCGACGTAGAACCAGCCGATGTTTAGCAGTACGTCCTTGAAGAACGGAAAGGCGATCGAGGTCTCGAGGAACGGCGAGGTCGGCGATCGCGTCATCCAGACGACCACGAGGATGCCAGCGATGACGGACACGGCGATCTGGGCCGCCAGCTTCTGCTTCGACGTCAGGCCGGCCGAGGATTGCTTCGTGACCTTGGCGTAGTCGTCGACGAAGCCGAGCACGCCGAAGGCGGCGGTCACCAGGGACACGATCCAGATGTAGGGGTTGGTCAGGTCGCCCCACAGGAACACCGCCACACCGATGCCGGCCAGGATCATCAGCCCGCCCATCGTCGGGGTGCCGACCTTGGACAGGTGGCTGACCGGCCCGTCGGAGCGGATCGGCTGACCCTTGCCCTGCTTGATCCGCATCCAGGCGATGAAGCGGCTGCCCATGGCGACCGCGACGATCATGGCCGTGGCCATCGCCAGCGCCACCCGCACCGTCTGATACTGGATCAGGTTCAGCAGGGGGTAATCCTGCGCCACGTCGGCGTAGTAGAGATACAGCAGGTAGAACACTCAGACGCTCCCCGTTTCCGCCCGCTCTAGCCGCAGCAGCGCCGCCGCCACAAGCGACGCCTTCGAGCCGTTCGAGCCCTTCACCATGACGATGTCGTTGGGTCCGACCAGGTCCTCGGCCTGATCGGCCAGATCGGCGGCCGTGGGGGCCCAGACCCCCCGCCGCTCAG
>NZ_LJHU01000107.1 GCF_001295975.1 Brevundimonas sp. AAP58 | reverse complement strand
CAGCCGCCGCGCCCCGGCCGCCAGCCGCAGGGCCTCGGGCAGGGCGGCGGCTTCCGGATGGTCGGCGTCGATGATCGCCGCTTCCAGCTTGAAGTCACCGAGCGCCGCGACCGCCGCGCCGCCCGTGCGCGCCGTCATGGTGCGCCAGCCGAGGCCGTCGAGGCCCCGGCACAGGGCCCCGATCCTGTCGTCGGTTTGGGCGACGACCAGAACGCGTGGATCAGAAAGCAAGTCGGCCGTCCCCCAATGGACCCCTAGCGGGGCCGCGTCCGCGACGCGCATCGACCATACCGATCCGGCGCCACCGGGCGCAATGCGCAATACCCCTTCCAGGCGAAGTCCCTCTCGTTAATGTGAGGCTTCCATGACAGACGATATGCGCTAGGGTGCGACGGCGCAGGGGGCTGTGGCGGGAACCGGTTTGAGCGGACAACGGACGGACAGCAAGACGCCCGGCTATTGGCTGCGCCTGTCCGGCCGGGCTTTCGCGCGCAGCTGGGGCCGCGACGTCATGCTCTATACAGGCGGCGTCTCCTTCTTCGCCCTGCTGGCGGTGTTTCCGGCCATCGCCATTCTGATCGGCTTCTACAAGGCCGTGCTCTCGATCGGTCAGGTCAGCGAACAGGCTGCCGCGCTCGCCGACGTCATGCCCTACGCCGCCCGCACCATCTTCCAGGCCGAGGTCGAGCGTCTCGCCAATGCGTCCGCCCGAACGGTCTCCTTCCAGAGCGCCTTCGCTCTGGTCGTCGGTGCCTATGCCGCGCACAGGGGCTTCAAGGCCCTGCTGGCCGGGCTGAACCTGATCCACGATGAGACCGAGCCGCACGGCTTCTTGAAGTTCAACCTGCTGGCCTTCTTCGTGGCCCTGTTCGCCTTTGCCCTCTTCACTGTGGTCTCCGGTGCCGTGGTGACCGGACGGCTGCTGCAGCATACGGCCGGAGAGGCGACGGGCGGTGGGCTTCCGCTGGGTGGCCTGGTTCCCGCTCTCGGCCTCGGCATGGGCCTGACCATGCTCTACCGTTACGCCATGTCGCACCGGACGCCGGTGGCCTGGGTGCCGGCGCTGGCGGGAGGATCGGTGGCGACGATCCTGTCGATGATCTCGTCCTGGCTCTGCGCCATCTATGTCGAGCAGATCGCGCCTCTGGGCGCGACCTATGGGTCGGTTGGCGCGGTCGTGGTGCTGCTGATCTGGTTGTCGTGGAACGTCAACGCCATCTTCTACGGCGGTGCCTTCGCCACCGAGATGGAGATCGCCAAGCGGGCGCGCGGTGCGCCCCAGTTCGAGGAGGAAGAGGACGCCGAACCCTCCGCCGCCATCGTCAACCTGTCGGAGCGACGGGCCTCTCGACGATGATGGTCAGGACGCCGTCGGCCTCGGCGATGTCGACGACGCGTCCGCCCAGTTCCTGCATCAGATAGGGCGCATCGATCCGCGCCATCGGGTCCGTCGCCAACAGCACGGCGCGCCCGGCCGCCGGTGCCCCGGCCAGCGCCTTCCTCAGCCTCAGGATCGGCACGGGACAGCGGTGCCCGCGCGCGTCGATTGTCAGAGGCGCGCTCATCCCGCCTCGCAGGCCGCCAGCAGCAGCCGGAGCGCCGTCCGCACCGACGCGAGCCGCACGCCCTCCCGGTCCAGCCCCTCGAAGACATGGCGCTCGTGCGCGAGACCCTCAGGCGCGGCGCAGCCGAAGTGGACCAAGCCGACCGGCTTCTCGGCTGAACCGCCACCAGGCCCAGCGATGCCCGTGATCGAGATGGACAGGTCGGTTCCCGCCCGCTCCCGCGCGCCCCCGGCCATCGCGCGAGCCACAGGCTCCGATACCGCGCCGTGCGCTTCGAGCATCGATCCGGGCACGCCGAGCAGGGTGATCTTCGCCGCGTTCGAGTAGGTGACGAAGCCTCGATCCACGACTGCCGACGATCCCGCCACCTCTGTCAGGGCACCCGCGACAAGCCCGCCAGTGCAGCTTTCGGCCGTGGCGATCGTCCAGCCACGCGCCATGGCGGCGGCGATGACGGCGGCGGCCAGATCGGCGATGTCGTCGGGGAACATGGGGCTTTCCGAAGCGGGCGGGAATGGCGATACATGGGCCGGGCGCTCGGGTCTGTCGACCGGTCGGCGCGACCGGAGCAGACATGAGTGACGTAAGCTTGGGGGTGGACGACGGCCGTCCAGTCGATAGCCGGGAGGGCGACCGCGTGACGCCCGGCCTCTTCGCTCTGGCCATCTTCACCTCCGCGGCGCTGGTGTTCACCGTCCAGCCCATGGTGACCAAGCTGGTGCTGCCGGTGCTGGGCGGATCGCCGTCAGTGTGGAACACGGCGATGGTCTTTTTCCAGGCCGCGCTGCTGGCGGGCTACGCCTATGCCCACGCCCTTCAGCGCATCCGCTCGATGAGGGTCCAGATGGCGGTCCATCTGGCGCTGTTAGTGCTGGCTGCCCTGTTCCTGCCGCTGCGGATCAGCGGCCTGCTCGGCGATCCCGACCCCTCCGCGCCCATCGCCTGGCTCCTGACGACGCTGGCGATATCGATCGGCGCGCCGTTCGCCGTGCTCTCGGCCACCGCGCCCCTGCTACAGGCCTGGTACGCCCGCGTCCGGTCCGGCCACGCCGATGGCCAGAACCCCTACGTCCTCTACGCCGCCTCCAATCTCGGCAGCTTTCTGGCGCTGATCGCCTATCCGGCCCTGATCGAGCCGCTGCTCACCCTGTCCAGCCAGCGCGCCAGCTGGAGTGGTGGCTACGCCGTCTTCGTCCTCATGATCGTCGCGCTCGCCGCCGTGGTTTGGCGGAGAGGGCAGGGGGCCGTCGAGACCGCGCCGCTCGAACGATCCGCGCCCATCCCTTGGAAGGAAAAGGTCGTCTGGGTGTTGCTCGCCGCCGCGCCCGCCAGCCTGATGCTGGGCGTGACGACGCACCTCTCGACGGACGTCGCCTCCGCGCCCTTCCTCTGGGTCGCCCCGCTGGCCCTCTATCTCCTGACCTTCGTCATCACCTTCCAGAACAGGCCCCTGATCCCCCTGCCCATCACCCTGGTGATCGCGGCGGCGCTGGGCCTGACGTGTCTGGTCTTCACCGCCTTCCGGACCGGCGACTGGCTGATGCTGTTCGGCCTGCATCTGACGACCTTCTTCTTCCTGGCCCTCATGTGCCATCAGAGGCTGGCCGGGCGGCGGCCGCCGCCCGATCGGCTGACGGAGTTCTATCTGCTTCTCTCGGTGGGCGGCGTCGTGGGCGGAGCCTTCACAGCGTTGCTCGCCCCCGTGATCTTCGACGGCGTCTGGGAGTATCCGCTGATGCTGGTGCTCGTAGGCCTGGCCCGTCCGCTCAGCCGCGCGCCGATCCGCAACACCGAGGTCTATCTGTTCGTGCTGGCGGCCATGGTCTGCATGGCTCCGCCGGTGCTGTCGGCCATGTTCCGCGTCAACTGGGACTTCGCCTGGTGGTTCAGCAACAACGTCACCGGCGACATGCCGCGCCTGACGCAGATGGTGCTGACGATCGCCCTGATCGCAGGCCTGCTGCTGCGTGACCGGACCCCGGCTTACGTCGCCATCGCCGCCATGATCGCCCTGTCGACGGCCTATATCGCCCGCGGCTACGAGGCGAAGGTCCAGGATCGCAGCTTCTTTGGCGTCATGCGCATCGGCACGACCCAGGACCCGCGTCTGGGCGGCGAGGTCCACGTTCTGATGCACGGCACGACGCTGCACGGGGCCCAGCCGCGAAACCCCGACTTCGCCTGCATGCCCAGTCTCTACTACTCGCCCCTGACGCCCATCGGCCAGGCGACCCAGGGCGTTCAGCAGCGCGCGCCCGGCGTGAACATCGGCGTGGTGGGCCTGGGGACCGGTGCCATGGCGGGCTACAAACGGCCAGAGGATCGCCTGACCTTCTTCGAGATCGATCCGCTGGTCGATCGGCTGGCGCGCGATCCGAACAATTTCACCTTCATTTCCGACTGCGCGGCCGGGCCGGTGCGCACCGTGCTGGGTGACGCCCGGCTCACCCTGGGTCGTGAAACGCCGGGGTCCTATGACCTGCTGCTGATCGACGCCTTTTCGTCAGACGCCGTGCCGACCCACCTGCTGACAGTCGAAGCGATCCAGGGCTATCTCGATCTGCTCAAACCCGACGGAGTCGTCATCCTTCACCTGTCGAACCGCAACCTCGATATCACCCTGCCGACTGCGGCGGCGGCTCAGCGTCTGGGCGTCCCGAACCTGCATCAGGTCTACCGGGAGAGCGACGCCAGCCCCGAGATGGCCGATGCATCGACCGAAGCCCTCATTCTGTCACCGACGGAGGAAGGCCTGGCGGAGTTCCGCGCCAGCGGTCGCTGGCAGGTCATCGCCGACACCGAGGTCCGCCCCTGGACCGACGACTACGTCAACCTTGTCGGTGCCCTCTGGCGCCACGCCCGTCGCTGAGGATCAGGCGGGCAGTTCGATCGTCGCCACGGCTTGCGCCGCCAGGCCTTCGCCCCGTCCGGTGAAGCCGAGGGCCTCGGTCGTCGTGGCCTTCACACTGACGGCGTCCACCGGCAAAAAGAGAATTTCCGCCAGCCGCTCGCGCATGGCCAGGCGGTGCGGCTTCACCTTGGGCCGCTCGCAGATCAGGGTGACGTCGACGTTGATCAGCCGCCCGCCGCGCGCCTTCAGCCGTTCCACCGCGTGGATCAGGAATTGGTCCGAGGCCGCGCCCTTCCACTTCGGGTCGGTCGGCGGGAAGTGGTCACCGATGTCGCCGTCGCCCATGGCACCCAGCAGGGCGTCGGTCAGGGCGTGCAGGCCTGCATCCGCGTCCGAATGGCCGATCAGGGTCTGGTCATGCGGGATCTCGACGCCGCACAGCCAGACCGCCTCGCCCGGGCCCCAGCGGTGGACGTCGAAGCCGGTGCCGACGCGGATCTGACGGGGCAGCAGGGCCTCGGCCATGGCGAAATCCTCTGGGTAGGTGAGCTTCATCAAGCGCGGATCGCCCTCGATCAGACGCACGACGCCGCCGTCGCGCTCGACCACGGCCGCCTCATCGGTAGGCGTTTCGCCCTCGGGCCAGGCGGCGTAGGCGGCGCGCAGGCGGCCCAGCGGAAACGCCTGCGGCGTCTGGGCGCGCCATAGTCCGGCGCGGTCCACGGTCGTCTCGATCCGCTCGCCGCCGCGCTTGAGCGTATCGGAGACAGGCAGGGCGGCGATCACTCCGTCGGCCCCCGGCAACGCCTCCAGCAATCGCCGGATCACCGCCTCGCTCAACAGGGGCCTCGCCGCGTCGTGCACCAGCACGGGCGTGTCCTCGGCCGTGTCCACCGCCCCGAGCCCCGCCCGCACCGAGTCTGCCCGCTCGGCCCCGCCGGCGACGGCGATCCATCCGTCCAGCCCGCGCAACGCCTCTTCGGCGCGTCCCAGGCTATCGCGCGCCACCACCACGACGACGGGTTTGGCCCCGGCCTTCAGGAGCGCCTCGACCGACCAGCGCACCACCGGCTTGCCGCCCAAAGGCCGCCACTGTTTGTCGCCCCCGGCGCGCGAGCCCGAGCCCGCCGCCACCACCACGCCCGCGAATGTCATGCGCCGCCTTCTAGGGGCCATCTTGCAGGTTGACGAGAGGCGACGCTTGGCGACACGACGGCGGCGATGACGCAGACCCTTCAGATCGGAGACGTGACCATCCCCGGCCGGGTGCTGATGGCGCCGATGACCGGCGTCACGGACCTGCCGTTCCGTCGGCTCGCCAGTCGCCTCGGCGCGGCCTATGTGGCGACCGAGATGGTGGCCTCGGCCGAATTCGCGCGCGGTCGCCCCGACGTCGTCCGTCGGGCCGCCGTGGGCGAAGGTCTGCCGCTGACGGTCATCCAGCTGGTCGGCCGCGATCCCGCCGCGATGGCTGAAGGAGCCCGCATGGCCGAGGCGGCCGGCGCCGACATCGTCGACCTCAACTTCGGCTGCCCAGCCAAGGAAGTCACCGGCGCGGCGTCCGGTTCGGCCCTGATGCGCACGCCTGGTCTCGCCGGTCGCATCATGGAGGCGGTCGTGAACGCCACGACACGCCCGGTCACCGTCAAGATGCGCCTCGGATGGGACGACGCCAGCCGGAACGCCGCCGAGGTCGCCGGCAACGCCGAGGCGCTGGGCGTCAAGGCCGTCACTGTCCACGGTCGCACCCGTCAGCAGTTCTACACCGGCCGCGCCGACTGGGAGGCCGTCGGCGAGGTCAAGGCGGCGATCTCCATCCCCGTCATCGTCAATGGCGATATCGTCACGGCAGAGGAGGCGAGGGAGGCGCTGGATCGATCCGGGGCCGACGCCTTGATGCTCGGGCGCGGCGTCTACGGCCGTCCCTGGCTGGCCGCTCATCTGGAACGGGCGCTGCGCGACGGAACTCGGCTTGAGGAGCCCGACCGCCAGGAACGCTGCGCCATCGTGGTGGAGCATATGCAGGCGTCGCTCGCCTTCTATGGACCGGATCTGGGCCTGAAGATGTTCCGCAAACACCTTGGCTGGTACGTCGAACAGGCCCCCTGGCCCGCCGATCCCCTGGAGCGTCGCGCCGCCAAGGCCCGTCTCTGTCGCCTCGACGATTCCGCCGCAGTCGCCGAGGCACTCACTGCGCTTTGGGATGTGTCTCCCGCGTCACTGACACTTCCTGGCAACTCTGCTGTTGAAAAAGCGCCACAGGTCGCCGAAGCTGTCGGGTGATGTCGGACACAGCGACCGCCGCTGAAGCCACAGAGGCCCGACCCACCCTGTGGGATCGGCTCGCCGCCGGTCGTGCCCGCGCCGCCTTCGTCGCGGCCTATGTCGTCGCCGTCCTGATCACAGCCACAGCGATATGGATCGTCGCCGTCGCGCCCGAAGCCGGGGGCGGAGACGCTCAGGCCGCTGCCAGCCGCGCGGTACTGGCCATCCTTTTGGCCAACCTCGTCCTGATTGCTGGTCTGGCCACCGTGGTCGGCCTGCAGGTCATGCAGCTGTCCCGCCGACGCCGCGAGGACCCCGGCGCGCGCCTGCACCTGCGCTTCGTGACCATCTTCTCCCTGGTCGCTCTGGTCCCGGCCGTGGCGATCGCCCTGGTGTTCGGGGTCCTGGTCAATCGGGGTGTCGATCGTTGGTTCAGCGACAACGTCAGTTCCGCCGTCGAGAACGGGGCCCGGATCGGCGAGGCCTATGTCGCCGACGTGGGTGACGGGTTGAACGCCGACCTCGAGACCATGTCGATCGAGCTCGGCGGTATTCGCGACGCCTTTGGCAACCGCATCCAGTTCTCCCAGGCCCTGACCCAGATCGCCGGCTACTTCGGCTATCCCGCCGTCTATATCCTGAACGGCGAGGGCGAGGTCCTGGCCCAGGGCGTCATGGACGGCGCGCCCGCCTATGTCGCCCCGCCGCGTGAGGCCCTGGAGACCGCCGCCGAGGGCGAGGAAGCCCCCGTTGCTGTGACGGAGCGACCCGATACGGTGCGGGCGCTATATCCGCTGCCGGAGTATGGCGATGCATACCTCTATGTCGTGCGACCGCTCGCGCCCGGCATCATCGCCCGCATGCGCAACGGCGTGGAATCGATCCAGGCCTATCAGCTTGCCGAGGAAAGCCGCGCCCGCATCCAGGCCGCCTTCGCCCTCAGCTATCTGGAAACCGCGCTGCTCGTGCTGGTCGGCGCGGTCTGGCTGGGCATGTCGGCGGCTAGCGCCATCTCGGCGCCCATCGGCCGACTGGTGAAGGCGGCGGATCAGGTGGCAAGCGGCGATCTGTCGGCGCGCGTCGATCCCGAAGGCGCGCCCGGCGAGATCAAGACCCTGTCCGACGCCTTCAACCGCATGACCGGCGACCTTCAGACCCAGCAGGCGGCGCTCAAGACCGCCAGCGAGGAGGCCCAGGACCGCAGCCGTTTCATCGAGACCGTCCTGTCAGGAGTCAGCGCCGGCGTGATCGGGCTGGACAAGCGCGGCCGCATTTCGGCCATCAACGACAGCGCGCTCCAGCTCCTGTCGATCTCGGACCTCGACGTCCACGGCAAATTGCTCGCCGCGATCGCGCCCGAACTGTCTGAACTCGTCGGCCGCGTCGAGGCCCATATCGAGGAGGACATCGACGTCGCCCGTGAGGGTGAGACGCGGCGCTTGCGCGTCCGCATCGAGGGCGGAGTCGGCGGCGAGATGGTCCTGACGTTTGACGACATCACCCGCCTGGTCACGGCCCAGAGGAACGCCGCCTGGCGCGACGTCGCCCGCCGCATCGCCCATGAGATCAAGAACCCCCTGACCCCCATTCAGCTCTCGGCCGAACGCCTGCGCCGGAAGTACCGGGCAAAGGTCGACGACGTGGAGGTCTTTGACCGCTGCACCGAGACCATCATCCGCCAGGTCGGCGATATCGGCCGCATGGTTGACGAGTTCTCGTCCTTCGCCCGCATGCCCGCTCCCCGCTTCACGAATGAAAACCCCGCTGAACTGCTGCGCGAGGCCGTCTTCGCACAGCGCGTCGCGGCCCCGAACTTGCCTGTGGAACTGGTCGAGCCGCTCCCCAAAGCCAAAATGAGATGCGACGGACGCATGGTCGGACAGGCGTTGGCCAATATCCTGAAGAACGCGGGCGAGGCCGTGGCCGCGCGCCGCGCGTCTGATCCCGGCGATGCCTCCACCGCCATCCTCGCCTGGCTGGAGGTCGAGGATGGAACCGCGACCTTCATCATTGAGGACGACGGCAAGGGCCTGCCGGTCCGCGACCGCGACCGCCTGACAGAGCCCTATGTCACCACGCGCGAGAAGGGCACGGGCCTGGGCCTGGCCATCGTCAAGCGCATCTGCGAGGACCACGGCGGCGAGCTCAAGCTCGCCGACGCCGAGAACCTGTCGGGCGCCCGCGTGTGCCTGATCTTCCCCCTTTCACCCCCTGTCCGAACCGGTCAGGCCGAGCCCAAGGGCAACGGTCTGGCCGCTGCTGAATAGCGAGGCGATATGCGTTCCAACGGTGCCGACATTCTCGTTGTCGATGACGAGGCCGACATCCGAGATCTGGTCTCCGGCCTGCTGGAGGACGAGGGCCATTCCGTCCGCGTCGCCTCCAGCTCGGAAGAGGCCCTGGCCGCCATCCGGGCGAGGAAGCCCAGTCTTCTGGTGCTCGACATCTGGATGCAGGGCGGCGGCATGGACGGGCTGGAACTGCTCGACATCGTCAAGGCGCTGGACGCTGACCTGCCCGTGGTGATGATCTCGGGTCACGGCAACATCGAAACCGCCGTCAGCGCGCTGAAACGCGGGGCCTACGACTTCATCGAAAAACCCTTCAAGTCCGACCGGCTGGTGGTCGTCATCGAGCGCGCGCTGGAAGCTGCCTCGCTCAAGCGCGAAAATCGCCGTCTGCGCGCCCAGGCCATGACGCCGACCGGTCTGATCGGCCGTTCTGCCGCCGCTCAGGTTCTGCGAACGACCATCCAGAAGGTCGCCCCCGCCAACAGCCGCGTCCTGATCTCCGGCCCGCCGGGCTGCGGCAAGGAGCTTGTCGCGCGCCAGATCCACGAGGCCAGCCCCCGCGCCCGCGCCGAGTTCGTCGCCATCTCCGCCGCCGGCATGACGCCCGAGCGCCTCGATCTGGAACTTTTTGGCGAGGAGGGTCACGACGGCCGCCCGAGGAAGATCGGCGTCTTCGAACGCGCCCACGGCGGCACCCTCTATCTCGACGACGTCGGCGACATGCCGCGCGAAAGCCAGAGCCGCATCCTGCGCGTCCTGGTCGAACAGCGCTTCCGCCGCGTCGGCGGCGAGCAGGACGTCCAGGTCGACGTCCGCGTCGTGACCTCGACGTCCCGCGACCTCAAGATCGAGATCGCCGAGGGCCGCTTCCGCGAGGACCTTTTCCATCGCCTGAATGTCGTGCCGATCCGCGTCCCGCCCCTGTCGGAACGCCGCGAGGACATCGCCGAACTGGTCGACTACTTCATCGAGACGCTGTCCGCGTCCCAGGGCCTGCCCAAGCGCCGTCTCGGCGAGGACGCCATCGCCGTGCTCCAGGTCCACCCCTGGCCCGGCAACGTGCGCCAGCTGAGGAACAACGTCGAACGCCTGCTGATCCTCGCCACGGGCGATCTCAACGACCCCATCTCGGCTGACATGCTGCCCCAGGAGGTCGCCGCGACCGGCGGCTCGTCGATGGGCACGGAGCGCACCATCGCGCTCCCCTTGCGCGAGGCCCGCGAGGTGTTCGAGCGCGAATATCTGGCCGCCCAGATCATGCGTTTCGGCGGAAACATCTCGCGCACGGCCGCCTTCATCGGCATGGAGAGATCCGCCCTGCACCGGAAGCTGAAGTCGCTGGGCGTCTCGCCCGCGCGGGGCGGCGAGGATGACGAAGGAGCGATGGACTGATGTCGCGCGTGGCCTATGTGAACGGCGTCTACCGCCCCCACCGCGAGGCGACGGTCCATGTGGAGGACCGCGGCTTCCAGTTCGCCGACGGCGTCTATGAGGTCTGGTCGGTCTTCGACGGCAGGATGGCCGACTTCGACGGCCATATGACGCGGTTGCACCGCAGCCTCAACGAGCTGCGCATCGACATCCCCATGACCCGCGACGCCCTGACCCGGGTGCTGAAGGAGACCATCCGCCGGAACCGCGTCAGGAACGGCATCGTCTACCTCCAGGTCACGCGCGGCACGGCGCGGCGCGACCACCCGTTCCCCGCGCCCGGTACGCCTCCGAGCGTGGTCGTGACCTCCAAATCTATCCCGTTTAGCCGCTCCCAGGCCCAGGCAGCCAAGGGCGTCGCCGTCGTCACCTATCCCGACATCCGCTGGGGCCGCTGCGACATCAAGACCGTGGGCCTGCTCCCCAATGTGCTGGCCAAGCAGGCCGCGCGCGACAAGGGCGCCTATGAGGCCTGGATGGTGGACGAGATGGGCCTCATCACCGAGGGCTCATCGACGAATGCCTGGATCGTGGATCAGGACGGCAAGCTGAGAACCCGCGACACTCAGGCCAACATCCTGCGCGGCATCACCCGTGCGGCGATCATGGATCTGGTTAAGGCCGAGGGCATCGAGCTGGACGAACGCCCCTTCAGCGTCGACGAGGCGAAGCAGGCGAAGGAGGCCTTCTTCACCGCCGCCGGCGCCTTCGTCATGCCGGCCATCTCGATCGACGGCGTCAGGATCGGCGACGGCAAGCCCGGTCCGATCACGACCAAGCTGCGCGAACGCTATCTTGAAGCCGCGCGTCGCGACGCGGTCTAGCGCCGTCGGTCGAACACCATCGAGACGGGGCGGTGATCGCTCGTCTGGGCGTACTTCGGTCGGCCCGACGCCACCCGATGATGCACGTCGTGTTCGACTTGCCCGCCGCCCGCCCGGGCTCGCCAGGCCGAGCCGGTCCCGGTATCGCCGCCGCCGCTGAGGCTCTGGGTGAACATGATGTGGTCCAGCAGGATGCGCGGATCGCGTCGGGGATCCAGCTTGTCGCCACCCTGAAGGTGGTAGCTCCAGCGCGCCTCCTGGGGGAAATCGAACAGGGCGTGGTTCAGGAACTGCCGCGCCAGGAACACGTCGCCCTGCAGCGAGCTGACCAGATCGTGATACAGGAACCGCTTCTCGATCCGTTCCTTGCCCGGGCCGTCGTTCAGGTCGCCCAGCACGATGATCGGGGCCTCGGGATCCTCGGTGAAGCGGGCGTGGATATAGTGCCGGATGTCGCTGCACTCGGTCGTTAGCTTGATGCGTGACTGGATGACGTCAGCGACCAGGGCGGGATTTCGGTCGAAGTAGTCCGGCGCATAGGGATCGCCGGGCACGCGGACCTTGTTGATCTTGCTCTTCAGATGACAGCCGATCAGCTCCAGATGCGTTCCGTCGACGTTCAGCTGCAGCACCTGCGGATGGCGATAATGGCTATGGCGACCGGGCACCTTGAAGCTCAGGGACTGGAAGTCGGGTGTGGCCACCGGATAGGACACCTCCCATTCGCCACCGCGGTGGTCGCCCTCGGAGGCGCTCTCGGTCAGGGTCCGCCAGCGGTCGATGTGCTGAAGCTCGCCGGTCAGGGTCTCAGTGTTGCGGACCAGGAACCACAGCCACTGCGTCCCCCGGACCTGATAGTCCCGCCAGTCGGTCGCGTTGCGCGTCACCAGCCGGTAGGCCGGAGCCACCCGGGCGAAGAAGCCTTGCGCCGCGGCCTCGCTGCCCGGGCCCTCGCTCACGAACAGCACATCGGCGTCGATATGGGCAATCTCTTCGGCGATGGCGTCCAGCCGCGCCTCGATCTTGCGATCGACCGGCGGCGTCGAGGCCGCCTTCCACAGCTTGTCGGCATGTTCGATGTTCCAGGCGCAGATCTTCAGCCGATCCATGGTCGCCTCCTGCGTCGAACGCCGGTAGATAATGCCGGAAACGAGGCGGCGTGGCAACGAGCGGTTGATCCATCGGGCCATGGTTCCGATCGCAGAGGGACCTCCTGCGGCTCGAGGTTGCGGTCGGGAGAGGAGGGCGGCTATGGTCGGCCCGGCCGTCGCCCGGCCTCGTGTCGCCTCCCCGCGACGCGCAACCAAGAAGAACAGGGATTAAACCCGCCATGTCGCAAGACAAGCGTCAGAACCTTCAGGACACCTTCCTCAACTCGGTCCGCAAGACCAAGACGCCGCTGACCATCTTCCTGGTCAACGGGGTCAAGCTGCAGGGCATCGTGACCTGGTTCGACAACTTCTGCGTGCTGCTCCGTCGCGACGGTCAGGCTCAGCTGGTCTACAAGCACGCCATCTCCACCATCATGCCCTCTGCTCCCGTTCAGCTGTACGAGCCGGAGAGCGACGAAGATTGAGCCAACCCTTCCGCCGTCATCCTCGGGCTTGACCCGAGGATCGGACGTGGGGCCGCTCAGTCAGTGGAATGACCCACAATCCCGTCCGCGCGTTGCCGTTCTTCACGCGGACACTCCGATCCTCGGGTCAAGCCCGAGGATGACGACCTAGGAACACGTTTGACCAAACTCATCGACCACGCCGTCCCTCTCATCCGGGCGGTCGTCATCCATCCCGATTTCGGCGAGCGGTCCTCCCGCTCGGCCACAGACCGTCTGGAAGAGGCCGCCGGCCTCGCCCGCGCCCTGGACCTCGACGTCCGCGCGGAAGAAGTCGTGCGCCTGCGCAAGACCACCCCGGCCACCCTGTTCGGCACGGGCAAGGTCGAGGAACTCGCCGCCCTCATCCGCGCCGCCGAGGCCGAGGCCGCCGTCATCGACGACCAACTGACGCCGGTCCAGCAGCGCAATCTGGAAAAGGCCTGGGACTGCAAGGTCATCGACCGCACCGGCCTGATTCTGGAGATCTTCGGCCGTCGCGCCCGCACCAAGGAGGGGCGGCTCCAGGTCGAGCTGGCCCGGCTCGACTACGAACGCTCGCGCCTGGTCCGCACCTGGACCCACCTGGAGCGCCAGCGCGGCGGCACCGGCTCGACCGGCGGCCCCGGCGAGACCCAGATCGAGCTCGACCGCCGCCTGATCGCCGACCGCATCGTCAAGCTGAAGTCCGAGCTGGAGGAGGTCCGCCGCACGCGTGGCCTGCACCGCAAGCAACGCCAGAAGGCCCCGTTCCCGACCGTCGCCCTGGTCGGCTACACCAACGCGGGCAAGTCGACCCTGTTCAACCGCCTGACCGGCTCCGAGGTCATGGCCAAGGACCTGCTGTTCGCCACGCTCGACACCACCCAGCGCACCATCCGCCTGCCCCAGGGCCGCCCCGCCATCATCGCCGACACCGTGGGCTTCATCTCCGACCTGCCGCACGAACTGGTCGAGAGCTTCCGCGCCACCCTGGAAGAGGTGGGCGAAGCCGACCTGATCCTGCACGTCCGCGATATCGCCTCGCCCGACACGGTCGCCCAGTCCCAGGACGTGGAGGCGGTGCTGAAACAGATCGAACAACCCGAGGGCAAGGACCGCCGCGTGCTCGAGGTCTGGAACAAGATCGACCTGCTCGACCCCGAGGCCCGCGAGGCCATCGAGGGCCAGGCCGCCCGCGCCAACGTCGACGCGGTCGCCGTCTCCGCCTGGACCGGGGAGGGGATCGAGCCGCTCCGAACCGCCATCGCCGACCGCATCGACGACGACCCGGAGACCGAGGTCACGCTGGACCCCTCCCAGGGCGAGGCCCTCGCCTGGCTCTACGAACACGGCCGCGTCACCGGCCGCGAGACGGACGGGGAGGGGCGGATGCGGCTGACCGTTCGGCTGGACCCGCAAGCGATGGGCCGGTTCGAGCAGAGGTTCGGCGGCTGATCCAACAAATAAGCTGAGCCATTGGGGCCGATTGCCGGTCTCGCGCGTTAGGCCATGGCCACGCTTGTTCGCGAGGCGCGAAGGGGCGGGGCCCATACCATGTCGAAGACCGGAGAGAGCGTTCAGAGCTGGGACGCGCGAGAACTGCAACGCGGGCTGGAGGCGGCCGGCGTCGCCCTGTGGTCGTGGAACGTCGACGACGACACCTTCGCCATGGACGAGGCGGCCTTCGTGCTCTGGGGGATGGAGGTCCGGCCCAGCGTCACCTTCGAGGACCTGTCGGCCAACATCCACCCGGCCGACCGCGACCGCGTCCGCGCCGCCTTCGCCGCGACCCGCGCCGTCGTCGGCTCCTATGAGATCGACTTCCGCATCCTGGTGAACGACGACGTTCGCTGGATCTCCGCCCGAGGCCAGGGCGACGATCTGGGCATGGTCAGCCGCAAGATGTTCGGCATCTTCATCGACGTGACGGGCCGCAAACAGGCCGAGGAGGGCCACGAACTGCTCGCCGGCGAGATGAGCCACCGGGTCAAGAACCTGCTCGCTATCGCCTCGGGCCTGACCGCCATCACCTCGCGCTCGGTCGGCACCACCACCGATATGGCGCGCGAACTGACCCAGCGCCTGACCGCTCTGGGCCGCGCCCACGACATGGTCCGCCCCTTGCCGGGTGAGGAGGGCAAGGCGGCCCTGCTCGGCGACCTGCTGTCGGTCCTGTTGGCCCCTTACGACGACCTCGGTGCCTTCAGCGGCCGCATCCGGGTCTCGGTGCCGCGCATGGGCGTGGGCGAGCAGGCGGCCAACACCCTGGCCCTCGTCGTCCACGAGCTGGCGACCAACTCCCTGAAGTACGGCGCCCTCTCGGCCGAGGCCGGCACGCTCGACGTGTCCTGTTCTGCCCACGACACCGAACTGGTCATCCACTGGACCGAACAGGGCGGCCCCACCGTCAAGCCGCCCGAAGGCCCCGGCGGCTTCGGCAGCCAGATGGTCGCCCGCGCCATGTCGCGCCAGCTGCAAGGCGCCATCGAACGCGACTGGACGCCTCAGGGACTGGTGGTCCGGCTGCGTATGAACAAGGAGCGGGTGGCGCGGTAGGGGGCTTTACCCGGAGATACCAAGGCCCAGCTTTCAACAGTCGGCGATACCCTACGTCCGATTCTGACGCACCGGCGTGGCACACTTCCCGCCATGACCCACACCACCCACGTCACGGGCAGCACGCAGCTGAACCCCCTCGAACTCGACGGTCTAGGCGGGAACTACTGGGACCATGCGCGGCGGGAGTATCTCGCCGGCGTCAAGGCGACGCTCATCTGCCAGAAGTACGGCATATCGCTCAGCTCGTTCCGGATGCACGCCCGCGCCGGAGGCTGGCGGCGCATCGACCAGCGCGCCTGCGAGGTCCCGCCGGAGTTCGGCGAATACCATCCGGACGACGAGGTGAGCTTCGCCGATCTGGCCGACCAGGCCTTCCTCAACATCCGCCGAGCGCTGGGATCGGGCCGCGCGGCCGAGGCCTCGACCTGGATGCGAGTCTACGACCGCCTTGCCGACCGCGCCCGCTCCGAGGTCATGGCCGAACTCCCCGACATCAAGCCGCCTCTGCTGGAAGACCAGCGGGAGCCGCTGAGGTTGGCGGCGGCGGAGGATGACGATCTCAGCGTAATCAATGTTCTATCGCCAAGGGCGGAGTCGGAAACTCAGCATTTGGACTCGCTGAACTCGGTGTCCCAAGAGTCCAATCCAGCGAACCCTCTCCCATAGGGAGAGGGCTTGAGGCTCGGAGAGCGCAGCGATCCGCAAG
>NZ_LJHU01000106.1 GCF_001295975.1 Brevundimonas sp. AAP58 | reverse complement strand
CGCGAGCACCGTGTCTGGGGTCGCCCCCTCCACCGCTTCGCGGTCCCCCTCCCCCGCTACGCGGTGGAGGAGAGGCCTTAGGCCGTCAGGCGCTTGCGGCCCTTGGCGCGGCGGCGGGCGACGATCTTGGCGCCGTTCTTGGTGGCCATCCGCGAACGGAAGCCGTGACGGCGCTTGCGCACGAGTCGCGACGGCTGATAGGTCCGCTTCACGGTCGGCTCCTGTGTTCGAATAGGGTGGCGCGGCCGGACAAGGCGTCCGTCGCGGGAAGGGCGGGCGTATAAGGGCGGGGGCCGCGGCTGTCAACGCCGGTAAGGCCGCCGATCCGGGAGTTGCGGGCGTTGAGACATCCATGAAGCGCCTCTCGCGGTTTCTCCCTCTCCTTGCCCTCGCGGCCGTGATCGTCCTCATCTTCTCCATGGGCTGGCACCGCTACCTGTCACTGGAAACGCTGAAGGTCCACGGGACGGCGCTGCGGGTCTTCACAGCCGAGAACTATATCCTCGCCCTGCTCGCGCTCATGGCCCTGTTCGCCGTCCTGACCGCGAGCGTCGTGCCCGGCGTCTTCTTCCTGACCATCACCGCGGGCTATTTGTTCGGCCCCTGGGTCGGCGGCGTGTCGACCGCCATCGCCGCCACGCTTGGCGCCCTGATCGTCTACGGCGTGGCCCGCACAGCCCTGGGCGAGGACTTGCGACGCCGGGCCGAGCGGGATCAGGGAATGTTCGCCAAGGTCTGCGCCACCATCGACAAGGACACCTTCTGGTATGTGCTGGCCTCGCGGCTGGCGGTGGTGGTGCCGTTCCACATGATCAATGTCGCAGCCGGACTGATGACGGTGCGTCTCGCGCCGTACACGATCGCAACAGTGATCGGCCTGCTGCCCGCCCACATCATCTACTGCTGGATCGGGGCACGTCTGAACACTCTGCTGGTCAGCGACCCCGATCCGGACATCCAGGCCCTGTTCGGCCAATTCTGGGCACCCATGCTGGGCGTCTTCGTCCTGGCCGTCGTGCTTCCGCTGGCGCTGAAGGCCATCCAGCGCCGCCTGCCGGGAGCGGCCGCGCCATGAGCCCCCGCGCGCGGCTGGACGATCTGTTTGAGCGCGCCCGCCGCTGGCGACCGGCCGCGCCCGACGGGCTGCAGTCGCGTCTGCTCATCCTGACCGTGCTGTTCACCCTGGCGGTGGAGGCGCTGATCCTTCTGCCCAACGCCGCCAACTTCCACGAGACCTGGCTTCAGGACCGGCTTCAGGCCGCCGAGCTGGCCTCGGTCGGCGTGGAGGCCCTGCCCTATAATGCCGTGGACCCCGAGACCGCCGACCAGTTGCTGCGCATAGGGGGCGTGTCGGCCGTGGCCATCTCCGACCAGGGCGTCATGAGCCAGCTGCTGCGCGCGCCCGACCTGCCTCGCACCCCTGACTTCATAGACCTCAGACGCCGGAACACCGGCACACGTCTGTGGGAGCCGATGGAGACCCTGATGGGGCATGAGGACCGGTCGATCCGCGTCCGCGCTGCGCCGCGATATCGCTCTGGGGACTTCATTGACGTGGTGGCCCCCGCCGAGCCGCTCAAGCAGGAGCTACAAGCGTTTCTGCTGAACAGCCTGCTTATCTCCCTCATCATCTCGACGGCGGCGGGTGGGCTGCTCTATGCCGGGCTCGCCTTCCTTGTCCTGCGCCCGCTGCGGCGCGTGACCCGCTCCATCGAGGGCTTCGCCGCCGATCCGCTCCAGCCCGCGCCCGAGCCCTCGGATCGCCAGGACGAGATCGGCCGGGTCGAGCGCGAACTCGCCCGCATGCAGGAGGAGGTGCGGCAATCGTTGAAATCGCGCGCCCGCCTCGTCGCGCTCGGCGAGGCTGTGGCCAAGATCAACCATGACCTGAGGAACATGTTGACCTCGGCCCAGATGGCGTCCGAGCGCCTCGCCGCCTCGCCGGACCCCCAAGTCGCCAAGGCCCTGCCCCGACTTGAGCGGGCTCTGGGCCGTGCCGCCGCGCTCGCCCGCAACGTGCTGGATTACGGCAAGTCCGAGGAACCGGCCCCCGTGATCGACCGGCTGGCGCTTGCCCCCGCTGTCGCCGCCGCCGCCGAGGATGCCGGGCTGGAGCCGACCGGGGTGCGTCTGGCCAAGGCCATCCCCGCGCGCTTCTCGATCCGAGCTGACGGCGACCAGCTGCACCGCATCCTGGTCAATCTGATGCGCAACGCCCGCCAGGCCATCGAGGCCGATCCGACCCGCAAGCCGGGCCGGCGCGGCGCACTCGGTTGCGTCACCGTCTCGGCGTCGGAACAGCCCGGCTGGAGCGTCATCCGCATCATCGACGACGGCCCAGGCATCCCGCCGCGCCTTTCGGAGCGCCTGTTCGAACCCTTCGTCAGCGGCAGCGGATCGGACGGCACAGGGTTGGGCCTGACCATCTCCCGCGAGCTGGCGGCCAACCACGGCGGCGACCTGCGCCTGGTCGAGACCGGCCCGACCGGCACGACCTTCGAGTTGCGGCTGCCGGCCTAGATTTCCTGGTTGTAGGCCCCGACCTCGGGATGGCGGGCCAGGCGCGGCTTCACCTCTTCGCGGAACAGGGCGCGCATGTCGTCTTCCGAGCGCATGCTCTCGACCACCACGACCAGCTCCGGCTTGTTGGACGAGGCGCGGACCAGCACCCACGACCCGTCCTCCAGATGCACCCGGGCCCCG
>NZ_LJHU01000105.1 GCF_001295975.1 Brevundimonas sp. AAP58 | reverse complement strand
CTTGCCGCCTCTCCGGCGCGAGCCTCAAGGCGACGGCGCTGGAGGGCGCGGAACCCGTCCAGCGCGCGAACATCGGCGAACAGCAGGGCGGCGCTGTCCTCGAAGGCGGCGAGGCGCGCATCGAGCGACCGGATCAGCCAGCTTTGGTCCAGCCGGCGGGCGCGCCACACGCCGAGGCCGACCACAGCGGCGAGGGTCAGGAGAGCGAGGAGGATCGCCAGGCCCCATCCCGCGACGCGCCAGCCCAGAACGCCGACGACGAGCGCAGCCGGAAGACCGAGGGCGACGGTGTCGAACAGGGCGCGCCACTGGGCCCGGCGCTGGGGCTGGAGCAGCAGGGGGACCGCCGTCATGGCGCGGACCCTCGGGCACGGCGGGTGGCCAGCCAGCGCTCTCCGGCGAAGACGAGCGCGATCAGGATGGCCAGCCACGGGCGCAGATCGAGCGGCGGCTGGGTGTAGGGCGCGGCCCCCGTCAGGGGCGCATGGTCGGCGGCGGCGACGCGGGTCGGCTCGGGCGGGGGCGTGAGCAGGGTCCACAGGCGGTCGGGAAAGTCGGGTTCGAGCAGGGCGGGCAGATCCTGCGGCGTCAGGGCGCCGGACAGGACAACTGCACGGCCCTGCCCGATGCGACCCTCCGAGGCGATCACCACGCCGTCGGCATCGACCCAGACCGCGCGCAGGTCGCCATCGACGGGCAAGCGCAGGTCGCCCATGGTCAGGACCGTGGCGCCCGACCGGACCCGGTCGATGACGGCCTGGGGCGGGGTAGAGGTCGACAGCCAGACGATGCTCTGTGCATCGCGGGGCACGGGCCGATCGACGGCCGCGGGCTCGAAGGCGGGGTCTTCGCCCTCCTCGGTCCAGGCGGTTGCGGCGGCGCGGAGGTAGCGGACGGCGGCTTCGCCCTCGGCGTCGAAGCGGACGGTGAGGCGCGGCGGAGCGGGAGCGGCCAGCGTGGACGGCGCGCGGTTTTGGGCGGCCGGGGTCCACTCCACTTCGCGCGTCAGGATCGGGCGCTGGGCGTCGGCGTCGTCGATGACGGCGGGCGCGACGATGCGAAGCGGCGCGCCGTCGGGCAGTTCGGCGTCCAGTTGGCGGATCAGGCTGATCAGTCCGGTCGTGGGCGCTGGGGCCGGTCCGGCGCCGACTTCGGGAAAGCCCGGAGCCAGCCAGACGCGGCGGGCGTCGTCGTCGGCCTCGACGGAGGCGGGATCGACGCCGGGGGCGATCGCCACG
>NZ_LJHU01000104.1 GCF_001295975.1 Brevundimonas sp. AAP58 | reverse complement strand
TCCCAAGGAGCGCGCCGAGATCATGGCCCGCAATCGCGGCATCCTGCGCGATCTCAAGGCCGCGATCTGCCACGATATGCTGACGGTCCTGACGACGGTGGATCAGGACCTGCTGAAAGCCGCCATCGCCGGCGAGCGGTTCCAGGACTACTTCTTCGCCAACGCGAAGGATCAGGCGATCGCGGATTACATCCGCACGGTCGTCTAGGCCGTCAGCGCCGCCGCCGAGTCGCGCACCACCAGCGACGGGCGCACCTCGGGCTGGTCGAGTTTCGCGGGATCGAGGCCGCGCATCGGTGCCAAAAGCTTTTCGGCCGCCATCCGACCCATGTCGCGGATCGGCAGGCGCACCGAGGTCAGATTCGGCCACACCCGCGAGGCCATCGGAAGATCATCATAACCCACGACGGACAGATCGCGCGGGATCTCCAGCCCCATGTCGCGCGCGACCTTGAACACGCCGAGCGCCATCTCGTCGTTGCCGGTGAAAATGGCCGTGGGCCGCGGATCGAGGCCCAGCAGGACCTTGGCCGCCTCCACCCCGCTCTCGAAGGTATAGGCACCCTGGGCCACGTAACGCTCGTCCAGCGCCACGCTTTTCTCGGCCAAGGCTCCCCGCAGGCCCCCGCCCCTCTGGGCGCTGGAGCGGAACAGGGCCGGACCCGAGATGAAACCGATCCGGCGGTGCCCGAGGTCCGCAAGATGTCGCCCGGCTTCGGCCGCGCCGAGGTGGTCGTTGGTCACCAGCATGCGCCCCGGTTCGTCCAGCGACACCGAGGCGATCCGGACATAGGGGCAGTCCAGATCCCGCAACACGTCAATCACCGCCTCGTCCTCGGACACCGAGGGTGGCAGGATCACGCCGAACAGTTTCTGGCGCTCGACGAAGGCGCGGATCTCAGCGACCAGATTGGGATTGGCCCGATCGCAGGGGTGGACCACGAGTTCCAGGCCTGACCCCCGCAGGGCGTCCAGAACGCCCTGCTGCATGTTGACGACGTAGTTCGGGCTGGGATTGTCGTAGATCAGGCCGACCAGGAAGGAGCGGCGAAAAGCCAGGCCGCGGGCCTGGACGTCAGGGGTGAAACCCAGCTCGTCGATCACAGCGCTGACCTTGACCCGCGTTTCCTCGCGCACGAAGGGCGACTGATTGATGACGCGCGAGACGGTCTTCTTCGACACCCCGGCGATGCGAGCCACATCATTGATGGTGGGACGCTTTCCGGGCTTCAGGCCGCTGCGCCCGCTGGCGATGTCGTCGTCGGTCAAGCTCGACCTCGTTGTCTCTCAAGCCCAGCCATACAACCGTCGCAGCGCCTGCGCCAACGAAACCGCACCACGGATCACCAGCGAAGGTCGCCCGTTGACACCGGTTTCCTAACGCTTCAATCATCCTCCGACCGGCGGCAAGACCGGCGGGGAAACGCGGCGACGGAACTCAGGGTGACGGGCATCTCTCTTATCTCGGCAGGCGCAGCATGACCGCCGCCAGCGCCGCGTCCGTTCAGACCGCGACCGCGATGGTGGCGGCCCGCTTCGTCGAAGCGCGCCTCGCCTCTCGCGCCTTGCCCGACTACCCCGGCCCAGTGCCGACGGACATGGCGACCGCCTATGCCATCCAGGACGCGGCGATCGCCGCCTGGCCCGATGATGTGGTGGGCTGGAAGCTGGGGCGCATCGCGCCCCCCTTGGACGTCCGCTTCGGCGCGGGTCGATTGGCAGGACCGATCTTCGGCCGGAATGTCTGGCAGGCCGGGCCGGAGCCCACGCCGTTCAGTGCCATTGTCGGAGGGTTCACCGCCGTCGAGGCCGAGTATGTGCTGAAGCTCGGCGAAAGCCCCAAGGTCCGCCCGGCTGGCGGCTCCTGGAACGCGACTTCGGTCTCCCCCTATGTCGAGGCGGTCCATATCGGCGTGGAGATCGCGGGCAGTCCCTTCCCCGGCATCAACGACCACGGTCCGGCCGTGACGGCTTCCGACTTCGGCAACAACGCCGGACTGATCCTGGGCCCCGCTGTGCCCGACTGGCGCGATCGGTTGAGCGACCTCACCTGCCGAATGGAGATCGATGGCGGGGAAGTCGGGACTGGCGGCGCGCGGTCGATCCCCGGCGGGCCACTGGACTCACTGGCCTTTCTTCTGAACCTTCTGGAGACGCTGGGACGCCGGATCGAGGCCGGGCAGTTGATCTCCAGCGGGGCTGCGACGGGGGTGCACCGCCTGACGGCCGGCCAGATCGCTGTCGCCGATTTCGGAGACGACGGTCAGATCGCCTGCGTCGCGGTGCCCGCCGTAGGAGACGCCGCATGAGCCTCAGCCGTCGCGCCTTCACCCTGGCGGGTCTCGCCGGTCTGGCCGCCTGCTCGCGGCCCGGTACCGAAGACGCGCCGCTGAAGGCCGCCGATGTCCATCCATCGGACTATCCGACCGTCACGGCCGTCGGCTGGATCGGAGCGGAGCTGAACCGCCTGACCGACGGGCGCGTCCGCATCGCCCAGTATCCGTCCGGGCAGCTGGGGTCTGAGGACGATTCCATCGGCCTGACCCGGTTCGAGGCGATCGACATCTGCAGGGTTTCGGTGGCCGCCCTGAACAACGCCTTTCCCGAGACCATCCTGCTGTCCCTGCCCTATGTGTATCGCTCGACGGACCACATGCGGGGCGTCATCGATGGCCCCATCGGCCATGAGCTGCTGAACGTGTTCGAGGGCCGAGGGCTGGTCGGACTGGCCTACTATGACGCCGCCCCGCGCAATCTCTACAATGTGCGCGCGCCAGTGACCGAGCCGGGGCAGCTGCGCGGGCTCAAGATCCGGGCCCCGCAGTCCGATGTCTTCCTGGATACGCTCAGGGCCATGGGAGCCAACCCGACGCCGCTCAGCTTCGGCGCGGTGTTCTCGTCCCTGCAGACCCATCTGATCGACGGGGCCGAGAACAACTGGCCCAGCTACCAATCCAGCCGCCAGTTCGAGGTCGCGCCCTATCTGAGCATCACAGAGCATTCCTACCTGCCCGACGCGCTTCTGATGTCGCGAGCCAGTCTGGATCGGCTCCGGCCGCGTGACCGGGAGCTCGTGCGCGAGGTGGCCCAGCGGTCGGTTCCCATCATGCGCGCGGCGTGGGAAACCCGTCAGGCCGAGGCGCGGCAGGCCGTGCTCGCGGCCGGAACCCAGGCCGTCGAGGTCGATCGGGAGGCCTTCGCGACGGCGACGCGATCCGTGCTGGGCAAGTATCTCCAGTCGCCCGGGCTGCGCGCGCTCTACGACCGGATTTCCGCGACGGCCTAAAGGGCCGGGCCAACGCCTAAGGGAGGGCGTCGATGTTTGAACCTCGCGCGAAGGGCGGCCGCTGGCTCGATCCCCTCGCCAGCGCATGCATGATCCTGGCGGGCATGGCGCTGGTCGTCATGACGCTGGTGCAGGCCTGGCAGGTTTTCGCCCGCTATGTGCTGAACGACAGCCCTGGCTGGACCGAGCCGGTCGCCCTGCTGTTCATGAGCCTGGCGGTCATGCTCGGCTCGGCAGTCGCGGTGCGGCGCGAGAGCCACTTCGCCTTCCTGACCCTGAGAGACGCCCTGCCCCGGCCGCTGAACACTTTCAGTCGCGTGCTGGCCCGACTGATCGCGGCGGCGTCCGGAGCCGCCCTGATGGTGCTGGGCGGCCAGCTGATGATCGACGACTGGGCCGTGCCGCTGGCCGGAGCCCAGCTTCCGTCCGGCCTGAAGTTCATCGGCCTGTGCGTGGGCGGCGCGCTGATCCTGGTGTTCGCCGTCGAGCGCCTGCTGACCGGGGACTATGTCCCGGCGCAGGAGGACTGAGCATGGAATTCGCCATTCTGTTCGGCCTCTTCGCCCTGCTGCTGCTGATCGGCGTGCCGGTCGCCTTCTCGATGCTGACGGCGACCGTGGCGACAGTGCTTTATCTGGCGCTGCCGCCCATCGTGGTGATCCAGCAGATGGGATCAGACATCACCTCGGTGGCTCTGCTGGCCATCCCCCTGTTCATCTTCACCGGCGAACTGATGCTGAAGGGCGGGCTCTCCGATCGCATGATCTCACTCGCCGCCTCGCTTGTGGGCCATATGCGCGGCGGTCTCGGTCAGGTGTCCGTGGTCGGCTCGACCCTGTTCGGCGGCGTCTCGGGCAGCGCGCTGGCCGACGTCTCGGCGATCGGCGGCACCATGATCCCGCAGATGAAGAAGCGCGGCTATGACGTCGACTATGCCGTCAACGTCACCATCACCGCGGCCCTGGTGGCCTTGCTGGTGCCGCCATCGCACAACCTGATCCTGTACTCCGCCGCGGCCGGCGGCGGGGTTTCGATCTCGGACCTGTTCGCCGCGGGCGTCATCCCGGCCGCCATGCTGGCCGTCGCCGTCATGACCACCGCCTATGTTGTGGCGCGCCGCCGAGGCTACGCCGCCGAGCCCTTTCCCGGCTTCCGGGCCGTGCTGGTGCGCACCATCGCCGCCATCCCGGGCCTGCTGTTGATCGGGATCATCTTCTTCGGAATTCGCGCCGGCATCTTCACGGCCGTGGAAAGCGCATCGATCGCCGTGGTCTACGCCACCGTGGTGACCGGCTTGGTCTATCGCCAGATGTCGTTCCAGGCCTTCAAGGAGGCCTGCCTCGGGGCCGCCCGCACATCCGGCGCCGTGCTGTTTATCATCGGCGCGGCCGGAGCCTTCGGCTGGTTGATGGCCTATCTTCAGGTGCCGACGATGATGGTCGAGTTCCTGCAGAGCGTCACCGACAATCGCATCGTGGTGCTCCTGATGATCATCGTGGTGCTGCTGATCCTCGGCACCTTCATGGACCTGGCCCCGCTGATCATCATCGGCACGCCGATCTTCCTGCCGCTCGCCCGCGCCTTCGGCATCGATCCGGTGCACTTCGGCGTGATCATGATCCTGAACTGCGGCATCGGCCTGATCACGCCGCCGGTGGGCTCGGTCCTGTTCGTGGGCTCTGCCATCGGCGGCATTCCGATGACCCAGGCGCTGAAGACGATCTGGCCCTTCTACCTGGCCTGCGTCGCCGTGCTCATTCTGGTCGTCTTCATTCCCGAGCTGTCGCTCTGGCTGCCGTCGCTGTTGAAGTGATCCAGACCCTGCATGACCCCGAAACTTGGGGGTGCAGGGTCACAGCCATCATCGGCGTCGGCGACGGGGGGCCGGTCAGGACCTGATCCCGAAGACAGCCTCGGTCCGGCCGATCCAGTCTGGGATCGCGGGATAGGGCGAAAGGTCGAAGCCGCCTTCGTGCGCCACCCGCGTGTAGGCCACCAGAGCGAGGTCCGCGAGCGACGCCTGGGGTCCAGCCGTCAGCCACCGATCCGTCGACAGCGCCTGCTCCATCCGGACCAGCGCCGCCCGGCCGCGCTCCATCAGGCGGGGCTCGATCTCCTCCGCCGACTTGCCGGCGAAGGCGCGCTGGAACCGGGCCACGGCGATATAGGGCTCGTGGCTGTACTGCTCCCAGAACAGCCACTCCAGCATTCGCGCCCGTTCATAGTCATCCGACGGGATGAAGGCAGACCCTTGCGCCAGATGGAGCAGGATCGCGTTCGACTGGGCCAGGGTGCGCCCGTCCTCCAGCACCAGCAGCGGAACCTGCCCGAACGGGTTTAACGCCAGAAAGGCCGCCGTCCGGGTCGCCCCCGTCATGACGTCGGCTTCGATCCACTGATGATCCCGTCCCAGCGCCTCCAGCAGCCACTTGACCTTCAAGCAGTTGCCCGAACGAATATCGCCATGAACAGTCAGCATCGCGCCTCAGCATAGAATCGATTTGCCTTGACGACTGCTATCGCAACCGTCGCCGTTGCCCAAGCCGGGTTCCCGTCATCTCTTGCAACTGTGGACTGATCCGGACGCAGGCGGGACCGGACGTGCGGCTGGCGAACCACGCCGCAATTCCGACACAGGGGCTGAGCACACACCGACCCGCCGGCATGGTCTTTGGGGCCGGTGTCACCATGAGTTTCGTCTGTGTTGAGCACCGTCGCGGCGTTCGCCATGCTCTGGGCCGCGGCCTTTCCGGTCGCCGATCCCATCTCCTACGAAGCGGCCGTTGCGGCCGACCCCGTGGTGAGTGAAAGCGTCGAAACGCGCGACGGTTCCGAAGACATTTCGGCATCCCTGACCGAGGAACAGGCCGCCCTGATGGCCGCAGAGCCGGACTGGAGCGCGCGCGCCAGCCTCTATCACGCGGGCGGGGGTGGAGCGACGGGCAACGATTCGCTTGGCTGCCGGCCGATCGCCATGCGCACCATCGCCACCGATCCGCGCGTCATCCCCCGCCGGACCCGCGTCTTCATCCGCGAGACGGTCGGCATCCGCCTTCCGGACGGCACCGTCCACGATGGCTACTGGTATGCGTCCGACACCGGCGGCGCGATCCGGGGCCAGAGGGTCGACCTCTACACCGGCCACGGTCGCCGCTCGATGGACCCGGTGATGCGCTTCAACCAGCGCCGCCTGACCATCATAGAGGCCGGCCGCTTCGAGGGCTGCCCCCCGGCCTGGGAGAGCGCCTCGAACTGAGGCTCCGACTCGTCGTCGAACAACGAATGCTCTAGGTTGCGAACGACAGCCCGGAGTTCGCCATGCGCCTCGCCAGCCTCGCCCTCGCCGCCCTGATCGCAACCGCTCCTGTCGCCATGACCCCTGTCGCCGTCTCGGCGCAGGATGCATCGGTCCCGATGCGGGATCGCACCGAGCGGATCGGTCTGTCGGGCCGACGTGGCCCCAGCCTGTTCCGGCCGGGCTTCGCGGTCGGCGAATACACCGGCTGGGCCTCTCTCCGGGACAATGAGGTGCGCCTGCCCTGGCAGTCGCGCGACTTCACCCCAGCCGAACTGTCGATCGTCATCCCGGGCGGCGAAGTCACCGCCAGCTGCGGCGGTGGCCAGGGCCACCGCGAAATTCTGGGCATCACCTTCGACCGCGAACCTCTGAGCTACGACTGCGACTACGCGGGGGCCGCGCCTGCCGACGCCGCCATGGGCCTGGCGCTGGCACGAGGCTCCATCCTGCGCCGCCTCCAGCAGCCCCAGCGCGCGGGCTTCCTCATGTGGAACGGCGTCGAGTATCGCACCGAGACCCGCCGCCTCGGCGGCCTGCCCTTCGGCGGCGGCGCGGTCATGGGCTATGTCATCAGCCGTGACGGCGTGGAAGTCGGCGGCGTCGATCTGAACGGCATGCGCCCGACCTTCTACCTTCCTCCGCAGGGATCGCCCGACCGCGATGCCGTGGCCGTCTTCGCCCTCAGCCTCTGGGCCTTCCGCGACCCGGCGAACCGCTGAGCCGAACGCCGGATCAGGCGGCCGCCGCGCCCGGCTCGGATCCGAGAACGCGTCGGAGCAAGGGCCAGATGTTGGAGAGCGCCGAAATGAACCCGACCACCGTCGCCACGCCCTGAAAGAAGGCCCAGACGCTGCCGAAGATCGCGCCGGACAGGACCCAGGCCTCAAGCGGGAACAGCAGTTCGCTGACCCCGATCTGGAAGGCGGCGTAGACGCTGGAATACTCGATCGATCGGTCGGCGAAGAAGGCGATGGCGACGGCGGCGGCCACCGGCGCCCACATCAGCGGCAGCAGCAGGATCAATCCGCCCAGCACGACCAGCAGCTTGATCCCCAGGGCCTGACGCGACAGCAGGCTGACGACCACACCGATCCCCAGCGCCAGAACGGTCGCGGCGATCATGACCATCAGGACCCAGTCGGTCGCCACGATCAGATCGGCGAACAGCAGACCGATCAGGATCGCCGCGCCTGTGATCAGAAAGGCCGTCACCCAGGCGGCACCGTACTGCGCCAGCCTCATCTTCAGATGGCCCACGCCGTTCATCTTCATCGTCTCCCCGCGCCCCCCACTGATGATGCCTCTGGCGCGGCGGAGAGTCGACTGACGGAACGGTGATCGTCGGCGCCTAGAACTTCCTCTGGCCGCTCACGGTCTCGAAGAACATCCGCCAGTCGCCCATCAGGCTCCACAGGGGATACTTGAACGTCGCCGGCCGGTTCTTCTCAAAGAAGAAGTGCCCGACCCAGGCGAAGCCGTAACCGACCAGCGGCATGGCCAGGAACCACCAGGCGTTCACGAACAGCCCCAGCAGAGCCGCCACGATCACCAGGGCCGATCCCACGACATGGATCCGACGGCACATCCGGTTGGAGTGCTCATGGATATAGTAGGGATAGAAGGCTTCGAACGACGGGAAGCGTTCGCCGGGGGCGGGCTGGGTGCTCATGGGCGGACGATGCCCCCGAACGCGCCGCCCTGACAAGTCAGGCCCCGACGCCGGCCCACAGCAGCACCAGCCCCAGCGTGCCCACCGCGATCCGCCACCAGGCGAAGGGTGCGAACCCGTGCCGGCTGACGAAGTCCAGCAGGAAGCGCACAACGAACAGGGCGGTCACGAAGGCGGTGACGAAGCCGACGGCGATCAGGCCGACGTCGGTGAAATCCAGGTCGTTCCGGCTCTTGAACAGGTCATAGGCCACCGCCCCACCCATTGTCGGCAGAGCCAGAAAGAAGGTGAACTCCGCCGCCGACCGCTTGTCGGTCCCAAGCAGCAGGCCGCCCGCGACCGTGGCTCCGGACCGCGACACGCCGGGCACGAGGGCGAGGCACTGGAACAGGCCGATCAAGGCATAGACCCGGAACGGATAGGTGCTCACGTCCAGATACTTCGGGGCCCGCTTCATCCGATCAAGCAGAAGCAGCAGCACGCCGCCGACGATGAGAGCGATGCAGATGATCAGAGGGGTCTCGAACAACACCTCCTTGATCAGCGGATAGAGGGCCACGCCCGCGACGGCGGCGGGCAGGAAGGCGATCAGCACGCCGATGATGAAATGCCGGGCCCGGGCATCATGCGGCCAGCGCGTCGCCAAGGCCCACAGCCGCCGGAAATAGACGCTCACGATCGCCAGGATGGCCCCCAGCTGGATCACGATCTCGAAGGTCTTGCCCTCGCTCTCGAAGCCCATGAAGTGGCCGAGCAACAGCAGGTGGCCGGTCGAGGAGACGGGAATGAACTCCGTCAACCCCTCGACGATGCCGAGGATGATCGCTGCTAGCCAGTCGGACATGAGCGCTCCAGAGGGCCGTGCGACAGCGATCGGCGACGATCGTCTGATCCGCGATCAGGCACACGTTTTCAAGGGGTCGTCTCGGACGGCCGTGGCCCGACGTAGCGCAATCTGGCGCGGATCGGCGCCCCGTCCATGATTTGGTCGAGCGCGTGGGCCATGAGGCCGACCAGTCTTCCGGTCAGAAACACGTCGAGCGCACCGTCACGCGGCAGTTCCAGCCGCCGCACGAGCACTGCCAGAGCACCGGCGAAGGCGATCCTCTGGCCGCATGCCGCCTCGCCCTCGCGAATGACAGCCAGCAGGTCCTGAGGGAGGTCGGAGAGCGCCAGCAAGGCCTCGGCCCGGGGGTCGCCGTGCGGAAAGCTGTCGGAGCCGAACCCCGGGATCCCGCCTTCCGAAGCGACCCGCCTGGCGGCCGCACCGCTCGGGTCGCGCCTCGCCTCGATGACATAGGTGATGGACCGCTTCAGCGTCCGGATCATCGGCGACCCCGACAAGGCCGCCAGACCCGCCATGGCCGCGGCGGCAGGTGAGGCTCCTGCCGAGGCCGCAGCGCGGGTCGCAAGGACCGCGGGGTTCATGTCGTGTTCGGCGGCGAGCACGAGGGCGCGACGGAGGTGCACGCCGTCCCGCTCCAGCATCTTGTAGCCGCGCGCCAGCCTCTGGTGAAAGAACAGGCGAGGTCCCGGTCCCGCGACGGCATCCACGACCTCGTTCAGCACAGTGCCAGCCTCGAGCCTGAGCGTGCGCGCATCCCGGCCGGTGGCGGGCGCGTCTTCCTCGGCCCGTCTTGCCAGGGCTGCGAACAGTCGGGCGCGATGCGAGGCCCCTCCCGCGAGACCGACCCGGACGCCCAGTCCCGCGAAGGGATTGAGATCGCCGCAGCCCCACAACAGGCGCGCCGTATCTTCCAGCGTGGCGGACTGCGCCCACTCCGCCGAGTCGCGACCCCGGTAGTAGATGCGACCGTCGGCGACCAGGCTGACCGAGGAATCGATTCGCGCCTCGCCCTTCACCTCACGGTCGAAGGGAATGTCCGATGTCGACGCGTCATCCGACGAGCCGCCCTTCAGCCGGATGACGTCGGCCAGGGCATACAGGCTGCGCCGGGGGTTTTCCGGGTCGGGCCGGGCGGCGATGCGGCCTCGACTGACGTAGGCGTAGAGGGTCTGGGTCTTGACCCCCAGCAGCGACAGCACCTCGCTCCGCGGCGCCCAGCGGCCCGCAGCGTCGCTTCCGGCCTGATCCGGGCCTGACGTCATCCTCGCTCCCGCCGACGCAGTCATTTGTTTAGGATGTTGGGGCGCTTTCGTGGCGGAAACCCTAACGCCGGTCTGCGACCGCGCGATCCTTGGCAACCCTTGGGCGATCCGCCACAAGGGCGGCGATGACCGACGCCGCCACGCCCGACCCAAAGGCTCCGCCCAAGGCGCTCGACGCCCGTCAGGTGACCACGCTCTCGGTCGGGGTTGCGGTGGTGCTGATCGCCCTGAAGGCCTTTGCCCTCGGGGCATCCGGTTCGGTATCGATCCTGGCGTCCCTGGCGGACTCCGCCCTCGATCTCGCCGCCTCGCTGACCACCTTCTACGCCGTCCGCTGGGCGGCGCGACCGGGCGACCACACCCATCGGCACGGTCACGGAAAGGGTGAGGCGATGGCGGCCCTGGTCCAGTCCGGCCTGATCCTGGCCTCGGCCGCGTTCATCGGCTGGGAAGCCCTGGCCCGGATGTTCGACCCCCGACCCGTGACGGGCGGCGGCTGGGCCATCGGCGTGGTGGTGGTGTCCATGGCGCTGACGGCCGGCCTGGTCTGGCTTCAGACCCGATCGCTCAAGGCACAGGGCTCGATGGCCGTCCAGGCCGACCGGGCGCACTATGCCGCCGACCTCGCGGCGAGCGCCGTGGTGCTGATCGGGGTGGTGTCAGGCGCCTTTCTCGGCGCTCCGGGCCTCGACGCCGCCGCCGGTCTGGTGGTCGCCGTGTGGCTCGCCTGGGGGGCAGTCGGGCTGATCAAGGAGGCCGGAGGCCAGTTGCTGGACCGCGAGGCGTCGGACGCCGACCGCATCGCCGTAACGAATGCTGTCCTGTCCGATCCGCGCGTCGGCGGCGTGCACCAACTTCGGACGCGCCTGTCGGGCACGCGCCTGATCGCCCAGATGCACATCGACCTCGACCGGAGCCTGTCGTTCGAGGACGCCCACGCCATCGTGGTCGAGGCCGAGCAGCGCATCCAGACCGCCTTCCCCGACGCTGACGTCCTGATCCATGCCGACCCGCGCGGTCCCTGGAGCTCAGCGGTTCCCGCCACCGCATCGCCATCACCGTAAACGCGGATTTAACGGCCCCTGGGGCAGGAGCGGGACATGTCGGCCAGCGTCCTGTTTCACTTCTCCTTCGATCCGGGCTCGCGCGCCGTGCGGCTCGCTCTGGGAGAAGCGAGGATCGAGTGGACTGAGGTTCTGGTCCGCCCCTGGGAAGCCGACTGCCCGCTTCATGATTTGAACCCGTCGGGCATGCCTCCGGTGCTTCAGGTCGCGGGCCCGCCTCCGCTCACCCTCTGCGAGACCGCCGCGATTCTGGGCTGGATCGAGGATCAGCAGAAGTCGCCACTGCTCATGCCCAGCGACGCCGCCGAGCGCGCCGAGGTTCGTCGCCTGACGGCCTGGTTCGATCGCCGCTTCACCGACGAGGTCAACGCGGTCCTGCTGCATGAGCGCATGGAAAAGCCCCTGCTTCGCCTCGGCCCGCCCGAAGCCCGCATGCTGCGCGAAGGCCGCGACGCCCTGAAACACCACCTTGCCGTCTTCGAAGGTCTGCTGTCCGGCCGCGACTGGATGGCGGGGCACCGCCTCAGTCAGGCCGACATCGTCGCCGCCGCTCATCTGTCGATCCTGGATTACTTCGGCGAGATTCCCTGGGCCTCGTGGCCGGCGCTCAAGACCTGGTACATGAAGATCAAGTCGCGCCCGTGTTTTCGGCCCCTGCTGGCCGACCGCTTCCAGGGCCTGGCCCCGGCCGCCTGCTACGCCGATCTGGATTTCTAGGCGCCGGTGGTCTCCCTTCCCCATTGGGGGAGAGCAGGCGCGCAGGGCCGGGTAGGGGCGGCACGGCGAACCAAGGGCGATGTCGGAGTCTGGCTCGCGGGGCCGCCCCCACCCGGTCTCCGCTTCGCTCCGACCACCCTCCCCCGCAGGGGGAGGGAGATGTATGAGACCCCATGTCCGACCTCCGCGACATCCTGCGCGCCAAGGCGGCCGAGCTCGGCTTCGACGTCTGCCGCTTTGCCTCGGCGTCCGAACCCTGGGACGCCGGCGAGCGGCTGCGCCATTTCGTCGAGGCGGGTCGGCACGGCGAGATGGGCTGGATTGAGACGACGCTGGATCGCCGCAGCCATCCCACTGCCATGTGGGAGGGGGCACGGACAGCCATCGTCCTCGGCATGAACTATGGCCCGGCCGCCGATCCCCTGCCCGAGATGGACGACCGTTCGGCCGGCTACATCTCGGTCTATGCCCGGGGCGACGACTATCACGAGGTCATCAAGGGCCGGCTCAAGACCCTCGCAGGCCAGCTCGCCGCGCGCCTCGGCGCCGAGGTCAAGGTCTTCGTCGACACCGCCCCCCTCATGGAGAAGCCTCTCGCCCAGCGCGCCGGCGTCGGCTGGCAGGGCAAGCACACCAATCTGCTGAGCCGCGAGCACGGCAACTGGCTCTTCCTCGGCGTCATCCTGACCGCCGCCGACATCGAGCCCGATCCGCCGGAGACCGAGCACTGCGGCTCCTGTACGGCCTGCCTCGACACCTGCCCGACCCAGGCCTTTCCCGCGCCGTTCCAGCTGGATGCCCGGCGCTGCCTGTCCTACCTGACGATCGAGCACGCCGGGCCGTGGCCGGTCGAGTTCCGGGTGGCGACCGGCTCACGCATCTACGGCTGCGACGACTGCCTCGCCGTCTGTCCCTGGAACAAGTTCGCAAATGCCGCGCGCGAGGCGCGGCTGACGGCCCGGGCGGCCCTGGTGTCGCCGCGCCTGGCCGACCTCGCCGCTTTGGACGACGCCGCCTTCCGCGCCATATTCTCCAGGAGCCCGATCAAGCGCATCGGTCGCGACCGCTTCGTCCGGAATGTCCTCTACGCCATCGGCAACTCGGGAGACCCGGCACTGATAGAGAACGCCGAGGCCTTGCTGGACGACCCTTCATCTCTGGTCCGGGGCGCAGCCGTCTGGGCGCTGTCGCGGCTCATGGATGCCAAGGCGTTCAACGCTCTCGGCAATAACCGCTCGGGCACCGAGACAGACCCGTTGGTCGCGGACGAATGGAGCCAGGCCGCCTAGCCCGCCGCCACGCCCACGCCGCGTCCGCCGCCCGGCACCGGGGCGACGTCCAGCAGCTTGATGCGGAACACCAGGACCGAGTTCGGCGGGATGTCCGCGCCCTGCCCCTGTTCGCCATAGCCGAGCGCCGGCGGCACATAGAGGATCCACTCGTCGCCGACCTTCATGCGCTGCAAGGCCTCGGTCCAGCCGGGAACGACCTGCTCAGCGGTGGTCACATAGGGCTGACCCCGGCTGAAGGAGCTGTCGAACACCGTGCCGTCGGTCAGCGAGCCCTCGTAGTCGACGCGGACAAGGTCGTTGCGGTCCGGGCTGACGGCACCGGCCGGACCGGACTGGACGACCTTGTACTGCAGCCCGCTCTCGGTCGTCTGTACGCCCTCGGCCCGCGCGTTCGACTCCAGGAAAAACTCCGCCGCCCGGGCGTTGGCCTCGGCGTCCACACCCGCGTCGCCCGTCCCGCAGGCCGACAGACCCAGGATCGCCGCGACCGCGACACTAGCCCATCCGAAGCGCATAGCCCTTGTCCCTCAAAGCCTGTCCGATCTCGTCGGCGTGGGCGCTATCGCGCGTTTCGACCATGATGTCGAACTCCGCCCCCTTGGCCGGAACGTCCAACGCCAGACGGTTGTGGACCACGTCGATGATGTTGCCGCCAACGTCGCCGATGACCGCCGCCATGGCCGACAGGATGCCCGGGCGATCGTCGGACAGGATGCGATAGACGATCAATCTCCGTTCACGGACCATCTCGCGATTCAACACCACCGCCAGCATGCGCGCGTCGATGTTGCCGCCGCACAGGACCAGCCCAACCTTTCGGCCCCGGAACCGCTCCGGATAGCGCAGCAGGGCCGCCAGCCCGCCCGCGCCCGCGCCCTCGGCGACCGTCTTCTCCAGCGTGGCGAAGAAAGCCACCGCCTTTTCGAAGTCCGCCTCGTCACAGACCATGATGTCGTCGACCAGAGGGTCGGCGAGGGCGAAGGGGATGTCGCCCACGGCCTTGATGGCGATGCCTTCGGCGATGGTGGCCCCGCCGCATTTCGGCGTCTCGCCCCGCCGCCGGGCGCTGAACGACGGATACATGGCCGCCTCGACGCCGTAGATCTCGATCTCGGGCTTCATGGCCTTGGCGGCGATGGCGCAGCCGGCGATCAGGCCGCCGCCGCCAATCGGGACGATCAAGGCGTCGAGCTCCGGCACGTCCTCCAGGAACTCGATGGCGCAGACGCCCTGGCCCGTGACGATGCCCTCGTCGTCGAAGGCCGAGATGAAGACATAACCCTTCTCGTCTCGCAGCCGATGCGCCTCGGCCGTAGAGCCTGAAAAGTCCGCCCCCTCGATGACCACGGTCGCCCCGTGGCTGCGAGTGCCGTCGATCTTGGTGAAGGGCGTGCCCTCAGGCATCACGATGGTGACGGGAATGCCCAGCCGCCCCCCGTGGTAGGCCAACGCCTGGGCGTGGTTGCCCGCGCTCGCCGCCACCACGCCGCGCCGGCGTTCATCCGGCGTCAGGGACAGCAGGCGGTTCAGCGCCCCCCGCTCCTTGAAGCTGCCGGTGAAGTGCAGGTTGTCGTACTTCACCCAGACCTCAGCCCCCGTCAGCTGGGACAGGCGGCGCGAATAGCGCACGGGGGTCCGGTCGACCTGGCCGGCGATGCGCGCCTGCGCCGCCTGGATGTCGGAAAACACGACTGTCATGGGGGTCCTGTAGCCTTCCTCGCGGTCCGGTTCGCCATGCGTCCGACCGTCGTCTGATCCGGCCTTGTGGCGCCCGTCATCAAGGCTCGCAACCTTGACCTTGCGCCCGCGTTTGGCGTCTTGTGGGGTCGCCTGTGAAGCGAACCCCGGTATCCGTTCCAGAGAGCGCCATGACTGTCCGCACCGCCCTGCTTTCCATCGCCGCTGTCGCCACCCTGGCCGCCTGCGCGCCTGCGCCCGGCCCGGGGATGATCACCGGCCCCGCCCCCTTCGTCCCGTCTGATTTCGCCTGGTCGGCGCAGTCCGGCTCGGCCTCCATCGACGGCCGTATCGCCTTTCGCATGGACGGCCAGGCCTTTGCCTGCACGGGCTCGGTCGGTTTGACGCCGGACACCCCCTACACCCGCCAGCGGTTCCAGACGCTCTATGGTTCCACCGACAGCGCCGCCGTGCCCGAGGCCGTGGTGCGCGCCCGCACCGTGGCCGACCCCAACGCGGATTATCGTTCCTTCGTGCGCTCCACGACCTGCCAGGACGGACGCTTCCGGTTCGAGGGGCTGCCCGATGGCGGCTGGTTCATCATCGCCCCGGTCAGCGCGGGCGGCGATCGCACCGTATTGATGCAGTATATCCGCACCCGTCAGGGGACGACCGCAACGGTCACCCTCTAGCCATCCATTCGGCGGGCATCACCCGCATCCTTCGAGGCGTCCATCATGAAAGCCGTCGCCACCGCCCTGATCGCCTCCGCCCTCGTCGCCGTCCCGGCGGCGGCCCAGCACGGGCGGGGCTATGACCCGGCCGCCCCGGGCTCTCGCACCTGGTCCAGTCACGGCGGCGGATGGGACTACAACGGTCAGGCGGACAGGCCCGGCGACTATCGTTGCGACGCCTACTGGGATCGGGGCCGCGACGATTGTGACGCGTCTTGGCGCGACCAGCGGCCTTTCGTGCGCCACCACAGCTCCGGACACGGCTATCGCGGTTACGGGCGCGGGGGCTACAGCCGGTCGGGCGGTGGCTACGTCTACCAGCCCTACAATCAGGGAGCCCAGTACTGGGGGGCCTACGGACGGCCGGATCAGGTCTATCCTGGTCAAGGCTATGCCGGACAGTTCGGCGGACCCAGCGCAGGCTGGCGCGACCCGAACCGCACGGCCTGGTGCGCGGCGACCTATCGCTCCTACGATCCGGTCAGCGGCTATTACCGCGCCTATTCGGGCCGACTGGTGTTCTGCGGCTGAGCCGTAACGGCGTTCATCCGATCACGGATTTGCGTTTGAACGCTGTTCGCCATCTTTCGGCCCCGCCCACCCCGCTTGACGGGCCTGTCCAGTCGGACGGCCAGTCTCGGGGAGCGTTCTCATGTCCCAGCACAACATCGTCGGTTCGGAAGCCTTCAACCGCACGCCGCCGCTCATGATCCGCAAGGTACGGACCGGTGGCATGAGGCGGCGCAGGGCGCGGGCGGTCATGATCTTCGCAGCCGGTGTCGGCGTCACGGTCGTTGGCGGTGTTGTCGTCGTGGCCGCCATGCTCGGCTCTGGTCTGCCGGTCTAGCGCCTCAGGCCTTGCGTTCGAAGATCGTCTCGAACCCGCCCCACATCATGCGCTTGCCGTCGAAGGGCATGTCCATCTGTTGCATGTCCGGGTCCTCCATCATCCGGGCCCACGCGTCGTCCGCCGTCTTCTTGTCAGGCCAGACCAGCCAGGCGAGCACGACCGCCTCGCCCTCCTCCTTCTTCACCGCGCGATTGAAATCGGTCGTGTGACCGTCGGCGATGTCGACGCCCCATGTCTCGTGGTGATGCAGGCAGCCGTTCTTCTGGAAGAAGGGCCAGGACGCCTCGGCCGAACGGATGTAGCGATCCCTGTCCGCGACTTTCACGGGGGTCAGGAAGCCGGTGATGTAGGTCATGTTCAATCCTCCCACGGTTGACCGTGGAGGAACGCCGGAACCGCCGCAAGGCTGCTCCGGCCGGTCGTTCCGTCAGCGCGAGATGCGCAGGTTCTCGATGGCGCCGGCGATCCGGTCGAAGGCCGCGCCGATGCCGGAGGCGCTGTCGACCGGGAAGTAGTGGTCGTCGCTTGAGGCACAGCGCCGCAAGAGGGTCTGGGAGGCGGAATCGACCTGCACGGCGACGGTGTAAACCTGGATCCCGGAGTCCTTCATATTGCCGCACAGGTCCTCGGTGCCGGCCGTGGGGTGATCCAGCCGACCGTCCATACGACTACGCCGGGTGTCGGCATTGCCGGACGTGATGCCGAGACGGTTCTGCCAGATGTAACCGAGACCGTTGTAGGCGCCATCGCTGGGACTGTTCGTATCGCTCATGACGTTCTCGCCGTCGGTCATGATGATGATGATCTTCTGAAGCCGCTCCGAATTATAGGGTCGGCCATCGCCGAAGGGGGCGTTCGGCGACAGGGTGTGCCAGCCCCACATCGCGCCCAGCGGCACATTGGTGTTCCCATTGGCGGTCATGTTGTTCACGGCCGCGCGCAGAGCGCTGTAATCATCGGTCAAGCGGATGAGCGGCTGCAGATTGCAGCCCTTGTTGGGGCCGAACCCCGTGTTGAGACCCGAAGTCGGCACATACTTGGCGGTGTTCCGAAGCCGGGCGAACCACTCATTGTTTCGGGCGGTGGCGCTGGAGAAGGGGCTGGATGAGTTCGAGCCTGGTCGCCCGTCGTTGAGGTAGTTGTTGCCCTCGTACTGCCAGTTCTGCCACGTCGAGAAGTTCGGATAGTCGCCACGATCCGGTTCGTCCGGAGCGAAGTAGGGCACGAACATGGTGCGCTGATCGCCGCTCGAGGGCGCGGTATCGCGAATGTCGAAAGGCTGAGGCCGCGCTTCAACACAGCCGCCCCAGGTCGTTCCCAGGTTCTGGAACAGGGTGAAGCGACCGACCGCCGTGCTGAACATGCTGTGGGGGTTGGTCGAGGAACTCCAAGCGCCGCCGCCCGTATGGGTCGTCGCATTGGACATCCAGGTGGGTGGGCTGTTGGTTCCGCCCTGGTGCACCCGGACCGTCTGCGAGAAGGGCACCAGGGAGATCTTGATCGCGTCCGTCTCGATCGACCGCCCGTCTGCAGCCTCCAGTCGGTTGATCAGGTCGATCGCCGCCGCCTTGGTGTTGGTCAGCTTCTGGCCCGACATGGAGCCGGTGTTGTCGAGCACCAGAGCAACCTCGATCCGGTTGTTGGAGCGCAAGACCTCTGACCGCGCCCGAACAAGCAAGCGATCGTCCAGCGCTGCGCCATACGGCGGCAGGACAATGTCAGCGACCAGGGTGTCGACGCTGACCCGCGTGTCCGCTTCGACGGCACCGGTGGATATGTTGAGGCGGAAACTGGTTTGCTCCTCCAGCAGCTGAATGTCGGAGAACGGCGCAAGATTGGCCCGCAGCGAGTTCAGACCGATCTCAGTGATGCGGGCGTCGTCTGTGAACTGTGATCGAGCGGCCGCCAAGGTCGCCGCGTCGAGGGCGTCCTGAAGGTTCATCTTCACGGTCGAGGCGCGGCTGATGTCCACACCGCCCAGCGTGATCATGATGATCAGCGGGAGCACGAGGGCGAAAATCACGGCGACGTTGCCTGCCGTATCGTGGGCGGACCGGACAAGGAAAGACGCGCCACGCGCGGCGATCGAGCGGATCTTTTCAACGACGGTCATGGCGGCCCTCATGGTCCTCCCCTGCTCGTCCCACAGGACGAGCGAGCGACCGGGTTAGCAGGGCGCGGTTAAGGGAAGAGCCATCGTCAGGGGTTAAGCAAAGGTGAATCCCGCATGCAGGAGCACCTTCCGATCAGCGCGAGATGCGCAGGTTCTCGATAGATCCCGCAATCCGGTCAAAGGCCGCGCCAATGCCGGATGCGCTGTTCACGGGAAAATAATGCTCCGGGCTCGACGCGCATCGGCGCATCAAGGTCTGGGCCTGATTATCGACCTGCACGGCCACCGTATACACCACGATACCCGCCGCTTTCATGTTGCCGCACAGGTCTTCCTGATTGTTGCCTGCGTGGTCGAACCGTTCGTCCATACGCTGGCGCCGCGCCGTGTTGCTGCCGGTGCCCATTCCCAGCCGTTCCTGCCAGATGTAGCCCAGGCCATTATAGAAGCTGTTATTGGGGCTGTTGTTGCCCGACATGACATTCTCGCCGTCTGTCATGATGATGATGATCTTCTGCAGACGCTCGGTGCCGTAAGGGCGCCCATCGCCGAAGGGCGCATTAGGCGACAGGGTGTGCCAGCCCCACATCGCACCCAGGGGCACATTGGTGTTGCCCGTCGCCACCATGTTGTTCACGGCGGTCCGCAGGGCGCTGTAGTTGTCCGTCAGGCGGATGATCGGTTGAAGCGTGCAGCCCTTGTTGGGCCCGAAGCTGGTGTTCAGCGTGCCGCGGCGGTTGGCGGTATTGTACTTCGACCGTTCCTTCAGCCGGTCGAAGAACATGGTGCGACGTCCGTTGTTGCCGCCCATGGGGTTGGAGGCGTTGCTCGTCCCATAGCTGCTGGTCGGGGTGTCGTTCAGATAGTCGTTCCGATCCGAGTTGGAGTTGTTCAGCCAGTTCTGCCAGGTGGAGTCGTTCGGGTAGTCACCGCGGTCCGGCTCATCGGGCGCGAAGTAGGGCACGAACATCGTCGCCTGATTGCTGCTTGTCGGGGCGGTGTCACGGATGTCGAAGGGCTGAGGCCTGGCCTCCACGCAGCCCCCCCAGGTCGTGCCAAGGTCCTGGAACAGGGTGAAGCGCCCGACGCCTGTGCTGAACAGACCCAGCGCCCCCGTGCCGCCCGTATGGTTGGTCGCATTGGACATGTAGCCGGGGATCGTCGAGGTCCCGCCCTGCGTCACCCGCACCGTCATCGAGAAAGGCACGAGGGAGATCCGGATGGCGTCGGGTTCGATCGACCGGCTGTCCGCGGCCTCCAGCCGGTTGATCAGGTCGATCGCGGCGGCCTTGGTATTGGTCAGCTTCTGGCCCGCCATGGAGCCGGTGTTGTCGAGAACCAGGGCCACCTCTACCCGGTTATTGGAGCGCAACACCTCTGACCGGGCACGCACCGGCAGTCGATCATCCAACACCGCGCCATAGGGCGGCAGGACAATGTCGGCGACAAGGGTATCGACGCTCACCGTCGCATCCGCCTGCACGGCTCCGGTGGCCGTGTTCAGGCGAAAGCTTGTCTGGCCTTCCAGCAGCTGGATGTCCGGAAAGGGGGCGAGATTGGCACGCAGGGCATTCATGCCGACCTCGGTGATGCGAGCATCGTCGGTGAACGGGGATCGGGCGGCGGCCAGTGTCGCTGCGTCAAGCGCGTCCTGAAGATGCATCTTCACGGTCGAAGCGCGACTGATGTCGACACCGCCAAAGGTGATCATGATCAGGATCGGGAGCACCAGAGCGAAGGTGATCGCGATGTTCCCGCTCGCGTCTGCCATGAGACGCCGACCAAGATTGCCGATCCGCAATAGGACGATCCTGACGCCAGCTCCCATTCGGCTATCTTCCCCTACCCCGTTCGCATGATCTCGAAAGCCTGCGATGAACAAGGTTACCGGACAGGCGTTAACGCGGGCCGAACCCCAGCGTCTCAGGGCCTTGGGTGCCACGGAAGGCGCGGCTCAACCGATGACACAGGCCCCCAGACCCTGGTCACGCACGGTATTGGCTGCAGCCTGAACCCTTGAAGCGCGACGACGCACATAGGGTCCGGGCGAGCCGGCGTTGTACCGGCGGGGACTGGGCAGGATGGCCG
>NZ_LJHU01000103.1 GCF_001295975.1 Brevundimonas sp. AAP58 | reverse complement strand
GGGGGGGGGGGGGAGCCGTAAGGAGGCGGCCTCATGCACGATTTTCGGGAGTTAGTCGAGTTCAGCCGCGGCGGTAGAGGGCGCAGACCAGGGTGAACAGCCGACGGGCGGTCTCGTGGTCGATGGCCACCTTGCCGTCGAGACGGGCCTTGAGAAGTTCGGCCCCCTCGTTGTGCAGGCCGCGCCTGCCCATGTCGACGGCCTCGATCTGGCTGGGCGAGGAGCCGCGCAGGGCCTCGTAGTAGCTGTCGCAGATCAGCAGATAGTCGCGCAGCACTTGCTTCAGCGGCGTCAGGGACAGGGCGTAGGTGCGGGCGAAGTCGACGCCGGTGATGTCGAACACCAGGCGATTGTCTTGAAGCGACAGTTTCAGACCATAGGGACCCGCGTCGGCGCCCTCGGGGGCGAAGACGTTCTTCTCGACCAAATCGAAGATGGCGACGCGGCGCTCATGCTCGATCTCGGCCGTGGCGGACGGCAGGGTCGCCTCGTCCAGTTCGAGCGACGCCAGGCGTTGATCCGTCATGCCGTCTCGCCGTCGAGGTGGGTCGGCGCGATGCGCGCCTGCCAGCGTTCCGACAGGTCGGCGACGACCGCGTCGAGGCATTCGACGTCGATCCTCAGATCGCCGCCGCCGGCGAACATCAGGATGACCTTGCCGCCGGGCGGTTCGCCCTCAACGAAATGGATGGCCAGAAGCTCCAGCGGGGCGTCGGGCAGGCGCGGCAGGCCCCGGCTCTTGACCGCCTCGACGTCGCCGAACTGCATGGCGGCGCGCACCCAGGTGCCGCCGCACTCCCAACAGAAGCGGCTCAGCTCGATGGTCAGGCGCCGCGCGCCCTTTTCCCAGACGATGTCGGCCGGGCGCAGGATAGCGTCCTGCAGCGCGGCGGAGATGATGGCCAGGTCCTCGCCGTCCTCGGCGAGCAGACGCAAGGGCGCGCTGGAGCCGCCCGAGGCCTTGCGGATCGCCTCGCCTTCTTCGGCCGTGACCGGCGCGTTGGCCAGGTCCTCAGTGCTCATCGTCCGGTCCTTCGACGGGCGGGCCCTTCACCCGGCGGATGTCGGCCCCGCAGGCGCCGAGCTTCTCCTCCAGACGCTCGAAGCCACGATCCAGATGATAGACGCGGCCGATGGTCGTGTCCCCTTCGGCGACCAGACCGGCGATGACCAGGCTGACCGAGGCGCGGAGGTCCGTCGCCATGACCGGCGCGCCCTTCAGTTTCTCGACGCCCGTGACGTGCGCCTCGCCCGCATGGACCGAGATGTCGGCACCCAGTCGGCCGAGCTCCGGCGCATGCATGAAGCGGTTCTCGAAGATGTTCTCATGGATGACGCTGACGCCCTCGGCTGTCGTCATCAGGGTCATGAACTGGGCCTGCAGATCGGTGGCGAAGCCCGGATAGACCTCTGTGGCGACGTTGGTCGCCCGAAGGCGCGCGCCCGGATCGCGCCGAACGATGACACCGTCGGCGGTGGGCGAAACCTCGACCCCCGCCTCGATCAGTTTGTCGGTGAGGGCTTGGATCAGCTCCGGACGCGAGCGGGTCAGGCGTACCTCGCCCCCCGCCATGGCGGCGGCGCAGGCGTAGGAGCCCATCTCGATCCGATCGGGGATGACCGACCACTCGCCGCCGTTCAGCGAGGTCACGCCGTGGATGGTCAGGGTGTCAGTGTCGATGCCTTCGATCCTCGCACCCATCATGACCAGGCAACGGGCCAGGTCGCCGATCTCGGGCTCGCGCGCCGCGCGCCTCAGCACGGTGGTGCCTTCGGCCAGCACGGCGGCCATCAGGGTGTGTTCCGTCGCGCCGACGGACACGAAGGGAAACTCGATCTCGGCCCCACGCAGGCCGTTCGGCGCGGTCGCCGAAACATAGCCTTCCTCCAGCTCGATGGCGGCCCCCAGTCGAGTCAGGGCGTCGATGTGCAGATCGACCGGCCGCGCCCCAATGGTGCAGCCGCCCGGCAGGGACACCTTGGCATGTCCCGTCCGCGCCAGCAGCGGCCCCAGCACGTTGAAACTCGCCCGCATCTGCCGGACCAGGTCGTAGGGCGCGAAGGTCGAGGTCAGATTCGCGGCGTGGAACAGCGTCTGCTGATCCGCCCCCTCCCCGCTCTCGGTCACCTCGACGCCGAAGGACCGTAGCAGCTTGCCCAGGAACCGGGTGTCGGCGAGGCGCGGCATGTTCGTCAGGCGCAGGGGCTGGTCGGTCAGGATGGCGGCCGCCATCAGCTTGATGGCCGAATTCTTCGCCCCCGAGACCGGGATGTCGCCGTGAAGCGGGCCGTTGCCGTGAACCGTGATGCTGTCCATGTCGTCCTTGAAGCCGCAAGGATCGACCGTCCCGGCGAGCCGGCTATCTAGCGCGACCGTGCCGCGCTGCGAAAGGGCCGCGCTCAGTCACGTTCGGTGACGCTTTCGTCAGCGCCCAGTCAGTTGCCGACGCGAGGCGGTCTGGGCACCTTGCGACGCCGCAGGTTGTCACGCAGGGCCTTGGCCAACCGGGCGGCCCGATCGGCCTTGGCCTGCTGCTCGGGCGTCCTGGGCTTCGGCAAGGGCACCGGTTGGGCGGTCGGCGTCTCAGGCGGCTCTGTCATGATCCCAAGAGACCCTGCGAAATCTTTCCGGGCAAGGGGCTTCCCCCCTGCGGGTTCAATGGCTATACGGCCGCTTCCTCAGATTTCGCCGCCGTAGCTCAGTGGTAGAGCGCATCCTTGGTAAGGCTGAGGTCGGCAGTTCAATCCTGCCCGGCGGCACCATCCAAAGCGAAAGGCCCGGTCAAAAGACCGGGCCTTTTTCGTCATCTCACCAGCGGTCGAAGGGTCGACGAGGCCTTTCCTCATCCGAGCGATAGGACAGGCCGAACGACTGTCCACGCCGCTTGGCGTCTCCGGGATAGACCAGCGTCGAGCCGGGCCAGGGGCTACCGACCGGATAGCTGTGCTCGAGATAGGGATAGGGCCCGTCGATCTCCCAGCGGCCGATGCCGTCGTAGGGGCCATAGCCGTACCAGCCATTGCGCGTCTGGCTGTAGGCGAGGTCGAGGCGGCCGTTCTCTCCGACGGGGATGGAGACGCCCACGGCGACCTGGCTGAAGTCGTTGGTGCCGATCGATCCACTGACGAAACCGTGCATGCGGCGATCATCGTCCTGGCCGTCAGCCTCGGCGAAGGGCTCAACATCGGTGGCGCGGGCGGCCAGCCAGCGCTCGATCTGCTGCTGGGTCGTCAGATTGTGCGGCGTGATGGCGACCGCCTGACCGTCGAGGCGAGCGTCACTGACCGGGGCTTCCGCGCCGAGCACGACCGCGCCGGTGCCAACGGGAGCCGTCGTGACGACGGCTTCCGGATCGCCGGACGTCAGGGCAGCGGCGAGACCGAGGGCGATCAGCATGGGTGAAACTCCGTACAGATCGTCAGTCTAGACCCAAATGCGGCGCAAGGGCGACCGCGCCGTTTCGCCGCCGTCACGCGACCCCGTCGCCGCGACCGAGGGGGTCGGGCAGCGGGCTGCCCTCGGGCACGAAGGTCAGGGCGACCGAGTTGATGCAGTAACGCAGGCCGGTCGGAGGCGGGCCGTCCGGGAAAACGTGGCCCTGGTGGCCGCCACAGCGGGCGCAGACGGTCTCGGTCCGGACCATGCCGTAGGAGCGGTCGACGATGGCCGTGACGTGGTCGTCGCTGACCGGCTGGGTGAAACTGGGCCAGCCGGTGCCGCTCTCGAACTTGGTGCCGGCGCGGAACAGAGGCAGGCCGCACTGGCGACAGGCGTAGACGCCGGACCGCTTCTCGCCCAGCAGGACGCCGCAGAACGGGGCCTCGGTGCCGTGGGAGAGGAGGACGCGCTTTTCCTCGGCGCTGAGGTCGGCCTCGAGCGCGACTCGCTGGCCTTCCGAAGGTGGCGTCAGGTCATAGCCGGCGGCGGAGCGGACGGGGTGGGCTTCGGTGGTCTCGGTCATGGTCCGGAGATGGGGGCAGAGAGCTGAGGTTCCAAGACCGGGGCGGCGTCGGCGGAGAATGCTGTCGGGAGCAAAGGTGGTTATCGCCTTCACTGGAAGTGGCACTCCAAAGCGATGCGCTCTCGAGAACTGAAAATCCTTGAGGAAAACATCAAGGCTGAGTTCGATCAGGGGCGCAGTGCCGGGGTGACAAGGTCGGTTGTTCAGCACCTGCATCAGGAAAGCCGGGCGCTGAAAAGAATGTCAGTCGCGAGGCGGTGCCCAGTCGGAGCCGCGGAAGACGCCGAAGTACTGTGAATAGGCCGACGACGGCAAATCCGGATCGAGCTCGAAGTTCTGCCCGACCGACGTCCGCACACGGGTGAAATCTCCGGGCTGAATCGGACTGTCCGCCGCACCTGGATTGAAGACGACGATGCTGTCGGGGTCGGATGCGGCACGCAGCGTATCGGAACCCTGGACCTTCACAAACGGGCCATCGACGTTGAACTGGGTCAGCCTCATGCGCTGGATACCGGTCGGCAGGGGCACAGGGACGTGCACCGCGCTGTCCAGGGCCAGGATAACGATGCTGGTGACGGATGTGGCCGTCGGCAGATCCGATCGCGTCACGCGCGCGGCGAAGGGCAGCGTATCGTTTATCGGCCCCTGCATGACGTGATAGAGGCCCCACAGGCCATAGGCGGGACGATTGCCGATCTCACCGGAGCGGACAGCGTAGGCGTAGGTGTCGAAGATGGCGGCCTCGCGCGTCGCACCGGCACCAATGCGACCGAGCAGATCCGCCAGACGGGCGACCATCGGGTCAGCGGGTTCTCCCAGGGCATTCGAGGCAAGCGCCGCCTTTCCACGAACGTCCGCGTCGTCCCACGCCGCAGCATCGACCGGGGTGCCGCGGTCCGCCAGCCACTCTCGCAGAAGCAACCAGTCCTGGATGGTATCAATGCCGATGAACCGGATGCGTCGCTCGGCGAGCAAGTCCTCGTTCAAGGCGCGAACTCCGCGCACCTTTGCCTCAAAGGCCGTATTGCCCCACTGGGCACCGGTTCGATCCCAGTGGTCGAACACCCGATCCAGGATCGCCTCATCGCCGCTGGACAGATAAGCGTTCAGCATCTCGGCCTGCACCGGGTCGACCTCGGCCAGATAGTCGGTCAGTCCGATCCGCTCGTTCAAGTGAGCCAGCAGCTCAAGGTCCAGAACCTGGGGCGCGGCGAAACCGTGGCTCTCGCCCAGCAAGATCAGGCGGCTCTCATAGAAGGCCGGCGGAAAGTCGATGGCGAGACCCCCAGTCACCGGGCCGTTGACGACGACGTTGGCGCGAAGGAAGGCGGCGACGGCGGGATCGACTTCGTCAGCGAGCACATCGGCTGGCAGAGGTTGTGGCGGGGCCGTCACCTGGGCCTGTGCAGGCTCCGCCAGCGTGATCGACGACAGGAATGCGGCCGCAGCCACGCAGACTCTCAACATCATTGACTCCTGGACGCTATGGCTGCCGCATGGTGGGCAGACTGTGTGGTTTAGACGGGCGACGCAACACGACGGCGCAGAGCCGGGCTTTCAAACGGGCGCGAGCTGGAGCATTCGTTCGGCAAGGCGATGTCTCGCTCTCGCGCAGCGGGAGCTCTGGGGCGACGTATCGGTTGCGCCGCCCCGGCCGACTTCAGTTCGCGTTGATGTCTTCGACGTCGATGTTGGCGACCTGCCAACGGCCATCGTTCAGGGCCATGACAAGCCGCTCGGTCTTGCGTTCGCCGTTCAGCATGATCGTCTGGAATGTCAGTATCTCCAGCGCCTCGTGCCGTGGGTTGGAAGGATTGCTGTCACGCTGAACACCAACCAGGGCACGACGCTGCGCCCCTCCGTCCGACGCCCGGATCGCCACGCCCAGTCTCCAGAGATCAAAACTGTGAGCATCCCGAAATGAGGGCGCTGCGGCCTCGTAGCTCGCCGCGGCGTCGCCAGCGTCGACCAGCACCATGAAGGCGCGCGCCGCCGTGCCGGATCGCGCCTGGGCCGGTGAGAGTTCTTGAACCGGACGCACGGTCGTTGCCGTCTCCGTCGGGAACGTGATGACGGCTTCCGCGCCCACGGTTGGGGCTTCGGCTGCCGCTGCATTTTCCAGCGGTCGCTCACCGGGGCTGGTGATGGCGATGGTGGCGGCGACGATGAGGATGCTGACGGACATGATGATCAATCCTTTGCTGCGCCCTTGCCATCCGGATGAGCCCGGTCGCTTCAGGTCGGCGCTGGAAGGATCCTCGGCGGAAGGAGCGGTCGCCTCACCCCCGAACGGTTCGTGCACAATGGGATCGGGGGTCGGCCTCTCCGCCTCGCTCAAGAGAAGGGCGGCCTGACGGCTGCCGGTCGTGCCAAGCTTTTCTCGCGCACGACGCAGGCGGTCGTGGATCGCATGGTGCGACACGCCCAGTTTATTGGCGCTCGACTTGGCATCATATCCGGCGAGCAGGAGACGGAGGGCCTCCCGTTCCTTCTCACTAAGAGCGTTGATCGCGTCATCCGCCTTCATTGCAAGAGCGTAGAAGAAGTCGCTCCCTCCGCAAGATGCTTCGCCATCTGGCCGCGCTCAGCCGGTACCTTTCTTGCGGCCCCGCACGGTCCTTCGGAGGCAAAAAGGGCCGGGCGAGGTGTCCCCCGCCCGGCCCCGTTAGGTCGTTCGACCGAGGTCAGCCCCCGAACAGCGTGCCGACCCAGGTGCGCACGGCGGTCTCGTCGGCCGGGTTGCCCGTGTAGGTCAGGCCCTGGGCCGGCGTGAAGGGCTGGTTGTTGCCACGCTGGCGGCTGGTCCAGGCCTTGTGGCCGTAGCTGAGGTCCGAATAGTTCGACGGCAGGCGCTCGACGGTCGGCTCGATGAAGATCGAGTCGGTCGCGGTGGTCGAGCCGGCGATGCGGACATTGGGCAGGCGGGTCAGCAGGTCCAGCGTATCGAGGCATCCGCCCGAGCAGCCGGCGTCAACCAGGACGATGACCGGACCCTGGACCGGGTTCGGAGCGCCGGTGTCGGGCACCGCCGGACGACCCGGAAGCGTGAAGGTCTGCTGGCCCGACGCGATGGCCGTGTCGAATGCCGCGACGATCTCCTGGGTCTGCTCGATGACCGCGCTGGATTCCTGGACGAAGCGCGGATCGGCCTGCATGCGGCCCAGCGTGGCGGCGTACCAGTCGCGGTTGCCCTGGGTCGCCCGATAGGTGATCTCGCCCGCGGCCGGCTGGCGGCTGACGGTAAATTCCGGCGTCCAGATACGGTTGGCCAAGCCATAGCCGCGCGCGGTGGAGGTGTACGCCGAAGAACCCGCCGCGGCGCGGAGATCGAGCACGAAGCCCTGGGGCCCCCGGATGGCGGCGGCCTGGGCCTCGACCAGGCTGTTGAAGGCGTCCCAGCCCGCGCTATCCGCGAAGGAGTGGACGCGCACCCACGGGCGGCCGTCGACGGTCTCGATGCCTAGCGGCGTCGCCGGCGGCATGAAGACGGTGGCGCGATAGGCGGCCTCCAGGTCGCCCGGGGCGATCGGCACCGGACGCAGATCGATGGCACGGGCACGGCCACGGCCGCCCCGCTGGAACTCGCAGGTCGAGGGCAAGCCCGACACGAACGGGTTGTTCCTGTTCCACAGCAGATAGGGGGCCGAGGTCACGCGACCGGCCTCGGTGTCGAGGTTACCTTCCCAGAGGTCGAGCTTGGCCCGGGCGTAGTCCTCGATCGGCGTCAGGTTGCAGCTGACCACCACGTCGCCGACGCGCGGCGCATTGCGGACCCCCGGCTTGACGTAGGTGACTTCATAGCGGCCGTTGCGCCAGCCCGTGGCCACACCCGGCCAGCTGGTGCCGAAATAGGGTCCGAGGCCTTCATAGGTCGGCGTGATGGCGATGTTGGAATCGCGAAACCCCGCCGCATAGTAGCGCATCAGATAGGCGTGGGCGTCGCCGGAGTTGACCTGACCCACACGGCCCTGCGCATCGGCCAGGCCAGCGTCGATCCAGCTGCGGAAGGTGTCGCCCGCCTCGCCCGGAATGACGGCGGCGGGATGGTTGGCGCGCAGCTCCTCACGGGCGGCGTTCAGATCCGTCTGGGCCAGGGCGCGGAAGTCCTGAGCGGAGGCGGCGGCGGCCGAGATCATGACGGCGACGGCCGAGACGGCGGTCAGGAAGCGGTTCATCAGGGAGAACTCCAGGCGGCTGATCGGGGGTCGGCGAGGGTTAAAGCCGATTGAAGCCCAACTTGCCAACCCGGAACGGCGATCGTGTGACGCTTCGCCTGAATGGCGAATGGCGGCGGCGTTCACTTTTTCGGCGGGCTCGCGGGTCTGGACCGGGGACGCGCCACCGCCTACGAACCGGCCCATGTTCGACAAGATCCTGATCGCGAACCGGGGCGAGATCGCCGTCCGCATCATCAAGACCGCCCGCCGCCTGGGCATAGCGACCGTGGTGGTCCATTCCGACGCCGACGCCGGGTCGATGGCGGTCGAAATGGCCGACGAGGCCATCCACATCGGCCCCTCGCCCGCGGCTGAGAGCTATCTGGTCCAGGACAAGATCGTCGATGCGGTGCGCCGTTCCGGGGCCCAGGCCGTACACCCCGGCTTCGGCTTCCTGTCGGAGAACCCGGTCTTCGCCCGACGTCTGGAGGCCGAAGGCATCGCCTTCATCGGCCCGAACCCCGGCGCCATCGAAGCCATGGGCGACAAGATCACGTCGAAGAAGTTCGCCGCCGAAGCGGGCGTCTCCACCGTTCCAGGCCACATGGGCCTGATCGAGACGACCGATCACGCCGTCGAGATCGCGCGCCAGATCGGCTATCCCGTCATGATCAAGGCCTCGGCCGGCGGGGGCGGCAAGGGCATCCGCGTCGCCCATTCCGACGCCGACATGGCCGAGGGCTTTGCCGCGGTGAAGGCCGAGGCCCAGACGGCGTTCGGCGACGACCGGGTGTTCCTGGAAAAGTTCATCATCGACCCGCGCCACATCGAAATCCAGGTGCTGGGCGACAAGCACGGCAACATCGTCCATCTGTTCGACCGCGAATGCTCGATCCAGCGCCGCAATCAGAAAGTCATCGAGGAGGCCCCCTCCCCCCTGCTGGACGAAGCCACCCGCGAGGCCATGGGGGCCCAGGCCGTGGCCCTCGCGCGGGCGGTGAACTACGACTCGGCCGGGACGGTGGAGTTCGTGGCGGGTCAGGACCGCAGCTTCTTCTTCCTGGAGATGAACACCCGGCTGCAGGTCGAGCATCCGGTCACGGAGCTGATCACCGGCGTCGATCTGGTCGAACAGATGATCCGGTCGGCGGCGGGCGAGCGTCTGCCCTTCACCCAGGACCAGCTGGCCATCAACGGCTGGGCCATCGAGAGCCGCATCTACGCCGAGGACCCGTATCGCGGCTTCCTGCCCTCGATCGGGCGGCTGGTCCGATACGAGCAGCCGGAGGAAGGCGAGCAGGACGGATACGTCGTCCGCAACGACTCGGGCGTCCGCGAGGGCGACGAGATCTCGATGTTCTACGACCCGATGATCGCCAAGCTGAACACCTGGGCGCCGACCCGGATCGCGGCGGTGGACGGCATGCGCCGGGCTCTGGAAGACACCCATCTGGCGGGCGTGGGGCACAATGTGCCCTTCCTCGCGGCCGTCATGGACCAGGAGCGGTTCCGCTCGGGCGCGCTGTCGACCAGCTATATCAAGGACGAGTTTCCTGACGGCTTTAGAGGCGCGGCCCCGGATCGGCGACGCCTCAACGTCATGATCGCCGCCGCCTGCGCCATGAACGAGATCGCCGCCGAACAATCCGGCGATCCGTCCGACCGCACCGACTGGATCGTCCTGGTCGACCGAGAAGCCCACGGCGTCTCCCTCGGCTACGACGAGGACGAGGTGCTGACGCTGGACCTCGCCGGCGAGGAGCGGGCGCTGCGCCTCTCCGACATCGACTGGCGTCCCGGCATGGCCCAGTTCCGCGCCGTACTGGACGACCAACCCTTCACCGCCGAGGTCGCCCGCACCGCCGACGGTTGGACCGTCCGCTCGGGGGCCGCCAAGGCCCGCGTCCGAGTCTTCACCCCACGTCAGGCCGAGCTCTTCGCTCGCCTGCCCGAAAAGGCGGCGGCGGACACCTCCAAGCTGATCCAGTCGCCAATGCCGGGCCTGGTCGTCTCCATCGCCGTCGAGCCCGGCCAGGAGGTCAAGGCCGGCGAGACCGTCGCCATCATTGAGGCCATGAAGATGCAGAACCTCCTCAAGGCCGAACGCGACGGCGTGGTGAAGGCCGTGGCGGCCAAGGCGGGCGACCCGGTGGCGGCCGACGACGTGCTGGTGGAGTTCGCCTAGGCGATCCTAAAACGCGCTCTCGCCCGTGATGGCGCGACCCAGGATCAGGGCGTGGACGTCGTGCGCGCCCTCATAGGTGTTGACGGTCTCGAGGTTCATGGCGTGGCGCATGACGTGGAGTTCGCCGGTGATACCGGCCCCACCGTGCATGTCGCGGGCCTCGCGGGCGATGGCCAGGGCCTTGCCGCAGTTGTTG
>NZ_LJHU01000102.1 GCF_001295975.1 Brevundimonas sp. AAP58 | reverse complement strand
GCTCGGTCGGCTTGTCCCGCCGCTCCACCCCCGGCCGCACTTCGCAGTGCCCCGCCCTCAGGTCCGTCCCGAACCACCCGACCACTAGGCTGACCCGTTTCAGGTTCGGCAGCTGCGCTTCCAGCTGATCCAGCGAGGCGATCAGGTCCGTCCGCCCATCCCCCAGATGAACGTTCTCGGCCGCCGTCCGCGTCAGCCCTTCGCGCCGCATCACGGCCTCGGTCGCCAGCACGAACTCCCCCGCACCGGGGATCAGGCACACGCCTTCCAGCCGCTCCTCCAGCCCATCGCCGTCCGGCCGCCGGAACACCTCGAAGCTCAGCTGCGGAACCCGGTCCCCATACGGCCCAAGCGGCAGGTCCTCGAAAACCACATAGGCGGTTCCGCGATACGACGGTGCCCCGCAGGATCCGCCTGCGGATCCGGCCACTGGCGATGCCTCCACCGCCTCGATCAACGGGTCCGGCGTCTGCTCCTCGGTCCCCCGATGCACCCGCATCGCCACGCCGGTCAGATCCATCGGCTTGCCGTCCGCCCAGACGCGCCCGACCCCGTCGATCGGCCCCTCGCACAAGGCGACTGCGAAGCTCAGCGAATAGGCATAGTCGACAGTCCTCGGCCCGCCCTTGCCGCCGCCGGACTGATTGCGCCGCTCCAGGAACCGCGCCGCCCAGATCACCTGCCCCGTCACCCGCGCCCGTCCGAAGACGCAGGCCATCGGCGTCCCCTCCGCCGTCGTCTGGAGCTTCAGCGTCTCCAGCCTCGGCCCCACCTGCCGCGCCGGCGACAGCGCGTTCACCACGCCTCGATCGATCACGCCCCCCAGCGCCGCCCCGATCGCCCGCCCCACGCCCCCGCCGACGATCCCGCCGACCCCACCCAGGATCACCTGCGCCATTGTTCGCCTCCCCTCGGTCGGCTCAGGGAGTAGGGAATAGGGAGTAGGTCTTAGGGTCGCTGGCCCAACGCTCGTGCGCCTCCCGCCTTCCCTACTCCCTATTCCCTACTCCCTAAGCCCTACTCCCTCGCCAGCGGCCACCCGAACACCGCCACCAGCCGCCTCTGCCACCACGGCCCCATCCAGCTCTCGACCACCGCCCGACCCCAGTAGGCGTGGATCATCCGAGGCTCGGGCCCCCCAACGTCGCTCAGGATGGCGCAGTGCTTCACCGCCGCTCCCTCGCTCATCCGGAACAGCAGCACGTCGCCCGGCCGCATCATCTCCACCGGCCGCTCCACCAGCCGCCGCCGCGCCGCCATCAGCAGCGTCTCCTCCGCGCCAACCTCGGCCCAGTCGGCCGAATAGGGCGGCGGCGCTTCCGGCTCCTCGCCCACCACCTCGCGCCACACCCCGCGCACCAGCCCCAGGCAGTCCGCGCCGACACCCTTCTCGCTCGCCTGATGCCGATAGGGGGTGCCTAGCCATCCGCGCGCCGCGCGCACCACCGCCTCTCCCTCCCCCTCGGGGGCATGGGGGCCGATCGTATACGATCGACCCCCATATGGCTGAGCCGCAGGCGAAGCCGGGTGGGGGCGGCCGCGTGAGCCAGACGCCGAGCGCATACGCGTCGCCTTGCCGCCCCCACCCGGCGCTGCGCGCCTGTGCGGAGCCGATCGTATACGATCGGCCCGCGCCCCCGCCTGGGGAGGGAGAACGTCAACACGGCTCACCGCCGGCTCCCGCCGTCGTGCCGCCCGCCCGTCGCCGGCATGGTCGTCAGGAAGTCGTCGCCCGGCACATCCGGGAACCCCCGGAAGTTCAGCCCGTTGCCGAACACCCCGACGCACGTCTCCCACCGCTTGTCGCAAACTCGCCCCAGCGCCTCGACCCCGCACCGCGGGTCGCCCAGCACCGCGTCGCACAGCCGCCCATAGGTCCGCCCGACCACCCGCTCCAGCGCCGCTATCGGCCCTTCGAGCTCGGCGACGAACCCCTCGCCTTCGCGAACGATCCGCCCCAGCCGCCCGACGCCCAGACGCACCCTCAGGTCCGGCCGTCTCCAGTCCACGCGCCACAGCTCGACCCGCGCCTGATCCCACAGGCCCGCCGCCACCTCGACCTCGTCCACCGCCTCATCGTCCAGCACCCCGCCGATCGCCAGGCTCCCGGCCGCCAGCCCTGTCGCGCCCTCAGCCGCCCCGTTCGTCCACCCGCTCGCCGCGCGACAGACGACCTCGTCCACGACCAGATCCCGATCATGATCGGTGAACCCCAGCCGCGTCCCGTCCGTCCGCGTGACGATCCACGCATGGCACAGCGTCGCCGCCCCGCTCTCGATGCGGGCGGCCAGTTCGCTTGGAATGTCCCTCATTCGTTCCCCCGATGGAGGGCTTAGGGAGTAGGGAGTAGGGAGTGGGGAATGGCTCTGGCTCCGCTATCAGAGCGACACACCTGTTCCCAGTTCAGACCCACTCGCGGGCGCAGGCCGGCTTCCCTACTCACTACTCCCTAAGCCCTACTCCCTCATCTCAGACCCGCACCTCGATCAGCGGCACGGCCGCCATCCGCCCGGCGTCGAAACTCTCCAGCGTGACTTCCAGCCGGTCCGCGTCGAACCGCACCGGCGTGTCGAACAGGAACCCCGCCGTCACCGCGACGCCCTCTGCAGGCACCCCTTCCAGCGTCACCTCGCCCGTGGTCACGTCCACCGCAAAAGCCCCGGCCTCCAGCTCGACCCCGCCGACCGCCACCCGCACCGACCCTTCGACCGGCTTGGTGATCGGCCGCTCCACCGGCTCCCCGCCGTCGTCGCCATACCGCTTGATCAAGGGGAACACCGTCCGTGCCCCATCCCCCTCGCCCAGCGCCTGATCCAGCGGCCCCGGCGTCCCGCCCGGCGCGCACGAGGCGTAGTCCGCAAAGTCCCGAAACCGGAACCCGTACAGCCGTCCCCGCCGCGCCTCGAAGAACTCGGTCAGCGCCGCCATGTCCGCCAGCGACCGCAGGTTCGCCCCGATCAGATAGCGCCTGCGCCCCATCGCCCAGGGCGAAGACCGTCGCTCATATCCCGACCCCAGCGTCACCACCTCGGTCCGCCGCTCGACCCCGCCGGTCGATCCGAACGCCAACCGCGCAGGCAATCGCACCTCGTGAAAGCTCATCGCGTCCACCCCGGCGCTGTCTTGTCATCCCGGCGAAAGCCGGGACGCGCCGGCAGCCTCACCTCGTGAAAGGCCATTCCTGTCTCCGGTTTCACTTGTCCGCCCGTCCTGCGTCCGCCAGTCTCGACCCCTTCGCGGCCGCAGGGGGCCGCCCGGCAGGGGAGCCACAATGCGCGGTCAGATTCTCAGCTTCGACGAGGCCTCGGGCACGGGCCTGATCAGCGGCGACGACGGCATCCGCTACAGCTTCAATCGGGACGCGGTCACCCCGCCGGCCAGCGTCACCTCCGGCCTGCGCGTCGACTTCGTCCCCGTCGCCGGCGAGGCCACCAACATCATGCTGCTGGCCGCCGCGCCCGCCCCCTCCGGTCCTTCAGCGACGCCCGGCGTGCCGGTCGACAGCTTCAACTTCCAGCACGTCCTGTTCTCGTTCAACGGCCGCATCCGGCGTCAGCATTTCTGGATCGGCTGGCTGATCTGCCTGGGTCTCGGCGTCGTGCTCGGCTGGATCCCCCGGCTGGGAACCCTGCTGTCCATTGCCCTGATCTGGCCGAACCTCGCCATCTCGGTGAAGCGCCTGCACGACATGGGTCACACCGGCTGGCTGGTCATCATCCCCTGGATCGCCGGCATTGGCGGTATCATCGCCGCCTTCATGAGCGTGGGCGCCGCGGCCCTGATGAGCGGTGGCAGCTGGGAGTCGGAAGACCCCGCCGTCGTCCTCGGCATCCTCGGCCCCGTTCTGGGCATCCTGGCCATCGTCGGCTTGATCCAGCTCGGCTTCCTGCTCTGGATCGGCATCTCCGACAGCCAGCGCGGCGACAACCGCTTCGGCCCCAATCCCAAGGGCGAGTGACCCCTACAGCCGCCGCGCCCCCAGCGCGGCGGCCCTGGCCAGCGCCTGTGCGATCTGCGCCTCCGACCTCAAGAGCGCCGGGGCCCCGCCGTCGACCGTGACGTTCACAACCACGCCGCCCGATCCCGTGGGCTCCACGACACCCGCGCCCGACGGCCGGAACACCTCCGGCCCCCGCTCGCCGACCAGATAGGCCCCGCCGCCCAGTACCGGGCCGCCGTCCGCCCGCGCGCCTGAAAACCCGACCGCGCCCGCCACCGCCTGTGCGATCGCCGCCCCCAGCCCGCCCGATCCGCCGACGCCGGCCCCGACCGCTGCGATCACCGCCCGCGCCAGCTCGGCCAGCGACACCTCCCCGTCCGCCGCCGCCCGCGCCAGCGACCGCGTCAGACTGGCCCCCGCCCGCGAGAACGCCTCCTCGATCGAGGATGCCGCCCGCTCCGCCGGTTCCCGCAACGCCTCCAGCGCCGCCGCCGCTTCCGCCGCCTTCGCGGGCACGCCGTCCAGCTCGTCGGGTCGATAGTCGTCCATCGTTACCTTTCTCCCTCCCCGGCACGGGGAGGGTGGTCGGAGCGCAGCGGAGACCGGGTGGGGGCGGCAAGGCGAGCCACCCTCCGACGCCTCCGCCGTCCAGCCCTGCCA
>NZ_LJHU01000101.1 GCF_001295975.1 Brevundimonas sp. AAP58 | reverse complement strand
CCTTCGGCTGGTCCCCCTCCCCCGCTTTGCGGGGAAGGATTGTCGCAAAAGGACGACCGCTCTTGGACCACTTCGACTATCGCAACGGCGCGCTCCATGCCGAGGACGTGCCCCTGGCCGACCTCGCCGAGGCCGTCGGCACGCCGGTCTATGTCTATTCGACCGCAACCCTGACGCGGCACTATCACGTGCTGAGACAGGCGCTTGACGCCCACGCTCCGCTGAACGGCGCGCTGATCGCGTTCGCGGTCAAGGCCAACTCCAACCTGTCGGTGCTGGCGACCCTGGCGAAACAGGGCTGTGGCGCCGACACGGTGTCGGAGGGCGAAATCCGGCGCGCGCTGAAGGCCGGCGTGCCCGCCGACCGCATTATCTTCTCCGGCGTCGGCAAGACCGACCGCGAACTGGCCTTCGCCATCGAGGCCGGCGTGCGCCAGATCAACGTCGAGAGCCCGGCCGAGCTGGACCGGCTGATCGCCGTCGCGGCGGCGAAGTCCGCATCCCCCGAGATCGCCATCCGCGTGAACCCCAAGATCGGCGCGGGCGGCCACGCCAAGATCACTACGGGCGGAGAGGGCGACAAGTTCGGCGTCCCCGCCGACGAGGCCATGACGCTGTATGCCCGCGCCTCGGCCAGTCCGCATGTCACGCCGGTGGGTCTGGCCTGTCACATCGGCAGCCAGATCACCGACCTGGCCCCGCTGGAGGCGGCGTTTGGCCTGCTGGCCGAGATGACGCGGACGCTGCGGGGGCAGGGGCTGTCGGTCACGCGGCTGGATCTCGGCGGCGGGCTGGGCGTGCCCTATTCGGGCGGGGCGCAGACGGCCAGCCCGGCCGACTACGCCGCCATGGCGGCGCGGGTGCTGGAGGGTCTGGACGTCGAGGTGGCGTTCGAGCCCGGGCGCCTGCTGGCCGCCAACGCCGGCGTGCTGGTCAGCCGGGTGATCCAGATCACCGAGCGCGCGGATGGGCGGCGCTTCCTGGTGTTGGACGCCGCCATGAACGACCTGGTCCGCCCGGCCATGTACGACGCCTTCCACGAGGTGAAGCCGGTCGTCGCGCGCGCCGGGGACCCCGTCGCCTACGACATCGTCGGCCCGGTCTGCGAGACCGGCGACACCTTCGCTCGAGGCCGCGCCCTGCCGCCGCTGGAGGCCGGGGACCTGGTCGTCTTCACCGGCGCGGGCGCCTATGGCGCGGTGATGTCCAGCGAATACAACACCCGGCCGCTGGCGCCGGAGGTGCTGGTGGATGGCGCGGACTGGGCCGTGGTGCGCGCCCGGCCGAGCTATGATGAGATGCTGGCGGGCGAGGCGATGGCGGGGTGGTTGTAGCGATCTGGGGCGATAGTCGGAGGGCACCGCAGCATGAACGCCGTATTAATGCCGCCGCAAGCAGGCTAGAATCATGACTATGCCGGGGCACGTCACAACCACCATTCGCTACGATGGACCAGCTCTCGCTGACCATCTGATGGACGTGCAAGACCTCGCGCCTGCGCTCCTGGCTTTGGCGGATATCGTTCAGCTCGCTAACCGCAAATTCAACGGCGATGCGGCTGACATAAGAGTGCTCGTCAACGCCGATGTGGAGCAGCAGTGCTTTCAGATTGAGCTGAGCCTTGTCCAGAGCGTCTTTGAACAAGCCAAGGGCTTCTTTGCTGATGAGCGTGTCGCCACTGCAAAGGAGATCGCGGAGTGGATAGGCATTGTCGCAGGTGCCACCGGAACAGCCGGCCTCGGACTGTTCAAGCTTATCACTTGGCTGGCGAAGCGGCCGAAATCAGACGGGACGACCTTCACCGTTACAACCGAAAATGGTGTGACTACGTTGATCGACGGTGACGGAAACCACGTTTCGGTCAATCACCATGTTTACCTTCTAGCTTCTGATCCCGCAGTTATCGAGAAGGCCAAACGGGTCGTCCAGCCTCTCCAGAAGCCGGGATACGACACCTTGCAGTTCGTGGACGGCGACAGTGTGGTGGAGACTATTGATAAGGCCGAGGCGGGCTTGGCAGCCGATCTGGCACCCACTGTCCTCGATCAGTCTCACGAGGATATCTCGAGTATCCGCGGACACCTGCGGATCAAGTCGGCGCAGTATGAGGGCAACGCAAAATGGTCGGTGCTATGGGGTGGCCGAGCTATTGACGTGTCCATGCCTCCGGATTTCGTGAAGGCATTTCAGCACAATGAGTTGGATGCTCCTCCAAACACACTGCTCGACGTCCAAATGGAGCAGCGAGTAGCGCTGGACGACACTGGAAAGGCCGTGGGTGCCCCCGCGTACAAGGTTGTTCAGGTGCACGAGATTACTCTGCCGCCCAGGCCGACGACGCAAGTCGATTGGATAACTCAGTCCGAAGCCAGCGGCCAATCCAGTCAAGACTCTCCGGCGGTTACGCGTAGGCGCGTTTCTCGCGCGAGGAAGATTGGTCTCGCCAAGCCAAAATCCGGCGAGAGCTGACTGGCGGCTCCGCCAGCTCAGCGCCTACCCCAAAAACCGCCCCACCGCCGCGAGGAACCTTTGCGGTTGGTCGATCATGACCATGTGCTCGGCGCCCTCAATCCGCTCGAAGCGGGCGGGCTCGCGCAGGCTGCGGTAGGCGGTCTGGAAGGCGGCGTCGAGGCGGGCGCGGGGGTTGGCGGCGTCCGGGCTCCAGCCATAGACGACGGTCACCGGGGCGGTGATGTCGGGCAGGCGGTGGCGCAGGTCGGTGGTCATGACCTCGTACAGCCCCTGGGCCAGCACCTGGCGGTCGCCGCCCTGCCAGCCGAGCGAGCCGAACACGCTGTCGGCCGCCCCGCCCAGCTCGCGCCCGATCAGGGTCGGCTGGTTCCTGAGCGCCGCGTCACCCAGCAGCAGCAGGGCCTGATAGGCGATCTGGGCGATGGGCTCGACGTCGCCCGAGGTGGCGCCGGGCGAAATCAGGGCCGGGAAGAAGGGCGTGGCGTCCACCACCATGACCCGGCCGATGGGGTTGCGGCGATCCCGGCCCGCGTCGGCGGCGGCCCGGAGCGCGACCAGCCCGCCCATCGAATGGCCGATCACGGCGGGCCGATCCAGCCCGCGCTCGGCGATGTAGCGGCGCAGCTCGGCCGCCACCGGCGCGACCAGGGACCCGTCCCGATTGCGGCCTGGCGGCACGTCGCCGAATCCCCGGATCGAGACGATGTGGACGCGGTAGTCGTCGTCCAGTCGCGCCGCCGTCCGCGCCCAGACGTCGCCGGTCGAGGCGAGACCCGGGATCAGGATGATGTCCGCCCCGCGCCCGCGCGCCTCGACCACGATCCGCTCCGAGGCGAACGGCCGATCCTGCGCCGACGCCAGGCCGGGCAGGGCGAACAGCAGAACGGACAAGAGGGCGATCAGGCGGGTCATGGCGTCTGGGTGAACGAGGATCGCGGCCTTTGGTTGGCGCGGTCCACCCTTGATTTGTCACCATTACAGCGATGTAACATTGGCCAACGAGTCATACCGGGGAGGACCATCATGACGTTTGCGACCGCGGCCCTGGCCATCCTGATCGGCGGTCTGGCCCCTGCCGGGGCAGCGCCCAGTCAGGACGTGGAGATGTTGTCCAGCGGGGCACCGGCCGAGTGGCGCAGGTTTTCCGAGAGCGATAGCTCGACCTATCTGGTCGATATGGCCAGCATCGTGCGGAATGGCGACGACGCCTCGATCCGGGTCGCCCGCGTGTCGAAACGCCTCGCGCCGGGCGAGTATCGCCATACGGTCGATCAATTCGGTGCCCGCTGTCGCGCCGGAGAGACGCGGGTCGAGACCTCGTCCGATGTCGCTGACGACGGCGTGACCGCCGACACCTTCGCCGCCGACGAGCCCTGGACCCCTGCGCCGGTCAACAGTCTCGATGACGCGGTCAGGGAGATGGCCTGCGGCGAGACGGAACCCAGCCGGCAGTCGTTCGACAGCATCCGTGCCTGGATCGACGCCGGTCGGCCCTGATCCAGACCGAGGTCCCTGGCGTCGCCACGCCGCCTTGCCCGACCGCGTTGCCCGACTATGGTGCGTATCACCGTAACAGTTTCGGGAAACGCCCATGACCTCTCTCCGGACGCTCGCGCTCGCCTGCGCGCCCCTGGCGCTCGCCCTCGTCATCGCCCCGGTCGCGGAAGCCCAAGGCCGGCCAACGCCGGTCCGCCCCGTGACCTTCGCCGCCTCGGCCCAGCCGGGCGGGACGCTGGTCCTGCCGCTGCGCTCGGCGGCCGATCTGGACAGCCGGGGCGGTTCGCTGGACGCGGCCTCGCGCGCCATGATCGCCCGGGCGTTGCAGCAGGGCGGCTTTGGCTATGGCCCGCGCGACGTCCAGACCCTGCGCGGGTTCGAGACATTTGACCGGGTGGTGATCGTGGGGCTGGGCGACGACGCCCTGTCGGCCCAGACCGCCGGGCGCGCGGTGGGTCGGGCCCTGGCCACTGTCGAGGGTCAGGTGACGCTGGTGGCCACGGGTCTGGATGACGCCGCCGTGGCCGAGATGGCGGCCGGTTTCGGCATGGGGTCCTATCGCTCGGACCTCTACAACACGACCCGCGCGGCCACGGTCACGACACCCTTGACGGTCGTCAGCGACGCGGGTGGGGTCGAGGCGGCCTATCGGCGCGGCGCGGCCCTGGTCGAGGGGCTGGCGCTGTCGCGCGACCTGGCCAATGAGCCGGCCAACGTCATCTATCCGGAGACCTTCGTCCAACGGACGCGTGCGGCCTTTGACGGCATTCGCGGGGTCGAGATCACCGTGCTGGACGAGCGCGAGATGGAGCGTCTGGGCATGGGCGCGATCCTGGGCGTCGGGCGCGGCTCGGAGCGTCCGCCGCGCATGATGGCCGTGCGCTATCGCGGCGCGGGCGCGCCTGACGGCGGGCCGATCGTGCTGGCGGGCAAGGGCATCACCTTCGACACCGGCGGCATCTCCATCAAGCCGTCGGCGGGCATGGGGGCCATGAAGATGGACATGTCGGGCGCGGCGTCCGTGGTCGGAGCGGTCCTGGCGCTGGCCCGCTCCGGCGCGCCGGTCGACGTGGTCGCCATCGCCGCCCTGGCCGAGAACATGCCGGACGGCGAGGCCATCCGCCCGGCCGACGTCCTGACCGCCTACAACGGACGCACCATCGAGATCATCTCGACCGACGCCGAGGGCCGCCTGGTTCTGGCCGACGCCGTGGCGTGGGCCGACGACACCCTGAACCCGGCGGCCATCGTCGACGTGGCGACGCTGACCGGGGCGGTCGGAACGGCGCTGGGCGACGACTACGCGGGCCTGTTCAGTCGTCATGAGGCGCTGGCCGACCAGCTGGACGCCGCGGGCCGGGCGACGGGCGAGCGTCTGTGGCGCCTGCCGCTCAGCCCGACCTATGCGCGGGACACGTCCTCGACCATCGCCGACATCAAGAACACCGGCGACGGCGGTGCGGGGGCCGGGACGGGGGCCCACTTCATCGGCTTCTTCATCCGGCCCGAGACGCCCTGGGCGCACCTCGACATCGCCGGGGTCAACAACGGCGGGGCCGATGCGCTCAACCCCGGCGGGGCGACGGGCTTTGGGGTGCGCCTGCTGGAGGCCTTCGTGCGCGACTGGCGGCCGGTCCCGCGCGAGCCGGGCACCGCGGGCGACTGACCTTGGAGCGATCCGGCCGGATGCGATGCGCGTCCGGCCGGTGAGTCGTCAGACGTCCACCGCTGCGTCCAGGGCGTTTTCCTGGATGAACTCGCGGCGGGGTTCGACCACGTCGCCCATCAGCTTGGCGAACAGGTCGTCGGCGTCGTCGGCGTGGTCGACCTTGACCTGCAGCAGGGTGCGGGCATTGGCGTCCAGCGTCGTCTCCCACAGCTGGTCGGGGTTCATCTCGCCCAGACCCTTGTAGCGCTGGATCGACAGGCCCTTCTTGCCGGCGTCGAGCACGGCGGTCAGCAGGTCGAGCGGCCCGCGCACATCCACGGTCTTGTCGCGGCGGCGATAGGTGGCCGGGCTCTCGAACAGGCCTTCGAAGGCCGCTGCGCGCTCGGCCAGACGCCGGGCGTCGAGGCTGCGGATCAGCTGCTCCTCCAGGACGATCGTCTCCTTCACCGCGCGGCGCAGGCGGGTGAAGACCACCGCGCCCTGCTCGCCGGGCTCGCCCGTCCAGGCCCCGTCGCCTTCCTCGGCATAGAGATTCAGGCGGTCGGCGGCGGCGGACGCACGCGTGGCCAGATCCGCGTCAGGGGCGAACAGACCGGCGAGCGCCGCCTGCTCGATGGCGAAGGCCGGGGCGCGCTGGCTCAGGCGATCCACGCCCGCCTTGAAGGCCTTGGCCTCGCGCACCAGGGCCATCAGGTCCTGGCCGATGCGACGCTCGCCCGAGCGGAAGTCCAGCTCGGCCTCGGTGGACCCCTCCTCGATCAGATAGGCGTCCATTTCGGACTGGTCCTTGAGGTAGCGGGACTGCTTGCCCTTGGCGACCTTGTAGAGCGGCGGCTGGGCGATGAAGACGTGGCCGCGCTCGATCAGCTCGGGCATCTGCCGGTAGAAGAAGGTCAGCAGCAGGGTCCGGATGTGGGCGCCGTCGACGTCGGCGTCGGCCATCAGGATGATCTTGTGATAGCGCAGCTTGTCGGCGTTGAAGTCGTCGCGGCCGATGCCGGTGCCGAGCGCCAGGATAAGGGTCCCGATCAGGTCGGACGACAGCATCCGGTCGAACCGGGCCCGCTCCACGTTCAGGATCTTGCCGCGCAGGGGCAGCACCGCCTGGTTCTCGCGGTTTCTCGCCTGCTTGGCCGAGCCGCCGGCCGAGTCACCCTCGACGATGAACAGTTCGGACTTGGCGGGATCGCGTTCCTGACAGTCGGCCAGCTTGCCGGGCAGGGAGGAGATGTCCATCGCGGACTTCCTCCGCGTCAGGTCCCGCGCCTTGCGGGCCGCTTCGCGCGCCGAGGCCGCCTCGATGATCTTGGCCGTGATCAGCTTGGCCTCGACCGGGTGCTCCTCGAACCAGGTCGACAGGCCTTCGGAGCACAGGGCCTCGACCGCCGGGCGGACCTCGGAGGAGACCAGCTTGTCCTTGGTCTGGGAGGAGAACTTCGGGTCCGGCACCTTGACCGACAGGACGCAGGTCAGGCCCTCGCGCGCGTCCTCGCCGGTGGGGGCGACCTTTTCCTTCTTCAGGGCGCCGGAGCTTTCCATATAGGCGCCCATGACGCGCGTCAGGCTGGCGCGGAAGGCCGACAGGTGGGTGCCTCCATCCCGCTGGGGGATGTTGTTGGTGAAGCACAGCATGGTCTCGTGGTAGCTGTCGTTCCACCACAGGGCGAGGTCGAGCTCGACGCCCTCCTTCTTGCCGCGAATGACGATGACGTCCTTCAGGATCGGGGTCTTGGACTTGTCGAGGTGGCGCACGAAGGCCTCGACGCCGCCTTCGTAGTGCAGGATCTCCTCGAACGGCTCGGCACCCCGGTTGTCCGCCAGCTTGATGACCACGCCCGAGTTCAGGAAAGCCAGCTCGCGCAGCCGGTGCTCCAGCGTCTTCAGGTCGAAGTCGATGTGGCTGAAGGTCGTGACCGACGGGTAGAAGGTGACCTGGGTGCCCGACAGGGGCTGACCGGCCTTGGTGCCGTCGGTGCGGATCGGCGCGTCGCCGGTGACCTTCAGGCTCTCGACCGTGTCGCCGCGCTCAAACCGCATCTCGTGGCGCTTGCCGTTGCGGAAGATGACCAGCTTCAGCCAGTCCGACAGGGCGTTCACGACCGATACGCCCACGCCGTGCAGGCCGCCGGAGACCTTGTAGGAGTTCTGGTCGAACTTACCGCCCGCGTGCAGCTGGGTCATGATGACCTCGGCGGCCGAGACGCCCTCGCCCTCGTGGATGTCGACCGGGATGCCGCGCCCGTTGTCGGTGACGGTCACCGAGCCGTCGGCGTTCAGGATCACCTCGACCAGGTCGGCGTGGCCGGCCAGGGCCTCGTCGATGGCGTTGTCGACCACCTCATAGACCATGTGGTGCAGGCCCGAGCCGTCGTCGGTGTCGCCGATGTACATGCCGGGGCGTTTGCGAACCGCGTCCAGACCCTTCAGCACCTTGATGGAATCGGCGCCGTAGGCGGCCTCTTCGGCGGTATCGGCGGTGCGCTCGGTCTCTGGGCTGTTCAGGGGTTCGTCGGTCATTCGGTGATCCGGAGGGGCGATAATCCCGGGGCGATCGCGCGCGTCGGGTCCGCCTATGGCTGGGCGTGATCCGGTCGAACTGATTCAGACGGTCCGGACCCTGCGCTTATATAGGATTCCCCGAGGAAAAAGCGAGGATTCGCGGCGCTTTCCCGGGTTGTCCGGGCCGGTTTTCGCCCCATATCTTGTGGGTCCCAAGGAGGGTCGCCCCACAATCTGAACCGGAGCCTGGATGCAGAGCTACAGCCTGATCTCGACCCTCGTGGCCGCCTTCGTACTGGCGTTCGCGTTCGGCATGATCGCCAATCGGCTGAAGCTTTCGCCACTGGTCGGCTATCTGCTCGCGGGCGTGGCGGTGGGTCCTTACACCATCGGTTTCGTCGCCGATGCGGAACTGGCGCCCCAGCTGGCCGAGATCGGGGTGATCCTGCTGATGTTCGGGGTCGGGCTGCACTTCTCGCCCGCCGACCTGATGAAGGTGCGCAAGGTCGCCGTGCCGGGCGCCCTGGTCCAGATCGCGGCCGCGACCCTGATGGGCTGGGTTCTGGGCCGGTTCGGGCTCGGCATGGGGGACATCGAGGCCCTGCTGATGGGCTTCGCCCTGTCGGTCGCCTCCACCGTCGTCCTCATGAAGTCGCTGGAGGAGCGCAACCAGGGCAAGGGCGAGGTCGGCAAGATCGCGGTCGGATGGCTCATCGTCGAGGACCTGGTGATCGTGATCGCGCTCGTGATGCTGCCCATGTTGCTGCTCAGCGATGGCGCGGCGGTGGACCTGTCGACCCTGGGGCTGAACGTCGGCTGGACGCTGCTGAAGGTCGCCGCCTTCGTCGCTGCGATGCTGTTCATCGGCGGCCGGGTGCTGCCCTGGGTGCTCGTGCGGATCGCCCACACCCGGTCGCGCGAGCTGTTCACGTTAGGCGTGCTCGCCATCGCGCTCGGGATCGCCTGGGTGGCCTATGCCCTGTTCCATTCCTTCGCGCTCGGGGCCTTCCTAGCCGGCCTGGTTCTGAACGGCACGCCGCTGGGGCACAACGCCGCGGAGCGGTCGTTGCCGTTGCGCGACGCCTTCGCGGTGCTGTTCTTCGTCTCGGTCGGGATGCTGTTCGATCCGTCGATCGTAGTGCGCGAGCCGCTGGCGGTCTTGGGCGTGGTCGCCATCGTCCTGGTCGGCAAGACGCTGGCGGCTCTGGCCATCACCACGGCCTTCAAGCTGGATCGCGCGACCAGCCTGACCGTGGCCGCCAGCCTCGCCCAGATCGGAGAGTTCTCCTTCATCCTGGCGGCGTTGGGTCTGTCGCTCGGCGCGCTCAGCCAGGGCACGCATGACCTGATCCTGGCCGCGGCCCTGCTTTCGATCTCGCTCAACCCCTTCGTCTTCCGCTTCATGGACCGGATCGGCGGCGGCAAGGGCGAGGCGCGCGCGCCGGGCGAGGCCAATCCGGCGACGGCCTAGTTGGGGATCAACTCGCCGCCCTCGACCCGCACGAAGGTCGCCCGGCCTCCAAGCGGGGCGAACAGTACGGCTTCTGTGCCGGTCATGAAGGCCTGGAGGTTCAGGGCCACGATCTCCTCGAACAGGGCCGCGCGGCGCTCGGCGTCGAGGTGGGCGGGGGCCTCGTCCAGCAGCAGGACCGGGGCCGCGCCGCCGGTCGCCAGCCGCCCGACCTGGGCGAGGATCAGGTTCAGCGCCAGGGCCTTCTGCTCGCCGGAGGAGCCCTCGGCGGCCGGGCGGTTCTTGGCGCGGTGAAGGGCGGTCAGGTCCGCGCGATGCGGCCCGAACAGGGAGCGGCCGGCCGCCGCGTCTCGGCCGCGCGACCGGGCCATGCCGTCGCGGATGGCGGCGGCCAGCGTCGCCTCCTCTGCGCCGTCGCGGGCGAGCCCTTCGGTCTCTCCGACCAGGGCCAGGTCGGCCTGGGGGAAGGGGCGGTCGGAGCGGGCGTCGATGCCGGCCTGCAGCGTCTCCAGCGCCCGGGCGCGCGACAGGGCCGCCCGCGCCCCGGCCTCACCCAGCCGGACCTCCAGCGCGTCCAGCCACAGGGGATCGGCCTCCCGACCCTCCGCCCCGTCGATCAGCAACCGCAGACGTTCGCGGAGCGCCTTCTCATAGGCCGCGACCACGGCGGCATGGCCGGGCTCGGCGGCGAAGACCAGGCGGTCGAAGAACTTCAGCCGCTCGGCCCGGGCGTCGGAGAACAGCCGGTCATGCTCGGGCGTGGCCCAGACGGGGCGGAGGTGATCCAGCAGGCGGCCAGGCTGGGCCGTCTCGCCCTCGATGCGGACCAGCCGCCGGGACGCCCCGGCGGTCTGCACGCCGGTGCCCAGACGGACCGTGTCGCCCTCGCCGTCGTCCAGCGTCAGGGCGACGGCCCACGCGCGGCCTGACGCTTCGCCGGGTTCGCGCCGCCCCATCTCCTGCGCGGTCGCCCCGCGCAGCCCCTTGCCGGGGGTGAACAGGCTCAGCGCCTCCAGCACATTCGTCTTGCCCGCCCCGTTGGGCCCATGCAGCACCACCGGCCCCGCCCCGACGTCGAGCCGGGCGGAGGCGTAGGAGCGGAAGTCGGTCAGGGTCAGCGAACGGATCAAGGCGATCCGGTGATAGGCGGTCAGCCCCGCCCGCGCCACTGGTTGGCACGTTCGCCGCGCTGGGCCTTTTCCGCCGTCTCGGCGATGCGGGCGGCGCGCGTTTCGGGGCGTTTGGCGTTGCCGATCCATTCCAGGATGCCGCGCCGGGTCGAGGGCGGGAAGGCGGCGAAGGCCCCGGCCGATCCGGGACGCTGGTCGAAGGCGGCGGCGAGATCGGCGGGCACCTCCAGCCGGTCGACGGCGTCGA
>NZ_LJHU01000100.1 GCF_001295975.1 Brevundimonas sp. AAP58 | reverse complement strand
CGGGCGGGTTTAGCCCGGCACCCGCCGAACGCCAACCTTCAGGCGGCCGTCGCGATCACCCGCAGCCCTCGACCAGCTGGATGGTGGGACCGCCCGCCATCACGGTCGCGACCTTGCCATCGCCGCCGACATTGTAGCGTGTGCCCCGCGCTGTCAGGTCCTCGATATAAGCGCCAGACGTATCGCCGTTCGACCAGACCATGATCTCCTCGGCCGGTGGGGGATCGTACTTGGCAGGCGCTACCGTAGCCGCAGCGCCGTAGTCCGCCTTGATGGCCGCGCCGTCGTCACCGGGGCCAAAGCCGCGATCGGTCTTCAGCGTCGAAAAGCGATCGAGAATGATGTGACGGACCTCGCCGCCGTTCAGAAAGGCCTTCACGCCCGGAGGGGCGTCGGCGAACTCCACGATCTGACAGGCCATGACGTCAGTCGGCTGAACGCGCAGTCCACCCCAGACGGTGGCGAGTTGGGGGACCATCATCCCGATTCGCAGAGGCCCGAGGCCCTCAGGCGTCAGGACATTCGCCTCCGCCGTCACCGTCGCGGCCGGGGCCGCCGCATCGGTCCTGTCGGCACCCGCAGGGGCCTCGGCCTGCTGACAGGCGGCGAGCGCCATGACCACGCAAGAACTCAGGGCAAGCATACGCATCTTCGGACCCTCCCTTGGTGAAGGGGCATGAACGCACGAAAACGGCGCGCGAGAAACCCGCGCGCCGTCCAATAGCTTCGATCAGGCTGAAGCCTAGTCTTCCTTGGGCGTCAGGACCTGGCGGCCGCGGTAGGTGCCGGTCTTGAGGTCGATGTGGTGCGAGCGGCGCAGCTCGCCCGTGTCCTTGTCCTCGGTGTAGGGGTTGGTCCCCAGGGCGTCGTGGGCGCGGCGCATGTTGCGACGCGAGGGCGATACTTTGCGCTTGGGAACGGCCATGTCCGTCTCGATCTCAGGGTCGGGCGCTGGGAGCAGCGCGAAAAACGAAAAGCGGCGGCCCAAGGGATGAGCCGCCAGCGAGCGCGGGCTTATGCCGGATCATCCCGGTGATTTCAAGGCCCGACGCTGATTGTGGCGGACGACCCGTAACGAAGCAGAGCCATTCGCCGAAGACAGCCTTGTTCCCCACTCCGTCTGGATGATCCCAATGCTCCGTCGCACCGTTCTCGCCCTGGCCGTCGCGGCCGGAACCCTCGTTGCCTCGGCGGGTGCCGCCATGGCCCAGCACGTCCCCTTCACCCGCGCCGCCTTCGAGGCCGCCCAGGCTGCGGGCAAGCCCATCCTAGTCGACATCTACGCCCCCTGGTGCCCGGTCTGCCGCGCCCAGGAGCCGATCCTCGAATCGCTGCAGGCCCAGCCCGCGAACGCCGAGCTCGTGGTGTTCCGCGTGGACTACGACAATCAGCGCGACGTGGTCCGCAGCTTCCGCGCCCAGCGCCAGAGCACGCTGATCGCCTATCGCGGCGCGACCGAGACCGGCCGGTCAGTCGGCGACACCAATGCCGCGAGCCTCGCCCGCCTGGTCGCCTCGACCCGGTAAGGCCCGATGATCGCGAGCCTCGGTGCCCTGGCCATCGCCTTCGTGGCGGGGGTCCTGACCATCCTCAGCCCCTGCGTCCTGCCGCTGGTGCCTATCGTGCTGGGCGGCGCCCAGTCCGAGGGGCGCTGGGGGCCGGTGGCGCTGGGGCTGGGTCTGGCGACCAGCTTCACCGTCGTCGGGCTGTTCGTGGCCACGATCGGCTTTTCGATCGGGCTGGACGGCGACCTGTTCCGCCGGATCGGGGGTGCTTTGCTGGTCGGGATCGGCGTGATCCTGCTGGTTCCGGCCGCCCAGGTGCGGCTGGCGGCGGCGGGCGGTCCCCTGGCCACCTGGGCCGACGGCGGCATGCGGAAGCTGGACGGTCGTGGCCCCTGGGGTCAGTTGGGCCTCGGCGCCTTGATGGGTCTGGTCTGGGCGCCGTGCGTGGGTCCCACGCTGGGCGCGGCCTCGCTCCTGGCGGCGCAGGGCGAGGATCTGGGGCGCGTCGCCCTGACCATGCTGATCTTCGGCGTTGGAGCGGCCACGCCCCTGGTGCTGATCGGTCTGATGTCGCGTCAGGCGATCGCCCGGCTGCGGAGTCGCATGCTCGCGGCGGGGTCAGCGGGGAAATACGTCCTGGGCGGCCTGATGGTGCTGATCGGGGTGATGATCCTGCTGGGGCTCGACAAGTCGATCGAAACGGCTCTGGTCCAGTCGTCGCCCGCCTGGCTGACGGAACTCACGACCCGCTATTGAGGCGGCCCGTCCAGGCGACGCGATCCAGGGCGTAGTAGAGACTGTCCTTCAATTCGCCGCCGATGTTCCAGGTGCGCTCGGCCGAGCCCGTGCGGGCGAAGCCGAGCCGCTCAAGCAAGCGAATGGAGGCCGTGTTTTCCGGATCGACGTCGGCAGTGACGATGTCAGTCAGACCCTCGGCGAAGACGTGGTCGATGGCCGCGCGGACCGCCTCTTGCGCCAGACCCTGGCCCCAGGCGTCGGGGTGGAGGATATAGCCGACGTCCGGCAGCCTCCAGAACCCAGCCTTGCCGATGGCGCGGCCGTTCCACTCGATGATGAAGTCGGGAGCGCCGGCGGCGTTTCCGGCCATCATGGCCTCGACCCAGGCGCGGGTCTGGTCGAGTGTCTCGTGAGGCAGGGACGACCACCAGCGCATGGCGAGGGGATCAGAGAAGATGACGTGGAGAGGCTCTGCGTCGTCCGGGCGCGCGTGGCGCAGGACCAGGCGCTCGGTGCGGATCTCGGTCACGCCAGCGGCTTTTCGAGGATGACGAAGTGGAGGTCATCGCGCCGGGGCAGGCCGAAGCGTTCGTCGCCATAGGGAAACGGCGCAGTCTCGCCGGTCAGGACGTAGCCAAGCCTCTGGTACCATGCGATCAGGCTGTCGCGCTGCGGGAAGACCTGGATACGGATGCGCGTTGAGCCGTGCTGGGCCGCCAAACGCCGCTCTGCAGCCTCGACCATCCGGCGGCCCAGCCCCGCCGCTTGCTGCTCCGGACTGACGGAGAGCATGCCGAAGTAGCCCACGCCGCCCGTCAACCGTTGATACTTGACGCAGGCGACTGCCTCCTCGCCGCGCCAGCCGACAAGCAGGCCCTGATCCTCAGCGGCGATGATGTCGGCGAGTTCCTCGGGGTCGGTGCGCTGACCGTCCAGCAGATCGGCCTCGGTCGTCCAGCCGACGCGGGAGGCTTCGCCGCGATAGGCGCTCTCGATCAGGGCATACAGCGCGGGGATGTCGGCCGGGACAGCGTCGCGGATGTCGAGGTCAGTCATGGCCAAGCTTGTCGGCGACCGCCTCGCCGATCGCAAGGGAGCTGGTCAGGCCGGGGCTTTCGATGCCGAACAGGGCGATCAGGCCGGCCAAGCCGTGGACCTCGGGGCCGTCCAGCTGGAAGTCGGGCTGGGGCTCGCCAGGTCCGTGCAGCTTGGGGCGGATGCCGGCGTAGTCGGGGGTCAGGGCGCCGTCGGGCAGGTCCGGCCAGAAGCGGCGGATGTACTGGGCGAACTCCACGGCCTTGGCCGGATCGACGGTGTAGTCCTCGCTGTCGACATAGGTCAGGTCGGGGCCGAACACGGCCTGGCCGCCCAGGTCCTTGCGATAGTGGGTGCCGAGCGCGCCGGGGATCGGCGGCGGATAGATCAGCCGCTCGAACGGGGCCTTGCCGGTCAGGCGGAAGTAGACGCCCTTGCCGAGATGGCGCGCCGGAATGCGGTCGGCGGGGAAGCCCTCGACGCGGGCGGCGACACCTTGCGCCTCCAGCCCCGGCGCGGTGACGAGGAGGCGGGTGGTCAGGGTCGCGCCCCCCTCCCCGCCCGCGGTGATGCGGAAACCGCCGCCCGGCAGGGGCTCGGCGCGCTCGAACGGCGTGGCGATGACGACCGAGCCGCCCGCGTCCTCGATCTCGCCCTGGAGCGCCAGCATGTAGTCGTGGCTGGCGAAGACGCCGCTCTCGGGCGACAGGATGGCGGCGTGGGCGTTCAGTCCCGGCTCCAGCGCGCGGGCCTGGGCGCCGGTCAGGTGCTCCAGCCCCTCGACCTCGTTGTCGGTGGCTTGCTGGAAGATGGCCTCGATGCGCTCGACCTCGGCGTCCTCGGTGGCCACCACCAGCTTGCCGCAGCGGCGATAGTCGATCTTGTGGCTGTCGAGATAGGCGTAGAGCGCCCGGCGGCCCTGAACGCAGAACCGGGCCTTCAACGAGCCCGTCGGATAGTAGAGGCCGGCGTGGATGACCTCGGAGTTGCGGCTGGAGACGCCCTGGCCGATGTGGCCTTCCTTCTCCAGCACCAGGACGGTCAGACCCCGCTTCGCCAGAGCGCGACCGCAGGCGAGACCGACGGCCCCCGCCCCCACGACCGTGGCGTCGAAGTCGAAGCTCATCCACCCGATCCGTAGCGCCGCTTCGCCTCGGCCTCGAAGCTGCTGATCAGGGCCGAGACCGCGCGGTCGAAGTTGGCCTGGAGCGCGGCGTTCAGCAGCGGCGAGCGGAAGGCGAAGTCGATGACGAACTCCAGCCGGGTGCCCTCGGGCACGGCGTGGAAGTCCCAGCGGTTCTTCAGGTGCCGGAACGGGCCGCGCAGTAGGCCGACCTCGACGGACGGGGCGTTCGCATCATGGCGTACCCAGGTCGAGAAGCGCTCCTTCAGGAAGGAGAAACCCACGGCGGCCTCGGCATCGAACACGCGCACGCCCGGCGCTTCCTCGCGGCGGTTCCAGACGCGCATGGCCGTGACCCACTTCACGAAGCGGGGATAGGCCTCCACGTCCGCCACCAGCTCGGCGAGCTGATGCGGCGCATAGGGCAGGATGCGGGTGACGCGGTGGACGGCCAAGCGGAGGTCAGCGTCCTGTGGCGAGCCGCGCCGCCTTCAGCCGGGCGAAGTCGTCGCCGGCGTGGTGCGACGAGCGGGTCAGGGGCGAGGACGACACCATCAGGAAGCCCTTCGCGCGGGCGATGGCCTCATAGGCCTTGAACTCCTCGGGCGTGACGAAGCGTTCGATGGCGGCGTGCTTGCGGGTGGGCTGGAGGTACTGGCCGATGGTGATGAAGTCGACGTTCGCCGAGCGCATGTCGTCCATCACCTGCATGACCTCCTCCTTGGTCTCGCCCAGGCCGACCATGATGCCGGACTTGGTGAACTGGTTGGGGTCGCGCTCCTTGACCATCTGCAGCAGCCGCAGAGAGTGGAAGTAGCGGGCGCCGGGGCGGATCTTCAGATACAGCCGCGGCACGGTCTCCAGGTTGTGGTTGAAGACGTCAGGCTTCGCGTCGATCATCACCTCGGCCGCGCCGTCCTTGCGCAGGAAGTCGGGCGTCAGGATCTCGATGGTGGTGGCCGGAGCCTGGCGGCGGATCTCGCGCACCACCTCGGCGAAGTGGGCGGCGCCGCCGTCATGCACGTCGTCGCGGTCGACCGAGGTGATGACGACGTGGTTCAGACCCAGCTGCGCCACGGCCAGCCCGACCTTGGCGGGCTCTTCGGGGTCCAGCGGCTGGGGCAGGCCCGTCTTGACGTTGCAGAAGGCGCAGGCCCGCGTGCAGGTGTCGCCCATTATCATCAGGGTCGCGTGCTTCTGGCTCCAGCACTCGCCGATGTTGGGGCAGGCCGCCTCTTCGCAGACGGTGTGAAGGCCCTTGTCCTTCACGATGGCCTTGGTGGCGTTGTACTGGCCCGAGCCGGGCGCCTTGACCCTCAGCCAATCAGGCTTTCGCAGCACCGCTGTCTCGGGCCGGTTGGCCTTCTCGGGATGGCGCAGCTCGGAAGGCTTTCGCGTCAGGGTGTCGATGACGGTGACCATCGAGGCGGTCCGGGCTCCAGTCGGGCGGAAACCCGGTATGTCGTCGTTCGGAGCGGCGAAGGCAAGTCACGGGGTGTGACGGCGCGTGAAGCGGACGTGTGGTGGACGAGGCCAGCGTCGGACCTGGGTCGGCAGCGGTCCTACGCCATCTCTGCTGCGAGCCATTCGGTCAGGTTCGTCCAAGGCCCACACTCCGCAGGAGCGTCCGGGCTACCATTGCCCCTTCCCGCGATGCCGCCTCCAGGATCCATAAAGTAGCCGACCTGGCCGGAATCGCCGACGTTGCGCGAAGCGATGAGGGTATCCGTCAGGTCGGACGAACCGTAACGAGCCCGCCAGTAGCGACCACTCGCAATGTCCAGAGGTGCCCGGCGAGACCTGTCGAGCAGAGGCGGGTTCGCTGCCATCGTCGGAGGAACACCATAGAGATTGATCTCGAACAGGACGCCTCCGTTTAAGTGCCGAAGCAGTTCAACGAGGGGGTCAGACAGCCTGAAGTCATACAGTTTCTCGTAGGTCGCAAGGGTTTCGACGGGTAACGGTTCGAACAGAACGATATCGTAGGCCTGAGAGCCAATGTCTGGACGAGGACCGGCCAACAAAGGACCACCGTTACCGCCTTCGACCCAAACTCCCGAACTAGCGAGTGCCAGCACAGCGTCCTTGATTGGGCGCAGGCTTGGAGGCAGCAGGGCAAGACGCGCCTCAATCTGCTCCGGGGCTAGCGGTACCTTTTCCATTGGCGATTATATACTTTGCAAACACGGTGAAATCGGCTATACAGATTCCATAAGGAATCCAACGTTATGTCCGTTCTTAGCCGCCCCTACTTCCACGACGAACAGGCCGCCTTCACCTTCGTTGAGGCGATCGTCTGGCCGAACGGTCCCGTCTGCCCGCACTGCGGATGCTCTGGTCGCATCACGGCTATCAAGCCGAATCCTGAGAAGCGCATCCGCTTCGGCCTGAAGCGCTGCGGCGACTGCAAGGGCCAGTTCACCGTGCGCATGGGTACGATCTTCGAAGAGTCCAAGCTGCCCCTGACCAAGTGGCTGCAAGCGATCTTCCTGATGACCGCCAGCAAGAAGGGCGTCAGCGCTCACCAGCTGCACCGCACGCTGGAGACCACCTACAAGACCGCGTGGTTCCTGGCCCATCGCATCCGCGAGGCCATGCGCTCTGGTGAGCTTGCTCCGTTTGGTTCTACCGGCGGTGCCGTGGAAGTGGACGAGACCTACATCGGTCGCGAGCCTGGCAAGCCGGTGAAGCGCGCCTTCCACCACAAGATCAAGGTGCTGACCCTCGTTGACCGCGCGAGCGGCCAAGCCCGGTCCATGGTCGTGGACAACATCCGTCCCGCGACCCTCGCCCCGATCATCATGGACAACCTCGCCCGCGAGGCGCGCCTGATGACGGACGAAGCCGGTCACTACCTCCACGTTGGCCGCGAGTTTGCCGAGCATGGCGTGGTCCGCCATGGCCGCGACAAATACGTGAACCCGGAAGACCGGACGATCCACACCAACACGATTGAAGGCTACTTCAGCATCTTCAAGCGCGGCATGAAGGGTGTCTATCAGCACGCCTCCAAGCGCCACATGCACCGCTATCTGGCCGAGTTTGACTTCCGCTACAGCAACCGCGCCGCCCTTGGCGTGGATGATACCGAGCGGGCCGAAATCGTGCTCAAGGGCGTGGTTGGCAAGCGGCTGACGTACCGCAGGCCTGACCTCGCGGCCGAAGCCACCGCCTAACGGGAAGTATAGAGGCTCACGCTGGAAGCCCAAGCGGTAGCGCCGCAGCCCGGTACTGAGGGCGGTTCACCTGACCGCCTCGGGTCTCACCCGGGACGCGGAGCCTCTTGGAGACGACCAGCAATTCAGCGCCGACTCGCTTTTCGTTCAGAGAGTAGTTGATGCCGAAAGCGTACTGACGCCGGTCGCGGTAGAGGCGGCGAATGTCGGGAACATCGTCGTAGGTGACGACCCAAGGAAGCTCGATCTTGAGCACCTTGGCGGCAAGCTTGGCGTGGTCGTCCGGCTTGTAGAAGTTCGTGTAGAGTTCCGGCCCCTTCTTGAAGTAGGGGGGGTCGATGAACATGAGCGTGTTGGCCGGAAGCGTGGCCTCGCAGTGGTCGAGGAAGGCCAGCGCATCGGACCTCGAAAGGTGGATTCGGTCGGCGTAGCGCGAGACGCGCCTAATCCGGCGCGACAGGTCTTCACGGTTGAAGCGGCAATCGATCAGGTAGTTTCCGGTCTGGTTCAGGCCGCCGATGATGCCGCCGCTGCCTATCACCCCCGACCGGTTCGTGCGGTTGAGAAAGAAGGCCGAGAAGCCTAACGCCAGAGGATCGTTCAGATCCCCGGTCTTGTTGATCGCCCGCTGACGATGCCACTCCTCGACGGTCACGGGCGTCTTCTCGACAAGTTCGACCAGGGCGTCAGTCTCTGTAAGCGCGCAGTGCCAGAACGACCAGATGGCCGGGTCAATGTCGTTGATATGAATGTCCGCAACGAAGCCGCCGTAGAGCAGCGAGAGCGCAAGGCCGCATCCGCCGGCGTAGGGTTCGGCGTAGTGGCCGCGCTCTAGCCCGTTCAGCCGAAGCGTCGTGGAGACAAGGTCCAGCATGGACGTCTTGCCGCCCGGATACCGCAGTGGTGAAGCTCCTCGCGCCATGCCGTAACCCCTTGTCCTACTGAGATTTCAAGGAGTTCTACCAAGTCGGATTCCGCTCGGCCAGAACTTTCTCAGGGCTTGCTGGCCGCGTCCTCAATGCACTTCAGGATCACCGCCTTCAGGGTGATCATGTCGTTGTTTAGCTGGTCGGCGTTGAAGGTCGCGGCGACGGGGTCGTGCTTGGTGACATTGCCGTATTCCGACACACGGGTCAGCGCATGTCGGACGCCCGGCATCGCCCCTTGGGTCACGCCATACTGGCCAAGCCGGCTCTTGCTCATGAAGTCGAGGAAGCTGGTCTGACCGTTGCGGCCAGCGCAGGCCGTTAGCGTCTCGAAGAACGACCAAACACCGACGCAAACCAGCGGCGTATGGTGTTCAAGCTCAACAGTGCAGATGGAGTGATAGAGACTCTCCAGCTTGTAGTTTCCATAGCCCTTCAGTGCCGAGGCGATCTCGTCGGCATACTGGATGTGCCGCAGCTTTTCCGGTTTGCGAGGGTGCTTGCGGCCGGCCCTGGTCTTCTTCTGCTCCCCCTCGTTGGGCGCACTCAGGGATTCCGGCTCGATCCGTGTGGCGCTCACGCCGGGCAGCGAGCCCAGCGGGCGGGCGTACTTGATGATGTCCGGCTTGTTCATCCGCGAGTTGACGTCTTCTCCCTTGACCAGATCGCGGATGAAGCGACGGGCGATGGTCTCGAACTCGGCCTTTGGTCGAGTCCGGGCCAAGTCCTCCGGGTTGGCTTGGTCCAGCCCCATCGCTTCGCGGAAGACGTCAATGCCCAAGAAGCGCTGGACGGTGGTCAGTTTCCCCTTCCTATCCTCGGCCGAGATCAGCCCGGCCGCTTCGGCATAGTCGAGGAACGATTGGGCGACCTTGTTCTTGTTGCTGCCGCTGTATCGCTGCTTCTGCTCAGCATTCCAGGGCTTCCGCCCACGCCCATCATCCGCACCGTTGTGCATCCTCTCCAACCAAGGGCGTACCTCTTCCTCGTCGTCGAAGACGACCGCAGCGAACGTCTTTGGCGGCGTCCGCTGCTTGGCAAGGTCTGTGAATCCCTTGCGGAGTCGCGCGGGCGCTCGATCTGGGTCGGCCAGTAGCTTTAACGCGCACAGACGCCGGTTTCCCTCGGCCATCGTGTAAGCGTCCTTCTGCCCCTTGATCGGGATGAGGGCGACGCGCTCAAGAGGATTTAGGCCTACTCGCGTAATATCTCGCGCAAGCGTCCAAACGTCTTCCTTCTCACAGAGATATTCGATGACCTCGTCTTCGGTCGCCAACTCGGTATGGCGCGGGTTCTTCAGGTCGAGGAAGATGCGCCCGATCGAAACTGGGTCAGCCAGAATACGCATCGGTCATGGTCTCTTTGCAGTGCCGAGCGTATAAGCCCCCTAGCTCGGCCGACAGGAGCCTGAGATTTGACCGACAAACCGCAGGTTGACAAGTTCAAGGAACTCGCTCGCCACCTCGACGCTGACGAGGACGAGGCCGCGTTCGAAGGCGCTCTGAAGAAGATCGTTCACACGCCGAAGCTCCCCGACGATGACGCCGCTGCAAAGGCGGGCGGCGCGCGACTGCCCCGGAACTGGCGCGAGGACTAGGCGCGCACCGCGTCGTCTCGTTTGCAAAGTATATAATCGCCTTTCCATTCCATAAGATTCCCTGGCCTTTACGACGTTCGTTCTGGGCGAAATGCAAATGTCCGCAACAGGTCGGGACGAGAAGTCGCCAAACGGCATGGCTGTCGACGCCGCACCCAAACCTCACCCTGCGTAACGCATCTTTTCAGCGCCGCGCCGCTTAACTAGGTTGCGCGCCCTGACAGCGAGGGGGCGGCGACAGTCCCCCGGAGGAGACGCGTATTGTTCCGTCCTGGCCTTGACCCCGCCGCGGGTGAAGAATCCCTGTTCGACGCCCTCGTGGCCGCTCGCGCCAAGTATGGCGACAAGGAGATCGTCGAGGATCAGGACCGGAAGCCCCTGACCTACACCGGCCTGATCCGGGCGGCCTTCGTCCTAGGGCGAAAGATCGCGGCGATGACCCAGCCCAAGGAGCGGGTCGCGATCCTGTTGCCGTCGTCGATGGGGGTGGTGGTCACCTTCTTCGGCCTGCACGCCTTCGGCCGCGTGCCGGTGATGCTGAACTTCACCGCCGGAGAGCTGAACCTGAAGGCGGCGATCAAGGCGGTGGGGGTCAAGCGCATCCTGTCGGCCAAGCGCTTCGTCGACCAGGCCAAGATCGACGACCTGATCGAGGTGCTGTCGAAAGAGGCCGAGATCGTCTGGCTGGACGACGTGCGGGCCTCCATCGGCCTGCCGGACAAGCTGTTCGGCCTGATGGCGGGGCTGATGCCGGGTCAGTTCCGGACGAAGACCCTGCCGAGCGATCCCGGCGTGATCCTGTTCACCTCCGGCAGCTTCGGCGCGCCCAAGGGGGTGGTGCTGACGCAGAAGAACCTGGTCGCCAACGCGCGGCAGGTGGCGACGCATATTCCACTCGATCCGAACTGGGTGATGTTCAATCCCCTGCCGACCTTCCACTGCTTCGGCCTGACGGGCGGGGTCGTGCTACCTTTGTTGAACGGGCTGAAGGCGTTCCAGTACCCCTCCCCGCTGCACGCCAAACAGATCGTGTCGCTGCTGGCGGAGGTGAAGGCGTCGATCCTGTTCGCCACCGACACCTTCCTGAACCAGTGGGCGCGCGTGGCCTCGCCCGACGACTTCCGCACCCTGCAGTTCGTCGTCGGCGGGGCCGAGAAGGTGCGCGACGAGACCCATCACCTGTTCAACACCAAGTTCGGCGGGGTGAAGCTGCTGGAAGGCTATGGCGCGACCGAGGCCGCGCCGGTCGTGGCGGTGAACCATCCCGACCGCAACCGCCCCGGCACCGTCGGCCAGCTGCTGCCCGGCATGGAGGCGCGCATCGAGCCGGTCGAGGGCATCACCGAGGGCGGGCGGCTGTATCTGCGCGGACCCAACGTGATGGCGGGATACATGTCGGCGGACGATCCGGACCGGGTCGAGCCCCTGCCCGACGGCTGGCACGACACCGGCGACATCGTCGACATCGACGAGGAAGGCTACATCGCCATCCTCGGCCGCGTGAAGCGCTTCGCCAAGATCGGCGGGGAGATGGTGTCCCTCTCGGCCGTCGAGGGCCTGGTCGCCGCCGTCTATCCGGAGGCGCGCCATGCCGTCGTGGCCGTTTCGGATTCCAAGAAGGGCGAGAAGCTGGTGCTCGTCACCGACCGGGGCGACGCGGACATTACCCGCCTGACGGAATGGGCCCGCGAGCACGGCGCGCCGGAACTGGCGATCCCGAAGAAGATCGTGCGGGTCGGCGAGCTGCCCGTGCTGGGGACCGGCAAGACCGACTATGTGGCGATCCAGACCCTGGTCGAGATGGACAAGGCGGCATGATCGACCGGTTCAAGCGTGGCCGCTTGATCTGAAACTAATACTGTTTCAGTATGCGGTTCCAACAAGGAGGTCACCATGTTCGAGTCGTTTGAGCGTCATCGCCCGCTGGCCCTTTCAGGCCTCCGGATCGTTTCCGGCCTGATGTTCCTGCAGCACGGAACGCAGAAGATCTTCAGCTTCCCGGCGCCCGCGCGCGGGCCCTTCGAGATCGCCAGCCAGATCGGCATCGGCGGGGTGCTGGAGCTGATCGGCGGAGTCCTGCTGATCCTGGGCCTCTTCACCCGGCCGGTCGCCTTCCTGATGTCGGGCATGATGGCCGTGGCCTACTTCCAGTTCCACGCCCTGACGGGCGGTCTCTATCCGCTGGTCAACGGCGGCGAGCTGGCGGCGCTGTACTGCTGGGTCTTCCTCTACATCTTCTTCGCCGGGCCGGGGTCGGTCGCGGTCGATGCGCTGCTGAAGAAAAAGTAGGCGCTCAGCCGATCCGGACGCCCGTCATCGAGATCGAGCCGCCCTCGATGACATCGTTGAAGAAGCTAACGTCGTCGCCCGGTTCGGCCTGGGCGGCGACGTAGAGCAGCGGCAGGAAGTGTTCGTCGGTGGGCACGCTCAGCTGGGCGTCCTCGGCCAGACCGACCCAGTCGATCAGGGCGTCATGGTCGCCGCGCATGAGCGCCGCCTTGACCGCGTCATTGAAGGCGACGGCCCAGCCGTAGGCCTCGCCGCCGTCGCGTTTCCAGGTCCGGAGATTGTGGACGAAGTCGCCGCTGCCGGCGATGACCACGCCCTCGTCGCGCAAAGGCTTCAGCCGTCGGGCCAACTCGAAATGGCCGCGCGCGTCCAGCCGCCGGTCCAGCGACAGCTGCACGATGGGCACGTCCGCCTCGGGCCAGACATGGGCCAGCACCGACCAGGTCCCGTGATCCAGGCCCCAGCTGTCGGTCTGGACCGCCCCGGTCAGCTCGGCCACGCGCCGCGCCAGCGCAGGAGACCCCAGCGCCGGATACTGCATGGCGTGCAGCTCCGGCCCGAAGTTCCCGAAGTCATGGAGGGTCGGCGGCCGCTCCTGAGCGGTGACGCCGAGCCCTTGAGTCTCCCAGTGGGCGGAGACCATGACCACGCCGGCGGGTTTGCCCAGGTCCTCGCCCACTCGCCGCCAGCCCTCCGCATGAGGGCCGCCCAGCGCGTTCAGGGGCGAGCCATGACCGAAGAAGACCGCCGGCTGGCGCATGGCCTTTACGCCTTCAGCTTCTTCGCCAGCTGGGCCACGTATTCACCCTGGTGACGGGCGCCGGCCAGTTCATTGGCGCTGGGCTGGCGCGAGCCGTCGCCGCCGGTGATGGTCGTCGCGCCATAGGGCGAGCCGCCCGAGATCTCCTCCAGCGTCATCTGGCCCTGGAAAGCGTAGGGCAGGCCCGCGACCACCATGCCGTGGTGCAGCAGGGTCTGGATCAGGCCGATCAGCGTGGTCTCATTGCCCCCATGCTGCGTCGCCGAGGAGGTGAAGGCCGCGCCGACCTTGCCCACCAGCTTGCCCTGGAACCAGACGCCGCCCGTCTGGTCCCAAAAGTTGCGCATTTGGGCCGCCGCCGTGCCGAAGCGGGTGCCCGCGCCGACGATGATGGCGTCGTAGTTCTCGAGCTCGTTGACGTCGGCGATCGGAGCGGCCTGATCCAGCTTATAGCCCGACTTCTTGGCCAGCTCTTCCGGCACGGTCTCGACCACGCGCTTGACGTCGACTTCCACGCCCTCGACGGAGCGCGCGCCCTCCGCGACGGCGTAGGCCATCTGCTCGATGTGGCCGTAAGTCGAATGATAGAGAACCAGCACCTTGGTCATGGGTCGCTCCTGTCGAAGGGTCATTGTTCTGCAACAACTGCAGTAGCGGATTTAGCGTGCTCTGCTGCGGGCGCAAGACCCCTGCGCCGATTTCGATGCGCCGAGCGGACAAACTGACGCGAAGTGCTCGTGGGCGCTCGGCACGCCCTGCCCTCGGCGGGCGCGGAAGCGGTGCTCGACCGTCATGGCCTGCTGCTCGATGTTCAACGCCTCCCAGCCGCAGGGCGCGTCGGGATAGCGATAGGCGCGCGGTCCGTCGCCGGCGCGGAACTTTCCGGTCAGGAGGTTGACGCCCGATTGGGCCTGCCACACGTGGACCATCTCGTGGATCAGCACCGCCTGGAGCGACAGGGGCGCGACTGCGAAGTCGTCCGGCAGGCCCCTCCCCGGCCAGCAGATCCAGCTGCGTCCGAACGCTTGGCCCGGCACGAAGGCGCGATGGAGCGGCCAGGGCATGGCGGCGAGGAGCACTTCGTCGAGGCGTACGGCGTCGCCAAACTCCTTGCGGATCAGGCGGCGTTCGCCTTCGGTGAGCGGGCGGATCACTCCGAGATCAGGGTCTGGCCGTTCGGGTCGACCCACTCCCAGTGCCAGGGCTCATACAGATAGGGCACGAAACCGAAGCGGCCGGCGTTCTTCACAAGCCAGCGGTAGGTCGCGCCCTGGCTCATGTGCTGGCGGCTGGCGACCGAGGTGTTGTCGACGCCGAAGTCGAACAGCTGGCCGACGTAGAGGTCGACCGCCGTGCCTGTGCGATGGGCCGAGCAGACGGCGCGGCGCAGGCCGTCGCAGTTGCCCTGGGCGGCGCAGCGGGCGGCGTCGGCCTCCGGGTCGCGGAAGCCGGAGAAGATCTGCAGCAGCTCGCGATCGGCGTTGATCTCCGGGACCTCGGCGCGGGCGGCGGCGACCATGCGGCGGTAGGCGTCGAGCACATCACGGCGCAGCAGCCGGGTCAGGCGATCGGCGTGTTCCTCCTCGGCGACGAGATAGCCGAGCAGGCGGATCGGCGGCGGATTAGGGCATTCGTCGCGCAGGCGGGCCTGGATAAAGGGGCGGCGTTCCTGCAGCACGCCCTTCAGCACCTCGAAGGTCGCGGCGTCGAACACGCCCGTGGCGGTCAGACCGTAGCGGGCCTGGAACCGCGACAGGGCCTCGGCGAAGTCCGGGGAACCGGCCTGGCAGTCGGTGCCGAGCTCCTTCTGTAGCAGGGGAACGTAGGTCACCCAGCCCCACTCGGCCGGGCCGAAGGGTGCCCATTCCATCGTGTAGACCGAGATGGCGTTGGCCAGGCCTGCGCCCGCGAAGGCGCGTTCATGGACGTCGCACTGGGGCGTCCAGGCCCCTTGCGCGTCGGCGCGGCCCGGCGTGAGCCAGACCAGGACCGTCGCCACGATGATCGCGAGCATCCCCAACCGCATGGCCGTCAGGAAGCCCCAGCCGCGTGGCGCGATCAAGGCCTCTCGCGCGCCCGGCAAGTCTGGCATGGTGAGGCCCCTGCCCGACTCGCGGACCCCGCATGACCGACGCCGCCCTGCCTGCGCCCGCCGCTCCCCGCCGCTCGAACGCCACGCTCGCGGCCTTCGCGGCCAGTTGCCTGCCCTATGCGGCGCTAGGCCTGCCCGTCTATGTGACCCTGCCGGAATTTTATGCCAGCTATGTGGGCGTCGATCTGGCGGTGGTCGGGATCGTCTTCCTGGCCATCCGCATGGCCGACATCGTCATCGATCCCGCGCTGGGCATGGTCATCGACCGGACGAACAGTCGGTTTGGCCGCTACCGGCTGTGGATGGGGCTGGCCGCGCCGGTGCTGATGCTGGCGGTCGGCATGCTGTTCATGGCCCGACCGGGCGCGGGTGCGGCCCATCTGACCCTGTGGCTGGTGGTGTTGTCGCTGGGGTTCTCGGTCAGCCTGTTGTCGCAGGTCAGCTGGGCCTCGGCCCTGTCGTCCGACTACAATCAGCGGTCTCGCATCTACGGCTGGTGGCAGACGGCGAACATCGTCGGCGTGCTGGCGGTGCTGATGGTACCCGTAATCGTCCAAAACATGGGCTGGGGCGATTATGCGCGGGCGGTGCAGTGGCAGGGGTGGTTCATCATCATCGCCCTGCCCATCGCCCTGGCCGTGACCTTCGCCTTCACGCCCGAGCCGCCGCCGGGACCGGCCGCCGAGGCCGAGAGCCGGTTCGCCTATCTGGCCCTGTTCAGGAAGCCCGTAATCCAGCGGTTGCTGGGCGCGGACCTGGCGCTCGGCGTCGCGCGCGGCGTGGTGGGGGCGCTGTTCTTCTACTTCTTCGAGGCGGCGCGGGGGTTCGAGCGGGCCGAGACCTCGATCCTGCTGCTGGTCTATTTCGTCTTCGGCCTGTTCGGGGCCCCGGCCTGGAGCTGGCTGGCGGTGCGGCTGGGCAAGCATACGGCCCTGATCTGGGCCTGCGTCTATTTCGCCGTCACCCTGATGCTGGCCGCCTTCCTGGCCCCGATGCTGGTCGGGCCGACTGAAGCCGCGCTTGAGGGCCTGACCGGAGCCCCCGCCCCCTATGCCGACCTGCTGCTGGCCGGGGCGATGGTGGCCCTGGTCGGACTGGCCTTCGCCTCGGGCGACCTGCTGCTCAGGGCCATGATGGCCGACGTCGGTGATCAGGTACGGCTGGAAGACGGGGCGGACCGGACCGGCCTGCTGTTCTCGATCCTGACGGCGACGTCCAAGCTGGGCTATGCTGTCTCGGTCCTGACCTTCACGGGGCTGCAGTTCGCTGGGTTCGATCCGGGGCTGGGCGGCGACAACTCAGGGCCCGCGCTGATGTGGCTGCAGATCATGTTCGCCGGCCTGCCCGCCCTTTGCCTGTTACTGGCGGCACTCGCCCTGCGCCGTTATCCACTGGACCGGGGACGCCACGCCGAGATCCACGCCGCGCTTGAGGCGCGTGACGGAGCCTCGGCATGACCCCCGTCGAACGGCTTAAGGACATCATGGTCCGGTTGCGCGACCCGAACGGCGGCTGTCCGTGGGACGTGGAGCAGACCTTCGCCACCATCGCCCCCTACACCATCGAGGAGGCCTATGAGGTCGCCGACGCCATCGAGCGGGGCGACATGGCCGAGCTGAAGGGCGAGCTGGGCGACCTCCTGTTCCAGGTGATCTTCCACGCCCGCATGGCCGAGGAACAGGGGCTGTTCGCCTTCGACGACGTGGCCGAGGCCATGTCGGACAAGCTGATCCGGCGGCATCCACACGTCTTCGGCGAGGAGGAGGCGCAGATCAGCGGCCCCGCCCAGAAGCTGCGCTGGGAGGACATCAAGGCGGCGGAGCGGGCGGCCAAGGCCCAGACCGGGGTTCTGGATGATGTACCCGTGGGCCTGCCGGCGCTCCACCGGGCGGCGAAGCTAACCAAGCGGGCGGCACGGGTCGGGTTCGACTGGCCCTCCACCGACGAGGTCTTCGACAAGCTGGACGAGGAGGTCGCCGAGCTGAGGGCCGAGATCGCGGCGGGCGACCTGGACAAGGCGCGGGACGAGATGGGCGACCTGCTGTTCGTCATGGCCAACCTGGCGCGCAAGCTGGGGGTGGAGCCGGAGGACGCGCTGAGGGGAGCCAACGCCAAGTTCGTGCGGCGGTTCGCCTTCATCGAGGCGGAACTGGCGAAGGATGGGCGGACGCCGGAGCAGAGCGACCTGGCCGAGATGGACCGGCTGTGGGATGCGGCGAAGGCGCATGAACGATCCCTCTCCCAGCGGGAGAGGGCTTGAGCGCCCGAGAGCCGTCAGGCGATCGGACTTGCGCGAAAGGGTGAGGGGTTCCGCCCTCGCCAGTTCGCACTGTACGCTCTCACCCTTTCGGCTTGCGGATAGCTCCGCTCTCCGAGCCTCAAGCCCTCTCCCCTCGGGACAGGGAGCATGACTCTTCTGATCGACGGCCTTCCGCCGACCGCTGATGATCTGACTTACTTCGCCACGACGAACTACGGGGCCTACACCTCGTTCCGTGTGGAGGCGGGCGGCGTGCGCGGGCTGGACCTGCATTTGGCCCGCTTGGACGCCTCCGCGAAGGCCCTCTTCGGTGACACGGTTCCAGAGGACGATCTCAGCCGTTTCATGTGCGCCGCGCTGGGCGATAGGACCGACGCCTGGCTCCGGGTCGGTCTGTTTTCACCGGACATCTGGGCGAGGACGCCTGACGGAGTCGTGCGGCCCCGTGTGCTCACGACCGTCAGCCCGCCGCCCCCGCCGCTGGCCAACCACCTGCGCCTTCAGACACAAACCCACACGCGCCTTCTGCCCGAGCACAAGCACACCGCGACGATCGAGGCGATCCATGCCCGGCGCATGGCCCGACAGGCGGGGTTCGACGACGCCTTCTACGTCGACCGCGACGGGCTGATTTCGGAAGGCAGCCTCTGGAACATCGGCTTCCTGGCCGGGGACACCGTGGTGTGGCCCCAGGCGCCCATGCTGGCCGGGGTGGCTCAGGCGCTGATCCAGCAGGGCCTGGCGGGGCAGGGGATGTCGTCGGAGACCCGGCCGATCCGCGTGGACGACCTGACCGCCTTTGACGGTGCCTTCATCTGCAACAGCGCCACGCCCGCCTGCGCGGTCACGGCGATCGAGGACGTCGCGTTCCAGGTCGATGAAGCAAGGCTCAACCGCCTGCGCGCCGCTTGGGCCTCGGTGCCGCTTCAGCCGATCTAGGCGGCCTGCTTGATCCTGTTCCCGTCGTCCAGCAGGACGACGGTGGGCGACCACTGGCGGGCTTCCTCTGCCGGCAGCTGACCGTAGGTGACCACGATCACCTTGTCGTTCTTCTGGACCAGGCGGGCGGCCGCGCCGTTGACGCCGATGACCTTCGATCCGCGCGGCGCCTCGATGGCGTAGGTGGTGAAGCGCGCGCCATTGGTGATGTTCAGCACATCGACCTGCTCGTGCGGATAGATTCCGGCGGCGTCCAGCAGGTCGCCGTCGATGGCGATGGAACCCTCGTAGTCCAAGTCGGCCTGGGTCACCGTCGCGCGGTGCAGTTTGGCCTTCATCATCGTGACCAGCATGGGGAGTGCGGTCCAGTCGTGACGCGGGGCGATCGGCCCCCGCTCGCAGACGGCGGATATAGGGATTTCCGGCCCCGCCATCAATCGCGATGCTGCACCGCGTCAGACGCGGTCAGTTCACGCGGACCAGACCGCCCGCCGATCCGGCCATCGCCGCGGCGTTGGTGGGCCGGGCGATCAGGCCGGACTGGGTCATCCAGACCTCATAGGTCCCGCCGTCCACCATTGGCATATAGGCGCCTGAGCCATAGAGGGTGTCGACCGCGTCGACGTAGCGACGGTACTTGCGCGCCGTGTCCCACAGCGACAGCGACCAGGGCAGGCCGTCCGGATCGGCGTCGCTGGACAGGGCATGGACGCTGCGGGCGCCGGTGCGCTCCTGCTCGATGTTCTGATAGCGGCCCGACAGGCGATCCAGCCGATACTGGGCGTCGAGCCCGAGGACGTTGGCCCATGGCTTCCAGCGCAGGACCTGGGCCTCGACCCGCCATTCGTCGCCGTTGACCGGATAGACGGCCGTGCGCTCGGGTCGCTCCCCTTCGGCGGGCCGGGTGACGGTCACTTCGAAATATTGCGGGGCCAGTTGTCGCGTGGCCAGTGTCGCCACCGGGCGTTCATAGGTCAGACGATCATAGGTCTGGGCGTTCTGGCCCAGCAGCACCGCGACCGAGGCGGCCGCCAGCAGACCGGTGCCGGCTAGGCCGCCGAAGATGCCACTCAGGATGCGCCCCTTGAACAGGCCGATGAGGGCCAAGAGGACCCATATGGCTCCCAGCGCCGCGACAGCGGCCGGGACGATCCACCACCACCAGACCATACGCGCCTCCCGAAATGGCACAGCTGATTAACCCAATGCTTTCACTCTGCACAGGTTGCGCCGCTTACGGCCAAGCTGGACACGCGCTGGGCGACCGTTCAATCACGCCACCGAATGCGCGCCGCGATCCGTGATGTCCTCGCTCAGCTGAACCGGTTCGCCCTGGAGCGGACTCTCGGCCGCTCGATCGTGCTTGCGCTCATGGCGGCCTTGGTGGCCTTGCTGTTGGCCAACTTCAGTACCTTTGTCCTGGTGCAGCGCACGGCCCAGTTCAACGAGACGGTGGAGGCCCAGTGGCAGGCCAGGCGTTCGGGCCGCCTCGTCATTCTGAACCTGAAGGACGCCGAGACCGCCCATCGGGGCTATCTGCTGACTGGCCAGTCGGACTTTCTGCTGAGTTACCGGAGCGCCATCGCCGCCCACGAGAGCCTGCTGGAGCAGTTCCGCGCGCGCATCGCCACGGACGGCGAGGGCGCGGGCGACGCCGAGCTGGTGACGCGGTTGTCGCGCGAAAAGATCCTGGAAATGGATCGAACGCTGGAGCTTTATCGCCAAGGCCGGACCCTCGAGGCGGTCCAGGCCGTGCGCACTGGCGACGGGCAGCGGCTTATGCGCGAGCTGGATGCCGCTCTGGGCGACGTCGATCAGAGGATGGGTGGTGAGCTGGCTCGCGCGACGGCCCGCTCGGAAGGCTCCGCCGCGTTCACCAGCCTTGTGAACATGCTGGCGGGGATGCTGATCCTCATACTGGCCGGGATCGTCTTCCTGCTGGTCCGACGGTACTTCGAGGAACTGCGGGCCAAGCAGGCCGAGCTGGATCGTGTCAACGCCGGGCTGGAAGAGACCGTCCGCAACCGCACCGCCGCCCTCACGCGGGCGAATGAGGAGGTTCAGCGCTTCGCCTATATCGTCAGCCACGACCTGCGCTCGCCGTTGGTCAACGTCATGGGCTACACCGCTGAACTGGATCAGGCGGGCAAGACGCTGGAGGGGGCATTGTCCAGCGCCGAGGCGGAACGCACCGTCGATCCAGCGGTGGTCACCGCCATCCGCGAGGATATCCCTGAGGCTATCGGCTTCATCCGGGCCTCGACCGAGAAAATGGACCGGCTGATCAACGCCATCCTGAAGCTGTCGCGCGAGGGCCGCCGCAATCTGGTCCCCGAGATGCTGGACATCACCCAGATGGTCCGCCGCATCGCCGACAGCGTCGCCCATCAGCTGGACGAGGCCGAGGCCGAACTGATCGTCGCCAATCTGCCGGAGATGGAGAACGATCGCCTGTCCATCGAGCAGATCTTGGGCAATCTGATCGACAACGCCGTGAAGTATCTCGATCCGAAGCGGCCCGGCCGGATCGAGGTGCGGGGCCGCGACGTGCCGGGCGGCTGGGTTGAGTATGAGATCGCCGACAACGGGCGCGGCATCTCGGACAAGGACCACGAACGCATCTTCGAACTGTTCCGCCGTTCGGGACGACAGGATCGACCGGGCGAGGGGCTGGGTCTGGCCTTCGTCAGGAACAGCGTTCGTCGCCTGGGCGGCGAAATCACGGTTGAATCGACGCTTGGCGAAGGCTCGACTTTCCGCCTGAAATTTCCCAAACGCCTCATCCTCGACGAGGTCGGAGAAACCCTGTGAGCACACCCGTCAAGATACTGATGGTCGAGGACGACCACGGTCACGCCAAGCTGATCGAAAAGAACATCCGCCGGGCCAACATTTCCAACGAGATCGTCCACTTCGACGCGGGCCAGCCGGCGCTGGACTATCTGTTCTCCGAAGAGATCCTGGCCAATGGCCCGCTGCTGATCCTGCTGGATCTGAATCTGCCCGACATGCAGGGCACCGATATCCTGGCCGAGGTGAAGCGCGACGAGCGGCTCAAGCGCGCTCCGGTGGTGGTGCTGACCACCACCGACGACAAGACCGAGATCCAGCGCTGCTACGATCTGGGCTGCAACGTCTACATCACCAAGCCGGTGGACTATGAGAGCTTCGCCGCCGCCATCCGCCAGCTGGGCCTGTTCCTGTCGGTGATGCAGGCCCCGGAGATCGAATGACCGATTCCCGGCCGCCCATCCGGCTGCTCTACATCGACGACGACCGCGGCCTGTCGCGGCTCGTGCAGAAGGAGCTCGGCCGCCACGGCTATGAGGTGACGCTCGCGCCCGACGGCGACGCGGGGCTGGACGCACTGAACGGCGAGGCCGTCTTCGACATCATCGCGCTCGATCACTACATGCCCGGCCGCGACGGGCTGGATGTGCTGCCGTGCATCCTGGACCGGCCGTCGCCGCCGCCGGTCGTTTATGTGACCGGGGCCCAGGAAGGGCGAATCGCAGTCGCAGCGCTCCGGGCCGGGGCCGCCGACTACGTCATTAAGGACGTGTCCGAGGACTTCACCGCGCTCCTGCGTTCGGCGCTCGAGGATGCCCTGCTGCGTCGCCGTCTGGAGCGCGAGAATGAGGAGGCGCAGGAGCAGGTGCGGATCGCCCGGGATCGCGCCGAGGCCATGCTGCGCGAGGTCAATCACCGGGTCGGCAACTCGCTCCAGCTGGTGTCCAGCTTCATGTCACTGCAGCAGCGGCACCTGTCGGATGAGGGTGCCCGCGCCGCTCTGCGCGAGGCTCAGGCGCGGATCGAGGCGGTCGCCCATGTACACCGCCGACTCTACACGTCCGGCGACATGGAGCGTGTGGAACTGGACGCCTATCTGGAGGGCCTGGTCGAGGAACTCGGCAAGTCCGTGGGGCCTGAAGGCGCCGCTCCGAGCATCACGCTGAAGGCCCAGTCGATCTGGGTCTCGACCGATCAGGCGGTATCGCTGGGTGTCGTGGTAACCGAGCTGATCACCAACGCGGTCAAGTATGCCTATGCGCCAGGGCAGGGCGGCGAGATCCGCGTGATCCTGGAGCGCGACGCGGAAAGTCGACGCGCCATCCTGACTGTCGAGGATGACGGGCCGGGCTTGGGGGAGGGCACGCCGAAGGGCACGGGTCTGGGCGGCAAGATCATCACGGCCATGGCGTCGGGCCTGCGATCGGCCATCGAGTTCGATCAGGCACACACGGGTGTCCGTGCCCGACTGGCTTTCGACCTTTGACCCCGGCGCTCCAGTTCGGCCGGGCCGAGCCGGGCCTGCTCTATGTCGTTCGCCCGGCCGTCTTCGGTCTCGTGTTCCACGACGAGAAGCTGGCCTGCGTCCGCGTGACCCGCGACATGCCTTACCATGATCTGCCGGGTGGGGCGGTCGACGGTGCCGAGACCGAGGAACAGGCCCTCGTCCGCGAGTTCCTCGAGGAGACCGGCATGACCGTCGCTCCGGTCGAGCGCATCGTCGAGGCGGGCCAGTATTTCCGCAAGTCCGATGGGGAGCCGGTCAACAACATCGGCGGGGTCTGGATCGCACGGATGGTCGCCCTCGATCCGACTCGGAAGGTCGAGGATGACCATGAACTGGTCTGGCTTCATCCCCGAACGGCTCTCGCTGAACTGCGCCACGATGCCCACGCCTGGGCGGTCGCCGCCTGGCTGAGGCGGTGAGCTCAAGCGCCACCATACGGAACGGCTTGGCCTGAGGATCGCTCTCTTGGACGAAGCGCGACCAACCCGGTTTCGCCCAACGCAGGAGAGCATCATGGCTGATCATGACCGTATCGAAGGTTCCGCCAAGCAGGCCGAAGGTTCCATCAAGGAGGGCATCGGCAAGCTCACCGGCGACGAGAAGCTGAAAGCCGAGGGTCGCGCCGACAAGGTCGAGGGCAAGGTCCAGAACACCGTCGGTGGCATCAAGGACACCCTCAAGGGCGACGGCCGCCACTAGGCCGCGCCATCGCCGTCAAGAAAAAGGCCGCGTTCCTTCCGGGACGCGGCCTTTGTCGTTGGAATGGGTCGAAAGACCTATTCGATGTCTTCGTTCAAAAGGCCGACCTTGTAGAAGCCGTTCTCCTGCAGCTCGTTCATGACTTCCATGAAGGCGTTGTAGCGGACTTCTGGCTGAGCACGGACGAAGACACGCTCTTCCTGGCATCCCCGACCGGTCGGGTTGCCCACCGCGGCGCAGACGTCGCTGGACAGGGTTTCGATCGAGCTCTGGACATCCGCGATGAAGATCGAGCCCGTTTCCTGGATCGTGATGTACACCGGCTCCTGGGGCTCATCCGAGGTCGGTGGCGTGGCGGGCGGCAGGTCCAGCTTGATCGACACCGTGGCGAGCGGCGCGGCCACCATGAAGATGATCAGCAGCACCAGCATGATGTCGACGAACGGGGTGACGTTGATGTCGCTGTTCTGAGCGATCGTCTTCTTGCCGTCTCCACCGGGTCCCGAAAGCTTGGCGCCCATGTCTGGTCGTCTCCGTTTGGCCGCGCGCGAGCGCGAGCGTGTTCAAGGCTTCGGACGGTTCTTGGCGTCTGACGCCGGGCTTGTAAAGCGGTCTCCGGTCGAACCGGGTTCCCGCATTCGCACTTTTCGCCCGGCGCGCGAAGATCAGCCCTTGGCGAGCTTCAGGAACCGCTCGGTCAGGGCCGGATCGGTCTTGAAGGCGCCGGTGAAGCGCGTGGTGATCGTCGAGACGTGGCGGTGGTGCACGCCGCGGGTCGTCATGCACTGGTGCTCGGCGTCGATCAGCACGGCCACGCCGGCGGGAGCCAGATGGTCCTCGATCGACTGGGCGATCTGGTTGGTCAGGACTTCCTGGGTCTGCAGCCGCTTGGAGAAGATCTCCACCACGCGCGCGATCTTGGAGATGCCCACGACCTTCTCGGTCGGCATATAGGCGACGTAGGCCTTGCCCAGGAAGGGCGCCATGTGGTGTTCGCAATGGCTCTCGACCTCGATGTCGCGCAGCAGCACCATGTCGTCATAGCCCTGCACGTCCTCGAAGGTGCGGCTCAGCTCCTTGGCCGGATCGGCCTCATAGCCCTCGAACCATTCGGCATAGGCATCCACGACCCGCTTGGGGGTGTCCTTCAGGCCCTCGCGGTCCGGATCGTCGCCGGCCCAGGCCAACAGGGTGCGCACAGCCTTCAGGGCCTCCTCGCGCGAAGGTCTCAGAGACACGAGATCATTGCCGACCAGGACCGGCTTCGTGGCATGGGCGTCCATTGAAGATGTTCAGCGGCTCAGTTGCGCCGGGACGATGGCCCCGGATTGACGCGCGCCGCGCTCCCTTTTCCGTCGGGCGGCTGTTCGCCAGCCCATGACGGCTATATGGGACGACCCGCCCGTCCCGCAAGAAAACCCACGGCTCCGCTTCACAATGACGCTTTTCCTCTACGACACCCTCCGGCGCGAGAAGCGGGCTTTCGAGCCCCGCGATCCAAAGCGGGTGACGCTCTATGTCTGCGGGCCCACGGTTTATGACTTCGCCCACATCGGCAATGCGCGCCCGCCAGTGGTGTTCGACGTGCTGGTGCGGTTGCTCCGCCGGACCTATGGCTCCGACGCCGTGGTCTATGCCCGCAACGTCACCGACGTGGACGACAAGATCAACCAGAAGGCTGCGAAGGAGGGCGTGCCAATCGGCGAGGTCACGGCCCGGTACGAGGCCGCCTATCTGGCCGACATGGCGGCGCTGAATGTGTCGCCGCCCGACATCGCGCCGCACGTCACCGACCACATGGACGCCATCGTGCGTCAGATCGAGGCCATCGTCGCGGCCGGCAGCGCCTATGCCGCCGAGGGCCACGTCCTGTTCGACGTCTCCAGCTACCCCTCCTACGGCGCGCTGTCGGGGCGGAACCTGGACGACATGATCGCGGGCGCCCGGGTCGAGGTCGCGCCCTACAAGAAGAACCCCCACGACTTCGTCCTGTGGAAGCCGTCCAAGGCGGGCGAACCGTCCTGGCCGAGCCCGTGGGGCGAGGGGCGTCCCGGCTGGCACATCGAGTGCTCGGCCATGATCGAGCAGGTGCTGGGCCTGCCCATCGACATCCACGGCGGCGGCATCGACCTGGTGTTTCCGCACCACGAGAACGAGATCGCGCAAGGGGTGTGCGCCCACGGCCACGCCCATGCTGATCAGGCGCACGACGAATACGCCCGATACTGGATGCACAACGGCTTCCTGACGGTCGATGCCGAGAAGATGTCCAAGTCGATCGGCAACGTCCTGCTGCTGCACGATCTGGTGCAACACATGCCGGGCGAGGTGGTGCGGTGGGCGCTGCTGAGCGCTCACTATCGCCAGCCACTGGACTGGAACCAGAGCCTGCTGGATCAGTCGAGGAAGAACCTGGACCGGCTGTACGGGGCGCTGGGTCGGGCCAAGGGCGTAGCCGCCGAGCCGGGGGAGCCGCCTGCGGAGTTCCTGGCGGCCATTGAGGACGACCTGAATACCCCGGGTGCTATCGCCAGCCTGTTTGGCCTCTCCAGCGAGATCGAGCGGGGCATGACGGCGGGGGATCATGTCGCGGTCGCGGCGGCCAAGGCGGCCTTGCTGGGCGCGGCGGACGTTCTGGGCGTGCTGCAGTCCGATCCTGAAGCCTGGTTCTCGGGCGCCGCCGACGATGCGTTGAAGGCCGAGGTCGAGGCCCTGCTGGCCGAGCGGTTCACGGCGCGCACGGAGAAGAACTGGGCGGAGGCCGACCGCATCCGGGATCGGCTGACAGCGCTGAACGTCGTGGTCATGGATGGGCCGAACGGTGCGACCTGGCGGATGAAGGACTGAGAGATCGGGCACGCCTCATCGCTCTTCCGCTGTGAACGGGTGGGAGGGGCGGGCGGAGC
>NZ_LJHU01000010.1 GCF_001295975.1 Brevundimonas sp. AAP58 | reverse complement strand
CGCGGCGGGTCTGGGGGCTGTGGCGGCCTTCGACGAGGTGCGGCTGGGCCTGACGCCGGACGAGACCCCGATCCTGCTGGGCGCAGACGCCCGCATCGTGGCCGCGCGACAGGCTCTGGCCGGGGATGCGCAAGGGACAACGGCGGTGGCCATCGCCGAGGCGCTGCACGCCCGGCACGGCGACGCGATCGACCGGCTACTGGCCGAAGGCGCGCCGTTCCGGACACGCGATCCCGACAGCGGCTGGACCATCGAGGGCCGCACCGACGGTGGCGTCGCCTGGCTCCGCCTGTCGGACCGGGGCGAGGCCGCCTCGTCCGCCGAGCCGTCGCTGGGGGCCGGGCTGATCGCCGAGGCCTCGCCTTCGCCCGCCTGGGTGTTGGACGGCGACGGGGCGCTGGTCTGGGCCAATCGGGCCTGGCTGGCCGAGACGGGGTGCGACAGTCTGGAAGCGGCGCGCGAGCGCCAGGCCTCCTTCGACCGGGGTGCCGACCAGCTGGCCGCTGAAGCGGGGCGGATCGGGGCGCGTCAGGAGGGGTTCCGCTGGACGCCCGGCGACGGCCGCCGGCGGGCCTGGAAGATCATCGCCGAGCCCATCGGCGGGCCCGGCGGGCCCGTTCTGGTGTTCGCCCTGGACATGACTGAGGCGGAGGAGACGCGCGACACGCTGCGCCGCCACGTCGAGGCCCATGACGAGACGCTGAACCATCTTGCGGATGCCGTGGCCATCTTTGGACCGTCGCGGCGGCTGGCCTTCCACAATACGGCGTTCCAGGCGTTGTTCGGGCTGGACGCGGCGTGGCTGGACGAACGACCGACCCATGCCGAGCTGCTGGACCGGCTGCGCCAGCGCCGCATGCTGCCCGAGGTCGTCGACTACGCCGGGTGGAAGGCGCGCGAACTGGACTTCTACGGCGCCGCCGAGGCCGCCCCGGACGAGAGCTGGTCCCTGCCGGACGGGCGGACCCTGCGGATCGTGCGCCAGCCGCATCCGCTGGGCGGCATCCTTCTGCTGTTCTCGGACATCACGGGCGAGCTGGATCTGAGGAGCCGCTTCAACGCCCAGCTGCAAGTGCAGACGGCGACGCTGGACAAGCTCAATGACGCGGTCGCCGTCTTCGGCTCGGACGGCCGGCTGCGGCTGCACAACGACGCCTTCGAGACCTTCTGGAGCCTGTCGGCCGAGCAGCTGAGGGACGCCGGCGACTTCGACGCCATCGCGGCGCTGTTGAAGACTCACATCCCCGACGCCGCCCTGTGGCTGGAGCTGAAGGCGCGCGTCGCCGATCCCGATCCCGAAAGCCGCGTGCCTGTCTCGGGCGAGGGCCGCACCACGGACAACCGGATCGCCGCCTGGCAGACCCGGCCCCTGCCGGACGGTGCGACGCTGGTCGCTTTCTCCGACGTGACCGCCCGGCGCGAGCTGGAGCAGGCGCTCGCCCAGCGCGAGGCGGCGCTGAAGGAGAGCCAGGCCCTGAAGCGCGAGTTCGTCGGCTCGGTCAGCTACGAGCTGCGCACGCCGTTGACGACCATCGTCGGCTATTCCGAGCTGCTGGAAGCCATGGGCGACCTGCCGGAGCGCAGCCGTCAGCATGCGGGGGCCATCCGGGTGGCGGCCGGGCAGCTGGCGGCCTCCATCGACGACGTGCTGGACATGGCCCAGATCGACGCGGGCGAGATGGAGCTCTCGCTGGGCGACGTGCGCATCAAGGACCTGTTCGCCGAGGCGGCGCAGAAGCATCTGCCGCGGATCGAAGGCCGGGGCGCGACCTTCCATGCCGAAGTCCCCGCTGACATGCCGGTCCTGCGCGCGGATGCCCGGCGGCTGGGGCAGGCGATCGATCACCTGCTGGACAATGCGGCCCGCTCGGTCTCGGAGGGCGGATCGGTCACGCTGAGGGCCGAGGCCAATGCGACCGAGCTTCGCATCCGCGTTGAAGACACCGGTCGGGGCATTCCCTATCACCTGCAGGCCCACGTCTTCGACCGCTTCGTCAAGCGCGAGCGGGGCGGTCCGGGCGTGGGGCTGGCCCTGGTCAAGGCCCTGGTCGAGCTGCACGGCGGCTGGGCCGAGGTCGAGAGCGAACCCGGCAAGGGCGCGGCCTTTATCCTGCACCTGCCGCTGGAGGCCGATGGGGTCGCGGCGGCACCGGAGCTGGCGTTGGGTTAGTTGCAGGGCTGGCCGCTCAATACTCGGACGAAGTCGATCTGATAGGTCCGCCCTGCAAGTGCGCCAGTCCAGCGAGGCTCACCGCGATCCATGGAGCCAACGAAGCACATGCGAACATGACGCTCGCTTAGCCACACGACCCTTACTGATGACATATGCTCTAGCGTCCTGAGGTCTCGGACGCTTTGTCCTGTGGCCTCAAGACTGATTTGATTCCGGACGAACCCAGCGGCCCCGCCGAAGTTCTGAATGTCAATTCGGAGGGCTGCTGAGTTGCTCGGGTTGAGATATCGATAGGTGCGGGTATCCTGTCCCGCGCTGCTGCAACCCGAGAGGCAGGTGGCGGCCACGGCCAACGTCAGCAAAGCGACCATCAAGCGTTCCAATCGGACCCCTGCATCACTTGAAGATGTCAGAGTTGGCGCGTTTAAGCGATCCAGAACGATGGAGTCCGCATGGCCGACCTTCTCAAGACCGCCCTCATCTACGACTTCGATGGCACGCTCGCGCGCGGGAACATGCAGGAGGTGACCTTCATCCCCTCAGTCGGGATGGGCGTCGGCGACTTCTGGGGCGAGGCGGATCGGCTGACCAAGTCGGCCGACGGCGACAACATCCTGATGTACATGCAGTTGATGCTGCAACGGGCCCGCGAGAACGGGCGGCCGGTGACGAAGACCCTGCTCAAGGAGCACGGCGAGGACGTCAAACTGTTCGACGGGCTGAAGTCGGACCTGACCGGCAAGGGCTGGTTCGACCGCATCAATGCGATCGGCCGCAGGTACGGGCTGGAGATCGAGCACTACATCATCTCGGCCGGTCTGGAGGAGATGATCGAGGGCTGCCCGATCCGCCCGGCGTTCCGGCACGTCTTCGCCTCCAAGTTCGCCTATGACGACCACGGCGTTGCCATCTGGCCGGCGGTCGGCGTCAACTACACGACCAAGACGCAGTACCTGTTCCGCATCAACAAGGGGGTGCTGAACCACTGGGACCATGAGCGCATCAACCGCTTCGTGCCGGACGACGCGCGCGCCGTGCCGTTCGAGCGGATGATCTTCCTGGGCGACGGCGACACCGACGTGCCGACCATGAAGATGATGCACACCAAGGGCGGCTTCTCGATCGCGGTCTATGACCCCCGGAACTCCGAGCGCGATCAGGAGAAGATCTATGGCCTGATTTCGGAGGACCGGGTGAACTTCGTGGCGGCCGCCGACTATCGCGAGGGCCAGCCGCTGGACCTGATCGTCAAGGGCTTGCTTGGCCGCATCGCCATCAACGCCGGGACGATGGCGGAGGTCTGAGGCCTCAGTCGTCGCGTCGATCGGCCGCGCGACGGCCCTGCTCGGCGAGAGCCGCGTTGATCGCGGTCTGATCGGGATCGATTTCCGAGCCGTTGGCCGAGCCGCCGTTGTGTGAGCCCGCGCGGGTGTCCGAACCCACGTCGGTGCCCGAAAGAGCCTCGATCAGGGCGTCGGCGTTGCGACCGAGGTCGGGCCGGTCGCCCATGTCGTCTGCCTCACGGGCTTCTTCACTCCTCGGCTTGGGGTCTGGGTCGGTCATGGGCCTGTGCTCCTTCGCATGAGGAACCGGCGGAGCGATGGAGTGGTTCCGAACAGACGAAAGGGGCGCGATCGCTCGCGCCCCCTTGTTTGTTGTCGCTAACGCTCGCCGCGCGGCAGCGCGCGACTTGAGCGACGGCTTACGCCGCCTTTTCGAACAGCTTCTGCCAGCGGCGCGGCTCGCGCTTCTTCCAGCCTTCGCGGTGGTAGGCGTCCGAGCCGATCAGCGGCACGACGGTGGTCGCCTCGGCGAAGACCATCTGCTCATAGGTGGTCGAGACCTTGCCCCACGAGGCGGCTTCCTTGAGCGTCGAGGACGAGCAGGCGCCGTCGCGGACGTCGGCGACCGTGATCTGGACCGCATACTTGTGCATGTCGGCCTCGACGCCGAGGATCTCGGCGCAGACGACGGTGTCCTGGGCGAAGTTCTTGGGAACCCCGCCGCCGACCATGAACAGGCCGGTGGTGCCCGCCGCGATCTTGATGTCGGTCAGCTCACGGAAGTCGGCGATGGCGTCCAGCATCATATAGGGCTGGCCGGCGGCGGCGCGCTCCTTCTGGTGCTTGACCAGGCCGAAGCCGGCGGAGCTGTCGACGAAGGCCGGGCAGAAGATCGGCACGCCCATCTCATAGGCGGTCTGGATCAGCGAGCCTTGTTTCTTCGCATTCCCTTCCGACAGCCACTTGCCCATCTCCCAGATGAACTCGCGGGACGAATAGCCGCGCGGCTCCAGGCGGTTGGCGATCTCGAGAATCGTATGGTCGCAGGCCTGGAGCTCTTCCTCATCGATGTAGGTGTCGTAGATGCGGTCGATGTAGTTGTCGCGCAGCACATTGTCGTCGACCGGCCCGGCCGCCTGATAGTGCTTGAAGCCGAGCGCCTCGAAGAAATCCATGTCGACGATCGAGGCGCCGGTGGCGACCACGGCGTCGATCATGCCGAACTTCACCATGTCGCGGTACACGTGCATGCAGCCGCCGGCCGAGGTGGACCCCGCCAGGATCAGCCAGGGCGAGCAGGTCTCGTCCTCGATGGCCATGTTGAAGATGTCGGACGCACGCGCCGTGTCGCGGCTCGAGAACGACATCTTGCGCATGCTGTCGATGATCGGCCGCGCGTCGAAGCTGGTGATGTCGATGTGCTCCACGACGTTCTGGAGCAGCTGGGCCTTCTGGTTCGATTGAACGGGAGCGTTCATTGCAAGGGTTTCCCTTTGGTTTGAGCGCCCGTCGTCAATAGAAGCAGCGGCCCGGACGGAGCGACGGGCCGCTGCGAGTTAGAACGTCTGTGTGACGGTTTAGCGCCGACGCTGCTTGCGCTGGCCCGCCTTGCCCTTGGGGCGAGACAGGCGAACGATCTTGCGGGCCTGCTCTTCCGCCGTGGTGCGCACGGTGGGGATGGAGCGGGGCGCGAGGCCATACAGCGAGGCCATCGGGGCGTCCTGCACCGCCGCGACCTCGTGTTCGCCATAGCCGTTGAAGCCCGTCGACATGGCCACGCCATAGGCGCCGAGCATGCCGATCTCGATGAAGTCGCCTTCACGGATGTCGGCCGGCAGCCAGAACGGACCCGGCATGTGGTCGATCGAGTCGCAGGTCGGTCCGTAGAACTGGAACGCCTTCAGCTCGGTCGCGCTCTCGCCGTCCCGGACCAGCTTGGTCGGGAAGGGCCAGCGGGAATGCGTCGCGTCGAACAGCGAGCCATAGGACCCGTCGTTCAGATACAGCGCATCGCCCTTGCGCAGTTCGACCCGCGCCAGCACCGAGGAGCTCTCGGCCACCAGCGCCCGGCCGGGCTCGCACCACAGTTCGGTCGTTTCCGACACCGGCATCTCGTTGAAGCCGCGATGGATGGCGTCGGCGTATTCGCTCATGTCCGGCGGGACCATGCCCGGATAGACCGACGGGAAGCCGCCGCCCACGTCGACGATGTCGACGAAGACGCCCGCCTTCTTAATGGCGCGGCCGACCTGGGCCATAGCCGCCTCATAGGCCGAGGGGCGCATGCACTGGCTGCCGACGTGGAAGCTCACGCCCATCAGCCCGTCCTTGACCGCCCGGCGGGTGCTGAGCAGCAGCGACGGGGCCTGATCGGCCGAGACGCCGAACTTGCCCGACAGCGTATAGGCCGCGCCATCCGCCGACACCGCCATGCGCACGATCAGGTTCAGGTCGTCCGCGCCGCCCGTGGCGTCGAGGATCTTCTGAAGCTCCTCCTCGCAGTCGAGCGAGAAGGTCCGCACGCCGTGGTCGAAGTAGGCGCGCGTGATCGCAGACCGGCTCTTGACCGGGTGCATGAAGGCCAGGCGCGCGTCGGCGCTGACCGAGCGGACGAGCTCGATCTCGGCAAGCGAAGCGACGTCGAAACCGGTGACGCCCGCCTCGATCAGGGTCTCGATGACCCAGCGCGACGGATTGGCCTTCACCGCATAGAAGACGTCGGCCTTGAGATTATCCTGGAACCAGCGGGCCGCTACGGAAACCGAGCGCGGTCGCACGAGGGCGACGGGACGCTCAGGAGGCCGCTCACGGACCAGGTCCAGGGGAAGCTGGTACGTGCGCAATTCACGTAACCCCCTGTTAATTGTTAACCCAGACCGGCGTTAGCAGCGCGTAACGGTTAGACCTACGGGGTCCGCCGGAAGCGCGCATATGGGGTCACGCGACTGTCATGTAAAGCGGTTTTTTCGCGGCGCGCCCCTGTGGACAGGATTCCGCTCCGAGGACGGAAGGTCTGTGATTTCAACGTCGCGCAGAGCCAGATGCCGCTCCGCTTTACGCATCGCTCGCCCGCGTGGCATTAAGGCTTGCCGGACCGCGCTCCTCGCGGCATTCGGCGCCTGGTCATCAGCCGCCGTCAGCGAGTTCATGAGTTCATCCGCCGCAGCCCCCGCCGCGCCCGGCTCCCTTGCGACCAGCCTGGTCCTGGCCCGCGACGTGTCCAAGACCTTTGGTCAGCGCAAGGCGCTGGACGGGGTGTCGGTGTCGGTCGCCTGTGGCGAAATGGTCGCCCTGATCGGGCCGTCGGGGTCGGGCAAGTCCACGCTGCTGCGCTCCATCACCGGCCTGCAATCCATCGACGGCGGCAGGGGGACGATTAGCGTCTTCGGCCAGACCGTGCAGTCCAACGGCCGGGTGGCCGGGACCGTTCGCGCGACGCGCAGCCGGCTGGGCATGATCTTTCAGCAGTTCAATCTGGTGGGACGACTGAGCCTGTTCTCCAACGTCATGCTGGGGGCGTTGGGGCGGCTGCCGGGCTGGCGCGGGATGCTGGGGGCCTGGCCGTCAGCGGACAAGACCCGCGCCATGCAGGCGCTGCACCGTGTGGGGGTGTCCGACTACGCCGCCCAGCGCGCCAACACCCTGTCGGGCGGCCAGCAGCAGCGCGGCGCGATCGCCCGGGCCCTGGTCCAGGGGGCTGAGGCCATCCTGGCGGATGAACCCGTCGCCTCGCTGGACCCGGTGTCGGCGCGCAAGGTGATGGAACTGCTGGTCGAGCTGAACAAGCGCGACGGGCTGGGCGTCATCGTGACGCTGCACCAGGTCGATTACGCCATCCGTTATTGTGACCGCGTGGTCGCGCTGAAGGCCGGAAAGGTCGTCTACGACGGCCCGTCGACGGGGCTGGACACCGCCCGGCTGATCGACATCTACGGTCCCGAATTCGAAGACGCCTTCTGGGAGACCAAGGCATGACCCTTCACCGCTTCACCCGCCGCCCAGCCCTTAAGGGATTTGGCCTGATCGCCGCCTCGGCCGCCTTGCTGGCCCTGTCCGCCTGCGGCGGCGGCGAGGAGAAGGCCGCGAGCGGCGCGCCCGAGAGCATCACCTTCTCCATCCTGTCGGCGGAAGGCCAGGCCTCGGCCGGCCCGCTGTGGGAGCCGCTGCTGGCGGATATGGAGGAGGCCATCGGCATCCCGGTCGAGCCCTTCTTCGGGTCCAACTACACCGTCCTGGTCGAGGCCATGCGCGGCAACCAGACCCAGGTCGCCTGGTTCTCGGCCAAGCCTGCGGTGGAGGCCATCGACCGGGCCGACGCCGAGGTCATCGCCCGCACGGTCAACCGCGAGGGCCAGGACAGCTACCAGTCCACCCTGATCGTCAAGACCGGCTCGGGCATCACCCTGGATCAGGTGCTGGCCTGCGGGCGCCGGTTCGATTTCGGCATTGGCGACGCCCAGTCGACGTCGGGCACGCTCGCGCCCTTGGCCTTCCTGTTCAATCCGCGCGGCATCAATCCCACCGCGTGCTTCAAGACCGTGCGCGCCGCCAATCATCAGGCCAATGCCTTCGCCGTGGCGACCGGCCTGGTTGATGTGGCGACGTCCAACACCGTCAACACCGTCTTCCTGAGGCGTCAGAACCCGGCCGTGGCCGAGCAGATCACCGAGATCTGGCAGTCGCCGCCCATCCCCGAGAGCGGCATCCTGGTGCGCGGCGACCTCGATCCCGCGACCAAGGAGAAGATCCGCAGCTTCTTTTTGACCTATGGCCAGGGCGAGGGCGTGGAGGCCGAGCGCCAACGTCAGGTTCTGGCGGGTCTGGAGTATTCCCAGTTCCGCGCCGCCGACGACAGCTATCTGAACCCCATCCGCGAGATGGTGGCCGATCAGCAGCTGACCGAGGCCCGCGCGCGCGGCGACAACGCCGCCATCGCCGAGGCGCAAGCAGAGCTGGAGCGCCTGCGGGCGCTGCGAGAGGTCCAGCCTTGACCGACATCAGCGTAACCGGCGGCACCATCCCCAAGCCGCCGTCCAAGTCGCTCGGGGCCTGGCTGCTCGACATCCTCATCTGGGGCGGCGTGGCCGTGGTGCTGATCTACAGCATCGGCGATGTGGATCTGGGCAACCTGTCGCGCCTGGTGACCAACAGCGACAACGTCAGCACCTTCGCCCGGGAACTGCTGCGGCCGGACTTCACCAACTGGCGGCTGTTCGTCGAGCAGATGTGGCTGACCGTCCAGATCGCCCTTTGGGGCACCTTTCTCGCCGTGATCCTGGCCGTGCCGATGGGTCTGGCTGCGGCGCGCAACATCGCGCCCATCTGGGTGGTGACGCCTGTGCGCTGGGTGATGAACCTGCTGCGGTCGGTGCCGGATCTCGTCATGGCGCTTCTGTTCATCGTGGCGGTGGGGCTGGGGCCTCTGGCGGGCGTGCTCGCCATCACGCTGAACACCACAGGCGTGCTGGCCAAGCTGTTCTCCGAAGCGGTCGAGTCGATCGATAATGGGCCGGTCGAGGGCGTGCGCGCCACCGGGGCGTCTGGCCTGCACGAGATCGTCTGGGGCGTCGTGCCCCAGGTGGCGCCGCTGTGGACCTCGTTCGCCCTCTACCGCTTCGAGTCCAACAGCCGCTCGGCCACGGTGCTGGGCCTGATCGGCGCGGGCGGCATCGGCCAGGTGCTTTTCGACAGCATGAACGCCTTCGACTACAACTCGGTCTCGACCATCGTCATCATCGTCGTGGTCGCCGTGACCCTGATCGACATGCTGTCACAGGCCATGCGCAAACGTCTGCTTTAAGCGTCGCGAATCGTCGCCTTCGGAACACGCCTCTATGTCCTCGACCCTGCCCCGCCGCCTGTTCGTGGCCGGTGCCGCCACCATGGCCCTGATCGTCGCCGCCTGCGGCCAGCAAGGCCAGCAGAGGAACGGCATCTGGGCGGCGGGGTCCTCGACCGTCTTCCCCTTCGCCACGCGCGTGGCCGAGAACTTTGGCCGCAACTTCCCCGACGGCGCGCCGCCGCGCGTCGAATCGCTGGGCACTGGCGGCGGTATCCAGGCCTTCTGCCAGGGACTGGGCCCTTCCACGCCGGACATCGCCAACGCCTCGCGCCGCATGAAGGGCTCGGAGTTCGACCAGTGCGCCGAGAACGGTGTCACCGAGATCATCGAGATCAAGATCGGCTATGACGGCCTGGCCGTCGCCACAGCCCGCTCCGGCGCCGATTTCGTGCTGGAGGGTTCGGACCTCTATCTGGCGCTGGCCAAGGAAATCCCCGGCCCCGACGGTCAACTGATCCCCAATCCGAACCGCACCTGGGCCCAGGTGCGCGCGGGCTTGCCGGACGTCCGCATCCAGGTCTATGGCCCGCCGCCGACGTCGGGCACGCGCGACAGCTGGAACGAGCTGGCCATGCTGATCTCCGCCGAGGCCCTGCCGGCGCTGGCGGCCCTGGCCGAAAGCGACCCGGACCGCTTCGAGGCCGTCGCCCAGACGTTGCGCGAGGACGGCGGCTGGGTCGACTCCGGCGAGAACGACAACGCCATCGTCCAGACCCTGACCCGCACGCCGGGTTCTGTTGGTGTGTTCGGCTATTCCTTCCTGGAAGAGAACTTTGGCCAGGTGAAGCCGGCGACGGTCAATGGTGTCACGCCGACGCTGGATACGATCGCGTCCGGCCAATATCCGATCAGCCGTTCGATGTTCATCTACGTCAAGAAGGCCCACATCGGCGTCACGCCGGGCCTGCAGGATTTCCTGATCGAGTTTACTTCGGAAGCCGCCACGGGCCGGGGCGGCTATCTGCAGGATCGGGGCATGGTGCCTCTGCCGGCCGCCGAGCGAGCGGCCCAGCGCGCGGTCGCCGCCAATCTGACGGTCATGTCGCGGCCCGAAGAATAACCGGTCGGAGCGGTACTCAGGCCGCCGCGCGGCGACGCAGGCGGGTGATGCGGCGCAAGCGCCGCCAGAAACGTCCGCGCTGGGGCTCAGGGTAGGGCTCCAGGTTCTCGACGAATTGCTCGGCCGAGGCGCGCCAGCTGAAGGTCTCGGCATAGGCGCGGGTGGCCGCCCGGTCGCACTCCAGCGCCTTCATGCAGGCGGTCTTCAGGTCGTCGTCGATGGCCCCGGCGTTCGAGCCGGGGATCAGGTCGATGGGGCCGTGCGCCGGATAGGCGGCGACCGGCGTGCCGGTGGCCATGGCCTCTAGGATCACCAGGCCGAAGGTGTCGGTCCAGCTCGGGAAGACGAAGACGTCGGCGTCCTTGAAGCACCGCGCCAGCTCCTCGCCGAACCTGGCCCCCAGGAACTTGGCCTTGGGATAACGCGCCTCCAGGTCCGCGCGGGCGGGGCCGTCGCCGACGACGATCTTGGTGCCCGGCAGATCGAGCTCCAGGAAGGCCTCGATGTTCTTCTCGACCGCCACCCGGCCGACGTTCAGCCAGAAGGGCCGCGGCCAGTCCTTGCCGCCCAGCTCGGCGTAGATGGGCTCCAGGTCCGGCCGGAACAGCTCGGTGTCGACGCCGCGCGACCAGGGCGAGATGTTCTTGAAGCCGTGCTCCTCCAGCTCACGCTTCAGCGTCGGCGTGGCGACCATCAGGCGGCCCGACGGCTTGTGGAACCACTTCATGTAAGCGTAGCCGACCTGCACCGGCACGGGGAAGCGGGCGGAGATATATTCAGGGAATTTCGTGTGATAGCTGGTCGTGAAGGGCAGCTTCCACTCCACGCAGATGCGCCGCGTGGCGATGCCGATGGGCCCTTCGGTGGCGATGTGGACGGCCTCGGGCTCCAGGGCGCGCAGGCGCTCGCGGATCTCCTCCTCGGCGCCCAGCGCCAGCTTGATCTCCGGATAGGTGGGGGCCGGGATGGTCTTGAACTGGCTGGGTTCGATGACCTCGACCTCATGGCCCATGGCGCGGCATTCCGCGACCGTGCGGGTCAGGGTGCGGACGACGCCGTTGACCTGGGGCTCCCAGGCGTCGGTGGCCAGAACGATGCGCATCGGGGGCGGGCGGCTCTCACCGTGGACGGGACGGGACGATCTAGCGGGTCGCGACGCTCTTGGCGAGACAGACCGAAAAGGCGGACCGTCAACGCGGCCAGCCTCCCGCTCGGCTGAGCGCGCTGGGCGTCGGGCGACCGATGCGCTCGCCGATCCAGCGGGCGGTCGCGATCAGGGCGTCGAGGTCGTATCCGGTGGCGTATCCCGCGCGCTCCAGCATGTAGACGAGGTCCTCGGTCGCCACATTGCCCGTGGCGCCGGGGGCGAAGGGGCAGCCGCCGATGCCGCCGACGGAGGCGTCCAGCACATCGACGCCCGCCTGGACCGCCGCATAGGCGTTGGCGACGCCGGTGTTCCTCGTGTCGTGAAAATGCAGGCGCAGGGTCGCTCCGGGCGCGGCGGCGCGGGCGGCCTCGATCTTTTGGGTCACGCTCCAGGGATCGCCGACGCCGATCGTGTCGGCGAGGCCGATCTCCCTGACGCCGAGCCGAGCGAGTTCGCGCACGACCGTCGTGACCTGATCGACCGACACCTCGCCGTCGAACGGGCAGCCCCAGACGCAGGACAGGGTGGCCGACAGCGAGGGCACGGGCGTATCCCCGCCCGCAGAGTTGGCGCGTCCGGCGACGATGGCCTCCAGCATGGCGATCTGGTCCCGCGTCGCCAGGCCCTGGTTCTTCAGGCCGAAGCCGTCGGTGACAGACAGGGAGACGTTGACCTCGTCCACAGCAGTCCCGAGCGCCCGGTCGTAACCCTTGCCGTTGAGGACGAGTCCGATGCGGCTGCGGCCCTTGGCGGGCGGCAAGGCGGTCATGACCTCTTCCGCGCCGGCCATCTGGGGGACGAGCTTGGGATGGACGAAGCTGACGGCCTCGATCCGGCGCGCGCCCGCCGCTTCCAGACGCAGCACCAGCTCGGCCCGGACGGCGGGATCGAGGATGGCCTTCTCGTTCTGGAGACCATCGCGGGGGCCGACCTCGACGATCTGGATGGGACGGCTCATCGACCGTCCTCGACCACGGGATCGGCGGCGGCCTCTCGCGCGGCGCGCGCTTCCGGCGGGGCGTACAGGGTCAGGCGCACATCGTCGCCGGAGGAGTAGTTGTGACCGGTCACGACGGCGACAGCGGTACCCGGCACGCCGGTCTCGACGGTCGCGGCGCGGAAGGCCTCGGCGTCGCGGTCCTCGACGATGACGGGGCGACCTTCGGCCAGGGCGCGAGCGGCGCCGGCGGCGTCGGTCAGCTGGGTGTCGCGCCCGGTCAGGAAGACGAAGCTGGGTTCATGGAAGGTGGTGATGGCCACCGGGCCGGGCGTCAGCCCTTGACGCGGGTGCAGACCATTCTCCTCCAGCGCCTTCTCCAGCCGGGGCGCGATGGCGAGCGGACGCAGCTGGCGTATGGTTCCGGCCAGGGTCGCATGGGCAATGACGCCGAAGACTAGGGCAATCAGCACGCCCGTGATCGCTGCGCGGTTCAGCAGCAGGAAGCTGCCGATCAGCGCCGCCATGACCGCGCAGACGACCGTGATCGTCGCCCAGGTCTGGGCGGTCGAGGTGCCGAATGCGGTCAGGCCGTAGACGGTGATGCCGCTGACCACCACCGCGGCGAACACCGCGAGGCCAGCGCCGGACCAGCGCGAGATGCGCCCGATAGGCCGGGTCAGGGCGGCGGCCATCAGCAGGGTGATCGCTCCAAAGGTCGGCAAGGTGTAGTGCCACAGCTTGGTCGGCGCGATCTCGAACACCAGCCAGGCCGGGACCAACCAGCAGACCAAAAAGCGGATCGCGGGCTCGGCGCGGCGGCTCCATCCCGTCGACAGGGCGGCGGGCAGCATCAGGGTTGCGGGAAACAGCAGCAGCGGGCTGAGGAGCAGGTACATGCCGGGCAGGCCGCCATGACTTTCCTGGGCGCCGGCGATCTTGGGGGCCAGGTCGCCGCCGATGGCCTCGCGCCAGAAACCGCCGTCCGTGGCGATGGTGATGGCGATGGCCCAAGGTCCGACGATCAAGGCCAGCAACGGCAGGCCCCAGCCCCAGCCCAGCCGTTTCAGCCAGGCGAAGCGCCGGTCCCAGAGGCTGAGCATCAGCACGGCGGGCACGACGACCAGTAAGCCGATAGGCCCCTTCACCAGGATCGACAGGCCCAACCCCAGCCAGACCATCAGCTTCCACGGTCGCTGGGAGGGATCGCCCTTGATCAGCGTCCCGGCGCGGGACGCCATATAGAGCCGCCCCAGCCCGGCCATGGCCAGGGTGACGGAGCCGCACAACATGGCGTCGGTCTTGGCGATCCCGGCCTCCGACGACAGCAGGAAGGTCGCGCCCAGCATCGCTCCGCCCAGGAACCCCGCCCGCGCCCCGAACAGGGCCGACCCCAGCCACGCCGCGGCCCACGCCGCCAGCATGGCCCCCGTCAGGGACGGAATGCGGTAGGGAGCGATCTCGCGGCTCTCGACGCTGGAGGTCAGGCCTACTGCGACGGCCTGCATCCAGTAGATTCCGATCGGCTTCTTCCAGCGCGGATCGTCCTGAAAGCGGATGTCGACGTAGTCGCCGCTCTCCAGCATCTGGCTGGTTGCCTGGGCATAGCGGCTCTCGTCCCGATCCAGCGGCGGCAGGAGCAGCATGGACGGCAGGCCCGCCAGAAGCGCCACAAGGGCGGCCAGCAGGGGGCCGCGCCAGCCGGCGATGTAGCGGTCGAGGTCGGGGCGGGCGATCATGCAGCCTTGCTAACAGACCGCAAGCCAACCGTCAGCCGTGGCGCGAAACGCCGAAATCCGGCACAGAGCGACGATGACCGCCGACGCCGCCCCCGACATCTCCATCGTCGTCCCCGTCCATGACGAGGCCGGGGCCGCCGGTCCCCTGGCGCGCGAGATCGCGGCGGCCTTCGCCGGGCGCTCGCACGAGATCATCTTCGTCGACGACGCCAGCCGGGACGCCACACTGGCTGAGCTGCGCGCCCTGACCGCCGAGCTGCCGACGCTGCGCGTGCTCGGTCACGCCACGAACGCGGGCCAGAGCCGGGCCGTGCGGACCGGCGTGCTGGCGGCGCGGGGCGCGATCGTGGTGACGCTGGATGGCGACGGACAAAACCCGCCGGCGGATGCGCCAAAACTGGTTGACGCCCTGATCGCTGCCCCGCCCCAGGTCGCCCTGGTCGGAGGGGTGCGGCAGAAGCGCCAGGATTCCGAGGCCAAGCTGTGGGCCTCGCGCTGGGCCAACCGTATTCGCAAACGCCTCCTGGGCGACGACGCCGACGACACGGGATGCGGGCTCAAGGCGTTTCGGCGCGATGTCTTCCTGAGGCTTCCCTACTTCGATCACATCCACCGCTATCTGCCGGCGCTGGTGATCCGCGAGGGTTTTGAGAACCGCTACCTGCCCATCGGCCACCGGCATCGGGACACGGGCCGGTCGAAGTACACCAACTGGGGGCGGCTGAAGGCCTCAGTGTCGGATATCCTCGGCGTCATGTGGCTGAAGACGCGGTCGCGTCGGCCGGGGCCGGTCACGGAATACTAGGTCGGCCTCGCCGACAGCGCTCAAGCAGCGAGCGTCCGCGAGCTGAGCGGTGGCGCCAACAAACTTGATCCCATCAAGCGAACCCCGTGGCCCGGCGGAGCGAACCGGGGTATTCATCGTTAACAAGCTGGACCGTTGATCGCAGAAGGACCGCACCATGCTGATCGCCATTCCCCTGCTGATCATTCCGGTCGTGCTCTACAACATCGTCATCCTGTTCGGCGGCGGGGGCGGCGGCATGGCGGCGGCGGACGAGGTTCTGCGCCAGCCGATGTTCTCCATCCCCATGGCCTCGGGCGCCAGCTGGCAGATCGGGGTCGGCGACTTGATCCTGTTCCTGTCGCTGATCCTTCTGTTCTTCGAACTGCTGAAATCGACGTCCAGCCAGAAGGTCGCGATCGTCAACCACGCCCTGTCGATGATTCTTTTCGTGGTTTGCCTCGTCGAGTTCCTGCTGATCCGGGGGTTCGCCACCTCGACCTTCTTCCTGATCACGACGATGGTCATGCTGGATGTGCTGGCGGGTTTCATCGTCACCATCATCGCCGCCAGGAAGGACCTGGACTTCGGCGTCGGCAACTGACGACAGCCTGGGCGAGCGGTCCGTTCGAGACGTTTCCTATCGGCGCGTCAGGCCCTAAGAGGCGCTGATGCGCCTCGCCTTCATGGGAACCCCCGATTTCGCCGTGCCGTCCTTGGCCGAGCTGATCGCCTCGGGCCACGAGGTGGTCGCCGTCTGGTCCCAGCCGCCCCGGCCGCGCGGGCGGGGCCAGAAGCTGACGCCGTCGCCGGTCCACGCCTTCGCCGAGACCATGGGCCTTCCGGTCTTCACGCCCGAGAGCATGAAGTCGCCCGAGGCCATCGCCGACTTCGTCGGGCTAGAGCTCGATGCGGCCTGCGTCGTCGCCTATGGCCAGATCCTGAAAGCCGAGGTGCTGGAGGCCCCGCGCCTGGGCTGTTTCAACCTGCACGGCTCGCTGCTGCCGCGCTGGCGCGGCGCAGCGCCGATCCAGCGCGCCATCATGGCGGGTGACCGCCAGACCGGGGTGCAGATCATGCGTATGTCCGAAGGGCTGGACGAGGGTCCGATCCTGCTGAGCGAGGTCCTGCCGATCCTGCCCGACGATACGGCCGGGACGCTCGGCCAGCGCATGGCGACGACCGGCGCGACACTATGGTCCCGGGCGCTCGCCGCCATCGAACGGGGCGGAGCGGTCGAGACGCCTCAGGTCGGCGAGCCGACCTATGCGAGGAAGATCACGCCCGCCGAAGCTCGCATCGACTGGGCCCGTCCGGCCGCCGAGATCGACGCCCACATCCGCGGCCTGTCGCCCGCGCCCGGTGCCTGGTTCGAGGTCATGGGCCCCGACGGCCAGCCGACCCGCATCAAGGCCCTGATGAGCCGGGTCAGCCTGAAAGCCTCGGGCGCGCCCGGCGAGGTGCTCGACGGCGAGCTGCGGATCGGCACGGGCGACGGCGCGGTGCGCCTGCTGCGCGTCCAGCGTCCCGGCAAGGCGGCGCAGGACGCGGCCGAGTTCCTGAACGGCTTCCCCCTGCCGCCGGGCACGGTCCTGGCCTGATGGCGCGCTATCGGCTGACGGTCGAATACGACGGCTCGGGCTACAACGGCTTTCAGGCCCAGGCCGATCAGCCGACAGTGCAGGGCGCGATCGAGGCAGCGGTGACGGCCTTCTCCGGCCAGACGGTCCGGATCGCTGCGGCCGGGCGCACCGATACGGGGGTTCACGCCACGGGCCAGGTCGTCCACGTCGATCTCGACAGGGACTGGCCGGCCGCCACGGTCATGAATGCGCTGAACGCTCACCTGGTCCACGAAGCCGTGGCGATCCTCGACTGCGCGGTCGCCGAGGGCGACTGGCACGCGCGCTTCTCGGCGACGGGGCGGCGCTACCTCTATCGCGTCCTGAACCGCCCCGGCCGCCCGGCGCTGGACCGGGGCCGGGTCTGGCACGTCAAGCGGGCGCTGGACGTCGAGGCCATGAATGCCGGCGCCGCCCACCTGATCGGCCAGCACGACTTTACCACCTTCCGCGATGTCGCCTGCCAGTCTGCTTCGCCGGTCAAGAGGCTGGACGTCGCGCGCGTCGAACGGGTCGGCGAGGAGGTGCGGCTGGTGTTCGAGGCCCGGTCCTTCCTGCATCGGCAGGTCCGCTCCATGACCGGCACCCTGGTCGAGGTCGGCCTGGGCCGGTGGTCGCCCGACGACGTGCGCGCGGCGCTGGAAGCCCGGGATCGCGCCGCATGCGGACCCGTGGCACCATCGGACGGCCTCTATCTGACCGGCGTCGATTACGGCTGAATTGGCATTAACTTCCCGGCCCTAGTTTGGGCCGAAACGACCTTCACATTCGCGTGAGAACAGTGGGGCGTTCCAGACCGGCGTTCGGCGCGCTATGAGCGGCCGGGCGGGCTTTTCGAGGATGTCTATGGCGGGTCCAGGTTTCGGGCGCGGACAGGGTTCCGGCGGCGCGGCGGCGAGCCGGACGCCGCTTCAGCGCGCGCTCTATTGGGCCGCCGTGGTCGGCGTCTGGGGCCTGATCTTCCTGGTCGTCTTCTTCGCCGTCTTCGCGCGCGGCCTGCCCGACACCTCGGCGCTCTACGACGTCGATCGCCAGCCTTCGATCACCTATCTGGACCGTAACGGCGCCCTGATCGCCACGCGCGGCTCGCAACAGGCCCCGCCGGCCGATCTGGAGGCCCTGCCGGACTATGTCCCGGCCGCCTTCATCGCCATCGAGGACCGCCGCTTCTACTGGCACCCGGGCTTCGATCCCATCGGCATGCTGCGCGCGGTCCAGGCCAATATGCGGGCCGGGCGCATCGTCCAGGGCGGCTCGACCCTGACCCAGCAGCTGGCCAAGAACCTGTTCCTGACGCCCGACCAGAACATGCGCCGCAAGGTGCAGGAGCTGATGCTGGCCGTCTGGCTGGAGATGAAGTTCTCCAAGGAGGAGATCCTCGCCCTCTATCTGAACCGCGTCTACTTCGGCGCCGGCGCCTATGGCATCGAGGCGGCGTCTCAGCGTTACTTCGACAAGTCGGCGCGCGAGCTGACGGTCGGCGAGGCCGCGTTGCTGGCCGGCCTGCTGAAGGCCCCCAGCCGCTATTCCCCGGTGTCGGAGAGCGAGCGGGCGGCGACCCGCGCCACCGTCGTCCTGAACGAAATGGTCGAGGCGGGCGTCATCACGCCGGAACAACGCGCCGCCGCCGTGCTGGAGCCTGTGCGGGTGTCGCGCACCCTGGCGACCCAGCATGCTCAGTATTTCATCGACTGGCTGGACCAGGAGATCCGCGGCCTGGTGGGCGAGCCGACCGAGGACCTGATCGTCGAGACGACGCTGGATCTGACGCTTCAGACCGCCGCCGAAAGGAACGTGCGTCGCATCCTGGAGCGCGACCGCTCGCGCGGGGTCGAGCAGGCGGCGCTGGTCGCGCTGGACGGCGACGGCCGGGTGCGCGCCATGATCGGCGGCGCCTCCTACGCCGACAGCCAGTTCAACCGGGCGGTCGACGCGCGGCGTCAGGCGGGCTCGGCCTTCAAGCCCTTCGTCTATCTGGCGGCGATGGAGGCGGGATACACGCCGGAGACCCCCGTGGTCGACGAGCCGATCCGCATCGGCAACTGGAGCCCGCGCAACTACTCCGGAAACTTCATCGGCGAGACGACGCTGGGCAACGCGGTCGCCCAGTCGACCAACACCGTCGCCGCCTACGTCGCCGACCAGATCGGGCGCGACAGCGTGGCCCGCGCGGCTCGCAGGCTGGGCATCAGCTCGCGCATCGGGCTGGAGCCGGCGATGGCCCTGGGCGCCGTGGAGGTCTCGCCGATCGACATGGCCAACGCCTACTCCGCCTTTGCCAACGGCGGCCGCCGGGTCGAGGCCCACGGCATCAGCCGCATCCGTACGCCCCAGGGCCGGGTGATCTATCAGCGCGGCGCCCGCGACGCCGGCGGCGGTCAGGCCATCAACAACCCGCCGCTCTACTACATGAACCAGATGCTGCGCGGCGTGGTCACGCGCGGCACGGCCCAGGCCGTGGCCATTCCGGGCCGCGATCTGGCGGGCAAGACGGGCACCACCACGGACTACAAGGACGCCTGGTTTGTGGGCTACACGGGCGGCTTCGTCACCGCCGTCTGGGTCGGCAAGGACGACAACACCGCCATGCGCGGGGTGACCGGCGGCTCCTCGCCCGCCGCCATCTGGCGCGGCTTCATGGAGGCGGCCCTGCCGCGTCTGGCGGTCCAGCCCATCCCCAACGGCCCCCCCATGCCCGAGGGCTGGGTCGCGCCCGATCCGGTCGGCGACCTGATGAACTCCATCGAGGACCCGTTCGGCGACAGCCGCGTCATCGACGGCGTGGATATGGACGCGGGCGAGCCCTACGACCCGACGGCTCCGGTGGAGAACGACAATCCGCGTCCCGCGCCGCCCGTGGAACCGCGCCGCCGCGAGGAGCCGCCCGCCCAGAACCCGGAACCGGCCCAGCCGCGCGAACGCGAGCGCGACCCGCTGTTCTTCTGAGGTTCAGAGATCGGCGGGCCACCGGGCCTCATAGTCGAACACGGCCAGCTGCTTCCTGAGCGGCGAGACCCGCACGCCCTCGGCCTCCAGCAGCATCTTCTGGCGTTCTACGCCGCCGGGCAGCTTGGGATTGAGGAAGCCGCCGCGCTTGAGCACCCGCCACCACGGCGTCAGCTGCTCGGCCGCTTGACCGGCGTGGCGCAGCTCTTCGGCCGCGCGCGCCGACATGCCGGCGAAGATGGCGGTGGACACCGGACACGCCGTCTCCACGCCGTGGCGACGGGCCAAGGCCGCGCGCAGATCGTCCAGCGTCGCCACCTCTCCCGGACCGATCCGGCGCACGAACTCATCTACCTCAGCGGGCGAAGAGACGACCATCGCCCCGCCGTTCGCCTCCCGATAGCCGGGCGCGCCGGGCGGAATGACGTGGACGATGTGCGGCTGACGCCCGCTGTTCAGGTGATCCAGCGCGGATTTCCCCTTGGCCATGAAAACCTCCGTGGTCTCAGGATGCACGGGGTCGGGTCCGGGACAATAAGGTGAGTTTGTTCCCGGTTCGTCTCAGCGACCGATGGCGTGCAGCGCCGCGCCGTTGGCCCGCAGCCAGGCGCGGTGAGGCCGGTGGTCCCCAATCAGCCCCCGCACCACAGACCAGTAGGCCGGGCTGTGGTCGGCGTGGACCAGATGCGCCACCTCATGCGCCGCTAGGTAGTCGAGGATCACGGGCGGGGCCAGGATGACCCGCCAGGAGTAGCGGATCGCTCGGGTCTTCGGCGTGCACGACCCCCAGCGCGTTCCTGCGTCGTTAATGGCGATGCTGACCGGGCCCTGGCCCAGCGTCTTGCGATGGACCTCCGTGCGCTCCGCGAGCCGCTCGTGCGCCAGACGCTTCAGCAGGTTCAGCACGCGCCGCGAAAACGCCTCGCCCTCGCCGCCCGAGACGATGCGCGGCCCTTCCGGCCCATCGACCAGCCGGGCCGCGCCCGCGCCGCCGGTCGCCTCGAGCCGCACGGGGCGCCCTTCCACCGGGATCACCGCGCCGGGCTCCAGCGCCGCGCCGGCCGGACGGGCGGACAGCCGCTCGGCGATCCAGTCGGACTTGGACCGGGCGAAGGCGACGGCATCAGCCAGCCGCCGTTCGGACGGCGCCACGGCCACGGCCTCGCCGCGACGGCCGTCGATCCGGATGGAGATGCGCCGCGCGCGCGGATTGACGCTCAGACGTAAGTGCCCGCCGCCCTCAAGCGGCAGTCGCTGACCGGTCCGGTACGGCGGAGAGCTTTTCATTGGCGGCGATGAAGTCCCGGGCGCGGGGGTAGATCTCCTCGCGGAACCGCCGCCCGTTGAAGACGCCGTAGTGGCCGACCTCGGGCTGGACGTAAAGCACCCGGCGGTCGTCGGGGATATTCACGCACAGTCCGTGCGCCGCCTGGGTCTGGCCCACGCCGGAGATGTCGTCCTTCTCGCCCTCGACGGTCATCAGGCCGATGTCGGTGACCTTCGTCAGATCGACCCGTTCGCCACGATGCTCGAGCAGGCCGCGCGGCAGGAGGTGCTGCTGGAAGACGATGTCGATGGTCTGGAGATAGAACTCCTCGGTCAGGTCCAGAACCGACAGATACTCGTCGTAGAACTGCTCGTGCTTCTCGACCCCGTCCCCGTCGCCCTTCACCAGGCTGGTGAAGTAGTCCCAGTGGGCGTCGGTGTGGCGCTGCTCGTTCATCGACATGAAGCTGTAGAGCTGCACGAAGCCCGGATAGACCTGCCGTCCCACGCCCGGATAGGGCCAGGGCACAGTGTGGATCATGTTCGACTTGAACCAGGTGAAGGGCTTCTCCTCCGCCAGCTGGTTCGTTACCGTCGGCGACAGGCGGGCGTCGATCGGCGAGCCCATGAAGGTCATCGACGCAGGCCGGTTCGGATCGTCCTCGGCCGCCATCACGGCGGCGGCGGCCAGCACCGGTGGTCCCGGCTGGCAGACGCCGACGACGTGGGCACGTGGGCCGATCTGGGCCAGCATTTGGCGGATATGGTCGATGAAGTCGTAAAAGTCAAAACGCCCTTCCAGCATCGGCACCTGACGGGCGTTCACCCAGTCGGTGACATAGACGTCATGGTCCTGAAGGAAGGTCTCGATCGTCCCGCGCAGCAGGGTGGCATAGTGGCCCGACAACGGCGCGACGATCAGCACGCTGGGCGCCGCGACCGGCTTCCTCGCCCGCTTCAGGTCGCCGACGTTACGGGCAAACCGAAGCAGCCGCACCCACGGGCTCTGCCAGATCACCTGCTCGGTGGTGCGCACCGGATGGCCGTCGATATTGACGACCTCCAGCCCCCACGCCGGCTTGCCGTAACGCCGCGTCATGCTCTCGAATACCTCGGCCGAGGCATAGGCCGTGCGTCCGATCGCCGTCTGCGACGCCGGATTGAACGGAGAGGTCCAGAACCGCCGGGCGAACTGGGCCCCGATCCGGAAAGGCTGCGCCGAGGAATAGGCGAGCTCGTGAAGGGCGTAGAGCATGGAATCCTTGAGGCGGCCCCCGTCGGGCGGGGATGGGGCCATAGAACGCCCGGCTTGGCAAAAGGATTATCGCCGATAACTCTTAACCGTTACCAAGCGTGACGGCTCGCGCCCGTTCAGCCCCGCGCCATCACCCGCCGGATCAGCTCGGCCGACCGTTCCGGCCCCAGGTCATGGGCGATGGCCGAGCGGAATCGTCCGTCCGGGCCCATCAGATAGACCGTCAGCGAGTGGTTCATGGTGTAGGCGTCGCCCTCGCCGACCTTCTCGTAATAGGCGCGATAGGCGCGGGCGGCCCCGGCGACCTGCTCCTGTGACCCCGTCAGGCCGATCACGCCGGGCGGAAACCCGTCGGACAACAGATAGTCCTTCAGCGCCTGGGGCGTGTCGCGCTCCGGATCCACCGAGATGAAGACGATCTGCAAATCGTCGGCCTGGTCGCCCAGCCTCTGCCGCGTCGCTTCCAGCGCGGTCAGGGTCGTCGGGCAGAAGTCGGGGCAATAGGTGAAGCCGAAGAAGACCAGGCTCCATTTTCCATCCAGCAAGCTCTGATCGACCGCCTGATCCTCCTGATTGACCAGCTGGAACGGCCCGCCGACGCTCGGCTGGCCGGTCGCGGTCCCTTCCGCCACGGCCTGCGCGCGGTCACGGCTCGTGACGACAATCACGGTCACGGTGGCGAGCGACGCTGCGATGGCGATGCAGGCACCCGCGAACAGCAGGATGGAACGGCGTGGCATCGTGTCTCCGGAAGAAAGGGCCGACAGAAGCAGGGGCGCGGTCTATAGACCGGTCGTGAGCACAAGCGAAGCCAGCCTCTCGTCACAGCCCCTCGTCGCCCCCGGCGGGCGCCCCGGCCTGCCGCGCCGCAGCCGGGGCCTGAGCCTTCGCACCCTCATCATCCTGCGCTGGCTGGCCATCGCGGGTCAGACAGCGACAGTCATCGTGCTGGTCGCGGGCCTGCATTTCCCCTTGCCGGTCTGGGAATGTCTGGCGGTCATCTTCGCCAGCGTGGTGGTGAACCTGATCGCCATGTCGCGCCTGCGACAGGTCGACGGTCGCCTGCCCGACGGGCGGCTGACGGCGATCCATCTCGGTTTTGACATCCTCCAGCTGACGGCCCTGCTGGCCTTCACCGGTGGCCTGGAAAACCCTTTCTGCCTGCTCCTCGTAGCCCCGGTGACGGTGGCGGCGGCGTCCTTGCCGGGCCGTCAGGCGTTGTTCCTGGGTCTGCTGGTGCTGATCGCCACCGTCAGCCTGTTCTTCTGGTCCATGCCCCTGCCTTGGGAAGCGGGGACCAAGCTGGAGCTGCCGGCGCTCTATCGCTTCGGCATCGGCCTGGCCCTTATCACCGGGGTCGTCTTCACCGCCGCCTACGCCTGGCGCGTGGCGGCCGATGCCGAGACCCTGGAACTGGCTCTGGCCACGACGCAGGATGTGCTGCAACGCGAGCAGAGGCTGGCGGCGCTGGGCGGTCTGGCGGCCGCGGCGGCGCACGAGCTCGGCACGCCGCTGGCCACCATCCAGGTCGTGGCCAAGGAGCTGCTGCGTGCCTCGCCGCCCGACGGCCCCGTGGCCGAGGACGCTCGTCTGCTGCTCAGCCAGGCGGACCGCTGCCGCGACATCCTCAAACGCCTCTCGACCCGGCCCGAAGACGGCGACGACCTCTATGTCGACATCGGCCTCAAGGCCCTGCTGAACGAGGTGGTCGAGCCGCACGAGGGCTTCGACATCGCCATCACCGTTTCCGTCGAGACCCCGCCCGGCGTTGAGGAACCCCGCGTCAAGCGCTTCGCCGAGGTCGTCCACGGCCTGTCCGCCATCGTCGAGAACGCCGCCGACTTCGCCGCCTCGTCCGTGCGGGTCGAGGGCCGCGCCGGCGAGCGCTGGATCACCGTGACCGTCATTGACGACGGTCCCGGTTTCGCACCCGACATCCTGCCCCGGTTGGGCGAGCCCTATGTGACCTCGCGACCCAACAGCAAGGCCCGCCAGGCCGTGGCCAAGCAGCTCGCCGCCGCCCGTGACGCCAGCCGCAACGTCAAGAAGGGTCGGCCGGTGGTGGCCCCGCCTCTGGCCGAGATCGCGCCCAGCCAGGGCGGCATGGGCCTGGGCTTCTTCATCGCTCGCACGCTGCTGGAGCGGACGGGGGGTCAGGTGGCCGTCGGACATGGCGACGGCGGCCCAGGCGGCAACCGCGGCGCGCGGGTCACGATCCGCTGGCCGCGCGAGGCGCTGGAAGCGTGATAGACTGTCCGAAGGCGACGCATCGCCGCACCGCTTGAATTCGCTCGGGGAACCGCCGACTTCGGCGGCAAGGGAGAACATCGTCATGGCCACCGCCGCCGCCACTGCCCCATCCGTCGAGGAGCGCATCGCCGCCCTGGAGGACCGCTCACTGCTATTGCTGGACGACGATCAGGCCCTTCGCACCCGTCTGGGCCGAGCCCTAGAATCGCGCGGGTTCGAGGTCACCACCGTCTCCTCCGTCGCCGAGGCCAACGAGGCCCTGCGCGCGAAACAGCCCGCCTTCGCGGTGCTGGATATGCGGCTGGAGGACGGCAACGGCCTGAAGGTGGTCGAGACCATCCGCGAGCGCCGCGACGACGCCCGCATCGTCATGCTGACCGGCTACGGGGCCATCGCCACCGCCGTGGCGGCGGTCAAGGCCGGGGCGGTCGACTACCTGTCCAAGCCCGCCGATGCCGACGACGTGGTCAAGGCCCTGCTGGCCACCGGCGACGCGCCCGAGCCGCCCGAAAACCCCATGAGCGCCGACCGCGTCCGCTGGGAGCACATCCAGCGTGTCTATGAGCTCTGCGACCACAATGTCTCGGAGACGGCCCGGCGCCTGGGCATGCACCGTCGCACGCTCCAGCGCATCCTCGCCAAGCGCGCCCCGCGCTAAGGCCGAGCTTTGCCCGCGCCGCCCCTTCCGCTAGTCAGGGCGGAACGACACGAGGAAACGGCGGCGATGAAGGTTCTGGTTCTGGGCGGCGATGGTTTCTGCGGCTGGCCGACGGCGTTGCACCTGTCGGCGCGCGGTTGGGACGTGGTCATCGTCGACAACCTCAGCCGCCGCAACATCGACAATGAGCTGGAAGTCCAGTCCCTGACCCCGGTCCGCCCGATCGGCGAACGCATCGCGGCGTGGAAAGAGGTCTCGGGTCGCGACATCGGCTTCGTCAACATGACCGTCGGCAAGGAGTTCGACCGTCTAGTCGAGCTGATCCGCACCGAGCGCCCCGACAGCGTCGTCCACTTCGCCGAACAGCGGGCCGCGCCCTATTCGATGAAGTCGGCCCGGCACAAGCTCTACACGGTCGACAACAATCTGAACGCCACCAACCACCTGCTCGCCGCCATCGTCGAGAGCGGGCTGGACGTGCATCTGGCGCACCTGGGGACCATGGGCGTCTATGGCTATACGACCGCCGGCCTGCGCATCCCCGAGGGCTATCTGAAGGTCACGGTCGACACCGACTTCGGCCCGGCCGAGCAGGAGATCCTGTTCCCGCCGAACCCCGGCTCCATCTACCACATGACCAAGACGCAGGACGCGCTCCTGTTCCAGTTCTACGCCAAGAACGATCAGCTGCGGATCACCGACCTGCACCAGGGCATCGTCTGGGGCGCCCAGACCGAGGAGACCCGGCAGGACGAGCGTCTCATCAACCGCTTCGACTACGACGGCGACTACGGAACGGTGCTGAACCGCTTCCTGATGCAGGCGGCGGTCGGCTATCCCCTGACGGTGCACGGCTCGGGCGGCCAGACCCGGGCCTTCATCCACATCCAGGACACGGTGCGCTGCGTCGAACTGGCGCTGAAGAACCCGCCCAAGCGCGGTGACCGCGTCAAGATCCTCAATCAGATGACCGAGAGCCGGCGCGTGCGCGACCTCGCGGCCATGGTCGCCGATATGACCGGCGCCGAAATCCACAACGTCCCCAATCCGCGCCAGGAGGCCGACGAGAACGAGCTGGTCGTCGCCAACGACCAGTTCCGCGACCTGGGGCTCAAGCCCATCACTCTGGCCGAAGGCCTGATGGCCGACGTGACCGACATCGCCCGCCGCTACGCCAACCGCTGCGACCGGACCAAGATCCCCTGCGTCTCCGCCTGGAACGCCGGTCGGGCCAAGGCGCTCGAGACCGAGCCCGTGCGGGCGGTCGAGACCGGCGCCCCCGCTTCGGCGCGCGCGCGGGCGGTCTGATCGACACGGTGGCCGGCTCGCTCCTCGTCTTCGGCGGCGGCTATGTCGGCGCCCGAGCGGCGGCCGAGGCCCTGCGGCGCGGCCTGACAGCGACTGCGACCTCGCGTGACGCCGGCCGCCGCGCAGCGTTCGAGGCAGCGGGCGTCGCGGGCGTCGACCCGGCCGACGAAGCCGCCTTGCAGGCCGCCGTGGCCAAGGCCTCGGCCATCCTCGTCACCGCGCCGCCCGAGGCCACAGGTTGTCCGGGCCTGAGGGCGCTGATCCCGGCGATCACGGCGTCCGGCGCCTATCCCGACTGGATCGGCTACGTCTCCTCGACCGCCGTCTACGGCGACAGAGACGGCGGCTGGGCCTTCGAGGACGACGAACTGAACGCTTCCTCGCTGGAGGGCGCGCGCCGCGTCCGCGCCGAGGCGGACTGGCTGGACGCGGGGCGCGGCATGGGCCTGACGGTCCAGATCTTCCGCCTGCCCGGCATCTACGGTCCCGGCCGGTCGGTGGTGGACCGCCTGCGCGACGGCTCGGCGCGGCTGGTGCGAAAGCCCGGTCAGATCTTCAACCGCATCCATGTCGACGACGCCGTCTCGGGCCTGTTCGCCTCGATGGACCGCCCCAACCCCGGCCGCGCCTACACCCTGGCGGATGACGAACCGGCCCCGGCCGACATCGTCATGGAGTGGGCGGCCGACCGTATGGGCCTGCCCAGGCCGCCCGAGGTCTGCTGGACCGATCCGTCGGTGTCGGACGCCATGCGGCGCTTCTACCTGGACTCCAAACGGCTCTCGAATGCGCGCGCCAAGGCGGAGCTGGGCTGGCGGCCGACGTATCCGACCTGGCGCGAGGGGCTGGAGCAGGTGCTGGCGGCGAACTGACGGTCGTCGTGATGTCATCGGTTTGCCCCTGCCATCCCTGGCGAGTCGTCGTATGTGCGACGCGATGAGCCAGGATCTTCTCCCCCAAGCCCGCGCCGTCCTGGAGCGCGTCTGGGGTCATGCCGATTTCCGGGGCCTGCAGGCCTCGGTCGTGGCCGAGGTTCTGGCTGGACGCGACGTACTCGCGGTCCTGCCGACCGGCGGCGGCAAGAGCGTCTGCTATCAGGTCCCGGCCCTGATCCGCCCCGGCCTGGGCCTTGTCATCTCGCCGCTGATCGCGCTCATGACCGACCAGGTCGAGGCGCTGCGCCAGCAGGGGGTGCGCGCCGCCCGCCTCGATTCCGGCCTGTCGCTCGATGAACGTTCCGCCGTCCTGCGCGCCGCCCGTTCAGGCGAGCTCGACCTGCTCTATGTCTCGCCAGAAGGGCTCCAATCGGGCGCCCTGCTCGACCGTCTGTCCGAGACACCGCTCGCCCTCATCGCCATCGACGAGGCCCACTGCGTCAGTCAGTGGGGCCATGATTTCCGCCCCGACTACCGCACGCTCGGCCGGCTGGGAGAGCTCTTCCCCGGCGTGCCCCGCATCGCCGTCACCGCCACGGCCGACGCCCGCACCCGTGATGACATCCTCGCGTCCCTGCACCTCGAAGGGGCTGCCGTCTTCGTCGACAGCTTCGCCCGACCGAACCTGCAGCTGTCCGCCATCCGCAAGGACTCCGCCTCGCGCGCCAGGACCGACGCCCACGTCATCGAACTGGTCCGCGCCCGTCGGGGCCAGTCCGGCGTCGTCTATTGCGGCAGCCGCGACGGCTGCGAGCGCGTGGCCGATGGGCTGAAGTCCGCCGGGACCAACGCCATCGCTTATCACGCCGGCATGGCCGGGCCGGAGCGCGACCGGCGGCTCGAGCGTTTCCTGGCTGAGGACGGGGCCGTGATGGTCGCGACGATCGCGTTCGGAATGGGCGTCGATAAGGCCGACGTCCGCTTCGTCATCCACGCCGATCCGCCGGGGTCGCTGGAGGCCTATTGGCAGGAGATTGGCCGCGCGGGCCGGGACGGCGAACCCGCCGACGGCATTACCCTTTACGGTCCCTCCGACATCGCCTGGACGCTGCGTCGTCTCGAGAGCCGCCCGATGGCCGAAGAGGTCAAGGCGGTGCAGACGCGAAAGGCCCGCCAGCTGTTCGCCATGCTGGACGGCGCCACCTGCCGCCCCCAGGCCGTGCGCCGCTATTTCGGAGAGACCGACGCCGGCGCCTGCGGGGTCTGTGATATCTGCCAGGACCCGCCTGCCCTTTATGACGCCACCGTCCCGGCCCAGAAGGCGCTGGCGGCGGTCCAGCGGCTGGGCGGCCGATTCGGACGGGGCCGGATCGTCGATCACCTGACCGGCAAGACCAAGGACGTCCAGCCCTGGGAAAGCGACCTGTCGACCTGGGGCATCGGCAAGGACATCGCCTCCACCGGCTGGCGCGACATCCTGGATCACCTGATGTTCGAGGGCCTGCTGGTCGAGGATCCCAACGAGGGCAAGCCGCTCGTCACGCTGGGCGACCCCGACCGCGTCCGCGCCGTCTATCGGGGAGAAGCGAAGGTCGAGGTGCGCCGCACTCCCGCCGGCTTCGACGCCCGCACCCGCTCGGGCAATCCCCGCAACCGCGCCCGCAATGACCGCAACGCCGCCGTCGAGGCGCTGGACGCCGATGTCCGCGCCCGGTTCGAAGCCCTGCGCGCCTGGCGCCGCGACCGTGCCTCGGAACAGCACGTTCCGCCCTACGTCATCTTTCAGGACAAGACCCTGCTGGAAATCGCGATGCGCGAGCCAGGCACGCTGGACGCGCTCGCCGCCATCCCCGGTGTCGGCGTGACAAAGATCGACCGCTACGGCGCGGGAGTGCTTAAGGTGCTTGGGGAACTGGCCTGAGCGTCAGGCGGGAACGGTCTGGCGGAAGCTTTCGCGCATCTCCAGCGCTGCCTGAAGCGCCACCAGCCCCGGCCGTCCGGTCTTCCAGTCGTAATCGGGGTGGCGGAAATCCAGCCAGGTCACGGCGCAACCGGCCGTGATGACGCCCATGTCCAGAGGCTCGGCGGCGACGCCCGAAGCCTCGAGAGCATCAAGAGCGCGCCCCATGTTCTCGGTCCAGCGCGCCATCCACGACGGCGACCGCTCGCTCTCGGGACGGCGCTTCTCCAGCACCAGCTTGACGCCCATCTCCAGCACCGCCGAGGCCAGACCCTCGACCCGCTTCACCCGCCACCGCTCAGGTCCATCGACTGGCAGGAGGATCGGACCCACCCCCTGCCGGTCCAGCCATTCGCAGATCACCGGGCTGTCCAGGATCGCCTCGCTGTCGTTGGTGAGCAGCGCGGGCACCTGGGCGATCGGATTGACCGCCAGCAGCGCCTCGGGGCTCTCGTACGGGTTAACGAGAAGCTCCTCGACGCAACCCGCCAAGCCCTTCTCGCGGACCACGATCCGGCACTTGCGCGCGAACGGCGAGGGCGGGGCGATGTAAAGCTTCATGAGACCAGCCTACTCGGCCGCTTCGAGCGCCGCGGCCTGGGCGGCGCGGGCGGCGTTCAGTTCCTCGGCCTTCTGCTCGACCATCTCGACGATCGTGTCGATCATGCCGTCGTTGGCCTGCTTGTGGGCGATCTTGCCGTTCAGATAGACCATGCCGGACCCGGCCCCGCCGCCGGTGAAGCCGATGTCGGTGTAGAGCGCCTCGCCTGGGCCGTTCACGACGCAGCCGATGATCGACAGGCTCATGGGCGTGGAGATGTGGGCCAACTTCTCTTCGAGGATGCCGACCGTCTCGATGACGTTGAAGCCCTGACGCGCGCAGGACGGGCAGGCGATGATGTTGACGCCCCGGTGGCGCAGGCCGAGCGACTTCAGAATGTCGAAGCCGACCTTGATCTCCTCGACCGGATCGGCGGCCAGCGACACGCGGATGGTGTCGCCGATGCCCGCCCACAGCAGATTGCCCATGGCGATGGAGGATTTGATCGTGCCGGTGCGCAGCGGCCCGGCCTCCGTCACGCCGACGTGCAAGGGACAGTCTATGGCCTCGGCCAACTGGTGATAGGCGGCCACCGTCAGGAAGGGATCCGACGCCTTCACCGAAATCTTGAACTCGTGAAAGTCGTGGTCCTGCAGGATGCGCGCGTGGTTCAGCGCGCTCTCGACCATGGCGTCGGGGCAGGGCTCGCCGTACTTCTCCAGAAGTTCCTTCTCCAGCGAGCCAGCGTTGACGCCGATGCGCATGGAGCAGCCGTGGTCCTTGGCCGCCTGGATGACCTCGCGCACCCGGTCGGGGCTGCCGATGTTGCCGGGATTGATCCTCAGACAGGCCGCGCCGGCCTCGGCCGCCTCGATGCCGCGCCGGTAGTGGAAGTGGATGTCGGCCACGAGCGGCACCTTCGCCTCTCGCGCGATCGTCTTGAACGCGGCCGTCGACTCCTCGTCCGGGCAGGAGACGCGCACGATGTCGGCTCCTGCCTCTTCCAGCTGGCGAATCTGGTCGATCGTGGCGGCCGCGTCCGAGGTCGGCGTGTTGGTCATCGACTGGACGCTGATCGGCGCGTCGCCGCCGACCGCGACGGAGCCGACCCGGATCTGGCGGCTCTTCCTGCGTTCGATGGTCCGCCAGGGACGGATGTGGCCGAGTTCAGTCGCGTCGTGGCTCATGACACGGGAATATAGGCGAGCGGTCGAGACAAGGCCATGACGGCCATGCGCCGACGATCAGCGCGGCGTGACAGCCGGCGTCAACGCCGTCTGGGCGGCTTGCGTGGTCTGCGTCACGGCCGCCTGGGCCGCGGAGGCGGCGCGGGCGGCGGCGGCCTGACGCGCGGTGGCCTCGGCCTCGATGCGGGCGGCGGTCTGGCGAGCGAGATCTGCGGCGCGACTGTTCAGCTGGGCCAGCGGCGTCACCGGGGTCGGCAAGACCCCGCCGTGCTCTCCGTTCAGATAGACGTCGAAGTCACCCGGCTCCGATACGTCGACCACGGCGGCCACGCCCATCGGCGCGCGCCAGGCCTCTCCGGCCGCGAGCTGGCGGGCGAACAGGACACGGCCGTCAGAGGTGCGCACCACGAAGGCGGCGGCGCGACGGGCCTGGATCACCACCTGCGACGCCGCAGCCTCGGCGCCGTAAACGGCACCGCGCGGATTGAAGGCGGCCTGAACCGGCGGGGCGCTGGCGGCGGCGGCCGCAGCCAATGCCTCTGTGTCGGCAGGATCGATGCCGGTCAGTTGGGCCTCCAGCCCCGGCGTCAGATAGAGCGCTGGCGTCGTCTGGTCCGGCGGGGCCGGGAGCGGCGCGCCGACGCTGACGGGTTGTTGGCCGATGACGGCACCCAGGCTCCAGCTTTCGGGCACCTCGGCGATGTCGGACGGTTGGGGCGCGCGCATCAGGCTGACGCGCTGCCAGACATTCCAGCCGACGATGGACAGCACGATCAGGGCGATGGCGCCGATGATGCGCGGCGAATAGCGTCGGACTTCCTCGAAGGCGATGCCGACCGGCGGCTGCAGCGGAACGGCGGCGTCCGGCGTCTCACGCTTGAACCGCTCGACGGCCAGTTGTTCGTCGAGGCCCAGCGCCCCCGCATAGGCTCGCACATAGCCGATGGCGAAGACGCGCGACGGCAGGGCCGAATGGTCGTTCTGCTCGAGCGCGCGAAGATAGCGTTCGTGAACCCGGGTGTCGGCGGCCAGTTCGGCCAGAGACCGGCCGGACTCTTCGCGGGTACGTTTCAGGCCATCCCCGAGGGTCGGCGCGTCAGTGATGGAGGGCACAGGGTCCTTCCAGTCCGGATGAGCCCGAAACTCGTCGGGGACGTTCCCCGTGTCCAGCGCCATGACGCCCTGCCCCATACTCAGCGACGGACTGACAGACCCCGTCGCAGTACCCCACACGGGTCCGCCTAGCACGGTGCTGTGACGAAACCCGACCGGCCCCCCGGGGATACTGAAATCGTCTTGTGGATAACCCATTTTGGCCGCTGGTTCAACGTCTTGTTAAGCTTGTTCGCCGTCCCGAAAGGGAACGGTTCACAGACCGACGTTCAGTTTCCGGGCCAGACTCTCGATCTCGTTCCTGACCGACCCGGCCGAGGAGCCGAGCAGTTTCTCCATTCCACGACGCGCCGCCGCCAGGTCAGTCGAGAGGATCATCCGCTTGACCGGGCCGACGCCGCCGGCCGGGGCCGACAGGCGGGTAAAGCCGAGACATATCAGGGCGAAGGCCTCCAGCGGTCGCCCCGCCAACTCGCCGCAAACCGACACTGGCGTGCCGCTTTCGGCGCAGGCTTTCTGGATGGACTGCAGCGCCCGGAGCGCTGGGGGCGACAGGGGGTCGTAGCGATCCGACACCAGGGGGTTCGTCCGGTCCGCCGCATACATGTACTGAAACAGGTCATTGGACCCGACCGAGACGAAGTCGGTCAGCGGCAGGAGCGCGTCCAGATGCCACAGCAGGCTGGGGCATTCGATCATGGCTCCGACCCGCAAAAGCGCCGGTAGCGGCCGCCCCCGACGCCGCGCCCATTCGCACTCGACGTCGACCAGGTCTCGGGCGGCGCGGAATTCGTCGACCGTGGCGATCATGGGGAACATGACCCGCAGCTCGCGCCCCGCCCCGGCGGCCAGAAGCGCGCGCAGCTGGAGCCGGAGCAGGGACGGTCGGTCCAGACCCAGGCGAATGGCGCGCCGCCCCAGCGCCGGATTCTCCTCCCGCTCGGTCGTCTCCATGTAGGGCAGGACCTTGTCGCCGCCGATGTCGAGCGTCCGGAAGGTGACGGGCCGGCCGCCCGCCGCGTCCAGCACCAGCTTGTACAGCTCGGTCTGGGAGTTCAGGCGCGGCAGTTCTTCGGACACCATGAACTGGAACTCGGTGCGGAACAGGCCGATGCCTTCGGCACCGGTGGCGTCCAGGTTCTCCAGATCGACGGCCAGACCGGCGTTGGTCAGGAGCGTGATCCGCGTGCCGTCCAGCGTGACGGCCGGGGTGTCCCTCAGCTTGGCGAACTCCGCCTGGCGCTGGCTGCGCACGGCCATGCGCGAGCGGACCGAGTCCAGCATGTCCGGGCGCGGCCGCAGATGCGCCTCGCCCGTCTCGCCGTCGACGATGACGAGGTCGCCCTCGCTCAGCCGGTCGCGCACCCCCTGCAGACGGCCGACGCAGGGAATCTGCAGCGCCCGGGCCACGATGGCGGCGTGGCTGGCGGCCGAGCCCTCCTCCATCAACAGGCCGCGGATGCGATCGCGGGGGTATTCCAAGAGGTCCGCCGGCCCCAGGTTCTTGGCCACCAGGATGGCGTCGTCGGGTAGCTCTCGCTCGCTGGGATTGTCGCCCGCCAGGATGCGCAGCAACCGGTTGGCCAGATCCTCGAAGTCATGGAGCCGCTCGCGGATATAGGGGTCGCGCGCCTGGGCGAAACGGGCGCGGTGTTCGTTCCTCACCCGGTCGACGGCGGCCTCGGCGGTCAGGCCGCCGCGCACCGCCTCCTCCAGCGACCGGTTCCAGCCCCGGTCGTCGGCGAACATGCGATAGGTTTCGAGCACCTCGAACGACTGACCCGCCAGCTTGCCCTGACCGCCGTCCAGCAGGTCGTCGATGGACTTCTTGAGCGCGTTCAGCCCTTCGCGGAGCCGGATCTCCTCGACCTGCTGGTTCTCGGCCAGCAGCCTTTCGGGCGGCAGGGGGGGCTCATGCAGCACGACATGGCCGTAGGCCAGCCCTTCGGCGAACCGTTGGCCCTTGATGCGTTCGGGCCTGTGGGGCGCCAGTTCGACATCGCGCAGTTCGTCGGCCGCCAGCAGCTCGCCAGACGCCACCGTCTCGGCCAGCACCATGGCGATGGTCTGGATGTCCTCGACCTCATCCTCGTCATAGCGACGCTCGGCCCGGTTCTGGACGACCAGCACCCCGATCGCCCGGCCGCCGCGCAGCAGGGGGGCGCCGAGGAAGGCGTGGTAGGGATCCTCGCCCGTCTCCGGCCGGTAGGAGAAACTGGGGTGGGCGGGCGCGTCCGACAGGCTGATTGGCTGGGCCAGCCGCGCCACCTCGCCGACCAGGCCCTCACCCGGCTTCAGCCGTGTGCGGTGGACGGCGTCGGGGTTCAGGCCCTGGGTGGCGAACAGTTCGAGCTCGCCCGACGCCCGACGCAGATAGATGGAGCAGACCTCGGCCACCATCGACTGGGCGATGGTGCGGACGACGACGTCGAGACGACCCTGCGCCGGGCCGCCGTCGGCCATCGCCTCGCGGATCTGGCGCAGGAGGACGCGCGGTCCCCTCGTCATCGCTCCGCCCGCTACGGCCATCCGGTCTCCCTGCTCGGCCCCAACATAAGGCCAGCCTCAGCCAAACCTATACCGCTTCCAGCCCATAGGCCGCATGCAGCGCCCGCACGGCCAGTTCGGCGTAGGCGGCGTCGATCAAGACGCTGATCTTGATCTCCGACGTCGAGATCGCCTGGAACTTGACGCCCTTGTCGGCCAGCGCCCGGAACATGGTCTGGGCGACGCCCGCATGGCTCCTCATGCCGACGCCGACGACCGAGACCTTGGCCACGTCCTCGTCGACGCGCAGGTCGGCGAAGCCGATCTCTCCTTGGGCCGACCGCATCAGCTCGGCGGCGCGGGCGGCATCCCGGCGGCCCGTCGTGAAGGTCAGGTTGACCGCGCCCTCGGTGCGGGCCTGGCTCTGGACGATCATGTCGACGTTGACGTTGGCCTCGGCCAGGCGCGTGAAGACGTCGGCGGGCGCGTCGGTGCGGTCCGACAGGCCCAGAAGCGTGATCCGGGCCTCGTCTCGGCTCATGGTCACGCCGGACACGATGCGTTTCTCCACGATTTCCTCCTCGTCGCAGATCAGGGTGCCGGACTTCGGCGGAAGATTTCCGTGCTCGTCGGGCTCGACGAAGCTGGACAGGACACGGACGGGCACGCGCATGCCCATGGCCAGTTCGACCGACCGGGTCTGGAGCACCTTGGCGCCCAGGGACGCCATCTCCAGCATCTCCTCGTAGGAGACCTTCTCCAGCCGCCGCGCCCGGCTCTCGATGCGCGGGTCGGTCGTGTAGACGCCGTCCACGTCCGTGTAGATGTCGCACGCGCAGCCCAGTGCCGCCGCCACCGCCACCGCCGAGGTGTCCGAGCCGCCCCGGCCCAGCGTTGTTATGCGCCCGTCCTTGGTCACGCCCTGGAAGCCGGGGACCACAACGATCTCGCCGCCGTCGACGGCGTTGGCCAGGGCGTCGCCGGGGATGTCCTCGATGCGCGCCTTGCCGTGGGCGTCGTCGGTCAGGATCGGCACCTGCCAGCCCATCATCGACCGGGCGCGAAAGCCCATGTTGCGAAGCGTCAGGGCCAGGAGCCCCGCCGTCACCTGCTCGCCCGAGGCGACGACCACGTCGTATTCGTCGTCCGACAGGGGGATGCCCTGCGCCGGCGGACCGGCGCCGTCGGTCCAGGCGACCAGCTCATTGGTCTTGCCCGCCATTGCGGACACCACGACGGCGACCGCGTGCCCGGCCTTCACCTCGGCGGCGACGATCCGGGCCGCGCGGCGGATGCGCTCCAGGTCGCCCATGGAGGTGCCGCCGAACTTCATGACCAGCCGAGAGGCTGTTGGCCGCGTCATCGTGACGGGGTCTCCCTGTTGCGCGGCCTTCCGAAAAGGGGTTCACCCTGTCAGCCCATGGCCGCTTCTAACGACCCCTCCGCGATGCGCAAACCCCTTGCCGCCCAAGGCTTCGAGGGCGAGGCGCACGGCCCGTCCATCGATCCCGCCGACGTAGCGCGCTTCTCGGCGCAAGCCGAGGAGTGGTGGGACGCACGCGGACCGTTCGCCCCGCTGCACAAGTTCAACCCGGCGCGGCTGGGCTTCATCCGCGATCAGGTCGCCGCCCGCTTCGGCCGCGACCCCCGGGCCCTCCGCCCGTTCGAGGGCCTGCGCCTGATCGACATCGGCTGCGGCGGCGGGCTGGTGGCCGAGCC
>NZ_LJHU01000001.1 GCF_001295975.1 Brevundimonas sp. AAP58 | reverse complement strand
GTTGTCGTTCTCGTCGTCGGATCGGCAGGTGAGAGTTCTCGACTCGGTTGTTCTCCCGGAGCCGGCCCGGCCGGTGCAAACGCCTTATGTCCAACCGATCGAGCGCTGCGCCGTACGACAACAGGCCGTCGTGACCTGCCCCCCGCTGGTCCCGCGCTCATAATGGGAGTCCGCAGGCTTCATAGCTGATCTGGGGCTCCGGTGGGAGCGGCCGGGTGGCGCAGCTATTCACGTCGCGCAGCCGCCCGGCCGCATGGTTCAGCCGCACGGTCTCCGGCGCGAGGCCGCCGTGGGCGGAGTGCGGTCGGACGTGGTTGTAGTCGTGTCGCCACTGGCCGATGATAGCCCGGGCCTCCGCCAGTGTCGTGAACACCTCTTCGTTCAGGCACTCGTCCCGGAACTTGCCGTTGAAGCTCTCGACGAAGCCGTTCTGCTGGGACTGACAAGTTAAGTCCGTCGACTCGAAGACTACCCCTCCCCTTCCCCGTTTCAGGCGGCTCGGGTCGCCGCCGCCCAGGCGTCGTTTGCCTGCCCCCGCAGAGTGCGGAGACCGGCTCGGGAGATCAGGTGGGGCTGGAGGTTGAACGCGTTGTAGATGGGACCGTGGCTAGAGAGGAAACGCTGGGCTGAGCCCTGGGATTTGAACTTCTGCTGTTCGCGCTCTCGCCGTCGGATCACGAGGTGCGAATTCTCAGCCCGATTGTTCTCCCGCATCCCGCCAGGGCGGTGGCGACCCTGGAGGTTCAGGACCTTCATCGTCGCTCTGTAGGACGCCAGTTTATCTGTGACGACGGCCTCCGGATGGAGGCCGGTGCTGCGGAGCAACCGCCTGAGTAGCTTCAGTGCCGCATGCTTGTTCCGGCGCTTCTGGACGAGGACGTCGAGCACCTCGCCCTCGTCATCGACCGCCCGCCACAGATACAACCGGCGGCCGCCGACCTTCACAACGACCTCATCGAGATGCCACCGGCCCGTGGGCGATGGTCGGTTACGGCGCAGGTTTGCTGCGATCAGAGGACCGAACTTGATCACCCAGCACCGGATCGCCTCGCGGCTGACCTCGACCCCGCGCTCGGCCATCAACTCCTCGACGTCACGAATGCTGAGCGTGAACCGGAAATACCAGCGCACCGCCTGAACGATCACGGCAGCCGGAAAGCGGTGGCGCTTGAAATTGATCGGATCCATCCCGCCTCCTGGCCTGACGGCCAACCTGGAGACAAGTTATCGTTAGACTGCCAGCACCGCCACAAGTCTTTACGCGTTGACCCGCGAAATTGCTCAGGCTGTTCGACAGTTAGCTGGGGACATCGCTAATCTGACGCCGGACCCCACGACAGTCTCCGGCGATTGGTGAATCAAAGTCACATTCACCGACGTCAAAGCGCGAGGGCGTACCGTCATGTGCGTCAAAGGTGGCGGCGATGTCGAACCGACCGAGATGCAGGCGCCAATCCCAACGCTTGGACCACACCTTCAGATCGAAGACGACGTAGAGCTCCATGAAGGGTGCCAGGCCGACCGTAAGGTCTAGACGCGGATCGGTTAGCCGCAACGAGGCATCACGACCGGCGTCCGGCACGACGGACAGTTGCATGCGGGGAACATCCTGTTGAGCGAAGACAAGCCGACACTCCCCAGGGCCGACCAGCGTGTTAGCCTGCATGTGATTCATCCCACGGCAGGATCCTCTGCCGTCTGACGGGAACTCTCCCGATACGGCCTCGGCGAGCAGACTCAGGCGCGTATCGATCGCCAAAGCTTCGATCCCCGGGTCTGCGCCCGCGCGCAGAATCCCCGCGTTGAGTTCAAGGCCGTGGATTGAAGCGGGCACGGTGATGTCGCCCATACGCCAGGGCCGCGACTGCAGACGCGGGATGAAGTTCTCGCAGAACGGACTGTCCCGGCACTCCTCAGGGCTTGGCGAACAGCCGTTGGGGCCACACCCGTCCGGCACGCTGAAACTCGGGCAACGCACACCGAAGCTGCCGGCGATAGGGACCCGTCCGTAGAGACGGCAGCCCGCATAGGCTGCAAGAAACAACTCGGCATCACCGGCATGAAGTCGCGCCGGCAGACCGGCATCGGCGTAAGGTGATCGGCCGTCACGGGTCCTGGCAATTCCGGTAACCGAGACATCAACGTTGAGTGCTTCGGTGTACAAAGGCGGCTCACCGCGAGCCATTACCGTGGCTCCGCTGCGGAACGTCTCGCGGCTCGACATTGCCAGTTCAAACGGGAACCTGAGGCCGTAGCCGTAACCCGCCCACCACTCGAACCCGACGTGCCACCGTCCGTTTCGCCCGAACGACACCCGGTAGTCATCGCCAAAGTGCTGAAGCACGGTTCGCCCCATAAGCAAGGTGCGATAGCGCTCATCCAGGATTTCACCGGTACGACGGCGCGCGTCGAGCCGGGGTAAATCCCGCGTTCCATCGTAAAGCGTGCTGCGATTTCCGCTTGGAACATCGAGGGGATTGGCGGGCGCATCGAACGTTAGTCGTTCACGGCCGAGCTGTTCCTGGGTCAGCCGGGTTTGGATCCTCGCGTCATAGGCCTGCAGACGGGGAGACGGCTGGATGAGGAAGTTCCGCAGCTGCGATGAAAGCGGCGCAGGCGGTGGGGCAGTGCGCGCGATGTCGGGATCAACACTGACCACGAACTGTCCCAGGGGCCCCGGGCCATGCGGACGGGTCGAGGAGGGAGCAGTCACGCGCGGGCCGTATGGGAGAACGCTCGTCTGGATGATCAATCGCGACGAGCCGTTCAACTCCGCGTCCAGCAGCGCCTCATCCGATAGATCGCGAGCCGCTGCGACTGTGAGCCCGGGAAGCCACTCGGTGTCAGAAGGCGCGCGAGCCAGTTCAGCCCGAATGTCGGCTATTTCTGCCTGAAACTCGGCGGCAATATTGATTTCTGCCAGGGTGACAGCGTCTCCCTGAGCCACATCGGTCCGAAATACCCTGTCACGGCCGGGAGGAAGCCTGGCATCGGCCCAGGTCTCACGCGGTGCTAGCGAGAAGCACTCCTTCTCAAGGAACTGACGAAGCATCGGCCGCCGCATTCTTCTGGATTGACTGCGGCAAGTGGCTGACGAAAAGGGAACGAGCGCTTCCCTGACCACGACAAGGCGATCCTCGAGGGCGAAGATGGCCGTGTTGAAGGTCGGTAGGCCGCCCAGCAATGATTGGGCCGCTTGCGGACTGAGTTCATCAAGACCAGTCGAGGCAGCCAGATTTGTTTCCCGAACAAGCGCAGAGAGGTTGACCCGAACCTCGCTGGACAAGGCAACGACGACGTCCTGCCGGGCATTGGCTACAGCCGCCGCATCGATCTCGGCGAGATAGAGCGACGAACGCCGTATTTCGTCCCGGACCGATGCCAGTCTCGGGGGCGGAAGTGCCAGTGTCATGCGGCGGCTCGCGGGCACATCAAGGCGTTGAAGGCTCGGCGGCGAAAGATCTGGCTGGTTGGGTACAATTGCGACGGTGGGCCGGGTGACCTGAAAACCCGGTGCGGGCGCGGGCGCTGGACTGACAACTTGCGCTCCCGACGCCGAGGTCAGTGAAAAAAGAACCAGCGTCGCCAAACCAATGAGTCTTCGCACCCGCATTCCACCTCTCCGGACAGGTCAGCCACCAACCACCAGTGTTCGGGCACCAATGATCGGACGCAAGATCAAAAGGCATCGGAGGTATACGTGCAAAAGAAACCGACCACCGGCAGGACCGGGCTCAGCTCAATAAGGATCGCAGACCGATTGGGGTTCTGCGTCCCATTGCGAGGACAAGCGCAAAAGCGCCGCGTCACGCTGGCTTTGTTGCGCTTGTCATGACGTCAGGTACCGGGTCCGCCGCTGGCGGATAGCCTCATGACCTATTCCGCAGAGGGTGCCGCCTTCACATGGCGATCCAGCCAGCCGACCATTTCCCACAGGGTATGCCCGACTGATTCGCGGGCGCGATAGCCGTGCGCCTCGTAGGGTAGCACCACATAGCGCGCCGTCGCCCCCGTACCCTTCAGCGCCGCATAGAAGCGCTCGGACTGGACCGGGAAGGTACCGGAATTGTCGTCGGCCTCGCCGTGGATCAGCAGGATCGGCTCGTTGATCCGGTTCGCGTAGGTGAAGGGCGACATCTCCGTATAGGTGTCGGTCGCTTCCCAATAGGTCCGCTGCTCGGCCTGGAAGCCGAACGGCGTCAGCGTCCGGTTATAGGCCCCCGACCGCGCGATTCCGGCCCGGAACAGATCGGTGTGGGCGAGCAGGTTCGCCGTCATGAAGGCGCCGTAGCTGTGGCCGCCGACGGCGATGCGGTTGCGATCCGCTACGCCCATGCCGACGACGGCGTCGACCGCCGCCTGGGCGCTGGCCGACAGCTGTTCGATGTAGGTGTCGTTGGGCTCGGCCCCCTCCACGCCGACGATCGGCATGGAGGGGTCGTCCAGCACCGCATAGCCCTGGGTCAGCAGGAACAGGTGGCTGGACCCGCCCGGCCGCACGAAGCGGTTGTTGGTATCGACCACCTGACCCGCGACCGCCGCATCCGTGAACTCCGCCGGATAGGCCCACATGACGAGCGGCAGAGGCCCGTCGCGCGCCGCGTCATACCCGGCGGGCAGATACAGCGTGCCCGACAGCTGTACCCCGTCGGCGCGGCTGTAGGTGATGGTCTGGCGCGTCACCCCGGCCAGTTGCGGCGCCGGATCGGGGAAGGTCGTCAAAGCCTGGGGCTCGGCCGCGTCCAGATCGCGGATGACCATGTTGGGCGGAGCCGCTTGGGTCTCCCGCCGCGAAACGAACCGGCGACCATCGTCGTCCAGCAGGCCGACGATGGTCTCATAGCTGCCGGGCGCCGAGCGCCACAGCTCGGTCCGTTCGCCAGTGTCCAGGTTCACACGCGCCAGGAAGGGAAACTCGCCCTGCCGCGTGGCGCCCGGCCCGTCCATCAGGATGGTCCGGCCCTCGCCCGCGAAAGTCATGACCGGCCGTCCCGCCGCATTGGGCTCGGTCAGCGGCGTGCCCGGGTCGTTGTAGCGGTCCTGATAGTTCCGCTCGACGATCACCCGGCCCTCGCCCGGATTGGAGGGATCGACCAGGAAGCGGGTCTCGTGGCGGGTGTTGAACCAGCGGCTGTAGACGATGGCCGTGTCGTCCCGGCCCCAGCTGGCTCCGGCATAGCGCTCCGGCAGATCGATCAGCCGCGTCGGCGCCGCACTGAACGGCGCAGCCTGCATGAAGACCCGGTCGCGCACCTCGGCCTGTCCGCGTGGGTCGCCCCCGTCCTGCGCCTCGGCCCAGACGAGCGTCGCGGGCGCATCGGCACGCCAGCTGACAGAGCGCGGTCCGGTCGCCACGGCGTCGAAAGGCGGCGGGATATTGTCGCGCAGCGGCAGGTCCGCCACCCGGTGCACCACCCGCCCTGTCATGTCCGTCACCACGATGTCGGTCGGGAACAGGCCCGCCGGCGTGGCATAGCTGTAGGGCCGCTTGACCCGCGTCTGCAGGATGTAGCGCCCGTCCGGGGAGATCGACGCCCCGAGCACGATTCCAGGCTCGCCCACCGGCGTCAGCCGGCCGTCCAGGCTGGCCAGCGTCGGCTGGGCGGTGAAGTAGTGGTCGAACAGCCGTTCGTCCGCCGGACTGCCCAGCAGGTCCTGGTAGGTCCGTACCGGACGGGCCGAGCCGCCGGTCTGTTCGACGATTGGTCCGGTGGGAGCGGCATCGGCGACCGGTGCCGGCCCCCGGCCGGTCGGAACCGCGCGGAACAGGATGGAGCGGCTGTCCGGCGCCCATTCCATCCCGGCTCCAGCCGCCGCATTGACCACGGCTCCCGTAAGGGCCGAGGCCGCGCCCGTGCGCGCATCGACGACCCACAGCTCCAGGCCGTCGGGAGCATCCCTCAGGATCGCCACCTTGCCCCCATCCGGCGACCAGGTCGGCGAGATAAAGCGCGAACCGGTCGGCAGGGCGGCGGCGACCTCGGCTCCGCTGGTCACATCCTTGAAGGTGATGGAGGTCAGCCACGCGATCCGCCCGTTCGCCGGGCCATTATTCCGGGGATTGATCCGGTATCCCGCCAGCCTCAGCGACGGCTCGGCCAGCTCCGAAATCGGGGGCAGATTCGCCCTTCCAAACAGGGCCAGCCGCTGCCGGTCCGGCCCCAGGCTGGCGACAGGCGTCGGTTCGGTATCGAGAATGTCGGCAATGGGCGCAGGCGGCTGCTGATAAACCGCCGCGTCGCCGGGCGTCTGCGCCAGGACCGGTCCGCAGACTGCCAACAGGGCCGCGCTCGCGACCGCCATACCCAACCGAATCGACACCATGGAAGGCTCCTCAACTCATTCGACGCGAAGCGCGAGATAACGCCCGGGCGGCAATCGAACCCGAAGCGCGATCCCGCGCAAGGCCCGGAACGCCGAAACCTAAACGCGCCGTTCAGCGGCCATTCATCCCGGGCTTTCGACAGTGGCGGGCAGTCGGGCTTTTCCCGCGCGCGAGCCAAGGCCGGGCGCGGGCTTGTAAGGAGGACGAGCATGAAGACGAGAACTCTCATTGTCAGCGCTCTTGCAGGCTTCGCAGCCGTGGCCGCGCCGATGGCGGCCTCAGCCCAGCATTGGCGCGGCGACCGCGATCGCGACGGTCGCTACGAGCGCTGGGAACGTCGAGAGGATCGCCGCGACTGGCGTCGTGATCACCGCCGAGATCATCGTTACGACCACCGCCGCTACTATGGCCCGCCCTATGGCAACGCCTATGGTCATCGCAGCCGCTGGTATCGCGGGGCGGTCATTCCCTACGACTATCGCGGCCGCTGGTATGTGCGGGACTATCACCGCTACGGCTACGCTCCGCCGCCGCGCGGCTATGGCTACTACCGCACGGACACGGGGGACATCGTCCTTGCGGCTCTGGCCACGGGCGTGATCATATCGCTGCTGAACAACTAGGTTAGGTTCGGCGATAAGCGACGAGGCCCGCCGGAGCGATCCGGGCGGGCCTTTCGCGTTCAGACCCCGAGCTTTGCCTTCAGGATGTCGTTGACGGCCGCAGGGTTGGCCTTGCCGCCGGTCGCCTTCATCACCTGACCGACGAACCAGCCGATCGCCTGGGGCTTCTCGGCGACGGCGGCGGCCTTGTCCGGATTGGCGGCGATGATCTCGTCGACGGCCTTCTCGATGGCGCCGGTGTCGGTGACCTGTTTCAGGCCGTGCCTCTCAACCACCTCGGCGGGCGAGCCCTCGCCGTTCCAGACGTGGTCGAACACCTCCTTGGCGATCTTGGAGGAGATGGTCCCATCCTCGATCAGGGCCACCAGCTCGGCGATGTGCGCCGCCGGCACCGGGCTCTCCGAGAAGTCCTTGCCGTCCGCAGCCAGCCGCGCCGACAGCTCGTTGGTCACCCAGTTGGCCACCAGCTTGGCGTCGCGCCCCTTGGCGGCCGCCTCGAAGTAGTCAGCTTTGGCCTGTTCGGAGATCAGGACGACGGCGTCGTACTGCGACAGCCCATACTGCTCCATCAGCCGCCGCCGCTTCTCGTCCGGCAGCTCGGGCAGGTTCGCCTTGATCTCGTCGATCCACGCCTGTTCCAGCTCCAGCGGCAGCAGGTCGGGGTCGGGGAAGTAGCGATAGTCGTTCGCCTCCTCCTTGGACCGCATCGACCGCGTCTCGCCCTTCACCGGGTCGAACAGCCGGGTCTCCTGAATGATGGAGCCGCCGTCCTCCAGGATCTCGATCTGGCGGCGCGCCTCGTACTGGATCGCCTGAGAAATGAAGCGGAAGCTGTTGACGTTCTTGATCTCGCAGCGCGTGCCGAACGGCTCGCCGGGCCGCCGCACCGAGACGTTCACATCGGCGCGCAGATTGCCCTTCTCCATGTCGCCGTCGCAGGTGCCCAGATAGATCAGGATGGTCCGGATCTTCTTGACGTAGGCGACGGCCTCCTCGGGGCTGCGCAGGTCGGGCTTCGACACGATCTCCATCAGCGCCGTGCCCGCTCGGTTCAGGTCGACATAGCTCTCGGTCGGCGACAGGTCGTGGATCAGCTTGCCGGCGTCCTGCTCCAGGTGCAGCCGCTCGATGCCGACGTTGAAGAAGCTGCCGTCCTCGGCCTCGACCTCGACCACGCCTTCGCCGACGATCGGGAAATACAGCTGGCTGATCTGATAGCCGGTCGGCAGGTCCGGATAGAAATAGTTCTTCCGGTCGAACTGGCTCTTGTTATTGATCTTGGCCTTCAGGCCCAGCCCCGTCTTGACCGCCTGTTCGACGCAGAAGCGGTTCAGCGTCGGCAGCATGCCGGGAAAGCCCGCGTCGACCAGCGACACCTGCTCGTTCGGTCCCGCGCCAAAGCCCACGGCCGCGCCGGAGAACAGCTTGGCCTTGGACGCCACCTGGGCGTGGATCTCCAGGCCCATGACGATCTCCCAGGGCCCGGTGCGCCCCTGGATCAGCTTCGGATTGGTCAGAGTGTCGGTCATCCGGCGTGATTAGCGCCGCCGGGCCTGAAGCGGAAGCGCGTGTCTTGAGCCTGTCGCGATTTCAGGATCATCTGCGCCTTCCCCAAACGGAGCCTGATCCATGAAGTCCCTCCTTCTCGCCGCCGCTGTCCTCGCCATCGCCCCGGCCGCCGTGGCCCAGCAGGCCGCGCCTGCCCAGGACCATTCAAACCACGCCAATCACGCCAATCACACCGCGACGGCCACGGCTCGTCCGACGATCGCCAGTCCGATCAAGGACCTGCTGAACAATCCTCAGACGGCCGAGGTCATGGAAAAGCACCTGCCGGGCGTCGGTGCCCACCCCATGCGCCCGCAGTTCGAGGACATGACGCTCGCTCAGGTGATGCCGCTGTCCCAAGGCATGATCACCCAGGCCACCATCGACGCCATCGACGCCGACCTGAAGGCGCTCCCGGCTTCGTAAGCCCCTAGAGGGCGTGGACGGTCCGTCCGGCGACGACCGTCCGCGCCACCCGGCCCTGGAGCCGCCGCCCGTCGAAGGGCGAGTTCTTCGACTTGGACCTCAGCGCGTCCGCGTCCACGATCACCGGTGCTCCCGGATCGAACAGCACCAGATCGGCCGGCGCGCCCGGCGCCAACCTCCCCGCCTCCAACCCCAGCAAGCTCGCCGGTCCTTCGGTCAGGGGGCGCAACACGTCCAGCAGGTCGATCCCCTCCTCGTGATGCAGCGTGAGCGCCGCAGGGAGCAGCGTCTCCAGCCCCACCGCCCCCGGCGCGGCCTCCGCGAACGGCCGCCGCTTGTCCTCGGCCGGCGCCGGCGCATGAGCCGAAGTGATCGCCTCGATCAGCCCGTCCCGCACCGCCTCAATCAGCGCCCGCCGGTCGCTCTCCGGCCGCAGCGGCGGGG